>CAJBSZ010000399.1 GCA_903958395.1 uncultured bacterium | reverse complement strand
GGCCAGCATGATCCGGCGTGACCGCAATCATCCCAGTGTGATCATCTGGAGTATCGGCAACGAGATGAACGAACAGCACCGGGAGACGTTTCCCGGGCAGGGTGGTGTGATCGCCAAGCGCCTGATCGAGATTTGCCGGCAGCACGATCCCAGCCGGCTTGTGACGGCGGCCTGCAATTCATCAAAGGCCAGCGAACGGGTCGGAATTACGGCGGCGCTGGACGTCTATGGCCAAAATTACTGCTTGGATGCGTATCCCGAGCTCAAAGGCAAGAAACCCATGATCGGGACTGAGAATGCGACCAGTTTCATGACACGGGACAGTTATTCGTATGAGATTGTAAATGATCGAGGTATTAAGTTGGGAATTCAGAATATCAAGAACAACTCCGAGTGTACCGGATACGGAAAATTCTGGGGAAATGATCGGTCCGAAGGAACGCTGATCGCTATGAGAAAGTCGCCATGGGTGGCCGGTCAATTCGCCTGGACCGGGTTTGACTATCTGGGTGAGTGCTTTCCATTCCCGTGGCCGGCGCGCAATGGTCTGTTCGGCATCATTGATTTAGCCGGTTTCCCAAAGGATTCCTACTACATCTACCAGGCCGATTGGACCGACAAACCAACGGTGCACATCGTCCCACAGAACTGGAACTGGCCACAATACAACGCTAAGCCCATACCGGTCTGGATTTACGGCAACAGCGAGGAGGTGGAGCTTTTCCTCAACAACCGGTCCCTCGGTGTGAAACGGATCAACCGTGCGGAGAGCCTGCATGCGGAATGGCCGGTGAACTACGAACCCGGCGAGTTGAAGGCCATCGGCCGGTCCAATGGTCGGGCGGTATGCACCAACATCTTGCGTACAGCGGGCGAACCGGTGCGACTTGAAGTGAACGCGGACCGTTCCGAGATCACCGCGGATGGCGCCGATCTAAGCTTTTTAGAGGTCCGCCTGGTGGATGCACAGGGTGTGGTCTGTCGGGATGCGGACCGGTGGGTTCGGGTTTCGGTCGAAGGAGCGGGCACGTTGGTAGGCATTGATAACGGCAGCGCGATGAACCACGCGCCCTTCAAGGGCAATCAGGTGGAAACGTTCTACGGCCTTTGCCGGGTGATCGTGAAGTCGAAGAGAGAGGCGGGAACCATTCGGTTAAACATTTCGGCCGATGGTATTGAAGCCGGCAAATGTGCTGTTGCGACCCTGCCCCCGGGAGACGCGAGATTGATTGAAGCCACGATGAAGCGCGACCGGCTGGCCAGGACGACTACTCAACAATACAGCCGGCATCTCCTTGCAAAGAGTCAACCCGCATCGAGTTTGGATCATCCTCTGCCGGGGGACGCGGGTGTAACCATGACGGGCGTGGACAAACTTATCGTGGCGCCGGTGTTCAGGCATGGCCTGGGCCAGCATGCCGACTCCGTGATTGTTTCGCGTAACAAAAAACCTCCGACGTGGTCCGAGAAAGATGCGCGAAACGTCATCGCGGAAGAAGCGAAGAGACTGGGGGTTGATTTTGTGGTGGAGGGACAACTGCCCATGGGGTTTGATGGCGTCAGTAAAACCGGAAAAATCGCTTTTGAAGTCCTCACCAGCGAGGATGTTCCTGACCGCACCGATAATACCGATCACATAACGGACTTCCTTGGCGCGGCGCAGAAACTTGTGGAAGAACTCAGGACCAAGCCCGGTCAGAATGTGGTCGGGGTGTTCTATGATCCGTTGGTAGGAAAAGGTGCCGTTGCCGATGATGAACCGTTGAGACAGCAGGTGCGTGACTTTGTCGCGTGGCTGAAGCAGGAAAGGCATCTGAACTAATGGTGTTTGAATAAAATAAGGAATCGCAGAATGACGAAAAAATTATCCATTATAGCCTCCCTCGTTTGTCTTCATCCACTATACACTTTGTTGGCGGGAGAGGGGCATGCCATGGACAAGTTTAATGTCGTGTGGACCTCGCCCAGCAAGGACTACAATGGGTCCATGCCGATCGGGAATGGGGATCTTGCCGCGAACGTGTGGGTGGAGCCGACCGGGGATCTGATTTTCTATCTTTCAAAAAGTGATGCTTGGACCGGCGGTGGGCCGGATCCGGAATTGGTGAAACTGGGACGGGTTCGAGTCCGTCTTGAAAAACCGCTTTTTCAAGAGGGGGTTGAGTTCCGGCAAGAGCTGGATTTGAAGACCGGAAGCATCACCATTGACGCCTCCGTTGCCGGTCAGAAACGTTTCATTCGCTTCTGGATTGATGCGAATCGTCCGGTGGTTCATGTCGATATCCAAAGCTCGGCACCCTGCACGGCAGAAATCGCTCTGGAAAGCTGGCGGGCCGAAGGTAAATGGCTCCAAGGTGGAGCTCAAAAGGATGTGATTCTGCCGTCTGATGGCCAGACGGTCCGGTGGTATCAGCGGAATGTGCACAGTATCTTTGCCGACTCTTTGAAATTTCAGCATCTGGGAGAATTGGTAGATCAATTTACCGACCCGCTCATGAATCGCACCTTTGGCGGCCTGATTTCCGGCGTAGGTCTGAAGTCCAAAGATGATAAAACGCTGGTGACCTCGGCGCCCACCCGAAGCCTTCACGTGAGGATCCATGCCTTGACGGAACAGACAAAAACGCCTGAGGATTGGCTGACTCACCTTGAGCAACAGCGACAGAGTGTGGAAGCGGTTCCGGTTGAAACTGCCTGGCTGGCCCATGTAAAATGGTGGCGGGTGTTTTGGGATCGCAGTTATATCGATGTGTCAGGGACTGCGAATGCGGAGGCGACGGGTTTGGCCTACCAGCTCCAACGCTGGGTCCAGGCCTGTGCCGGTCGCGGAAACTACCCCATTAAGTTTAATGGATCCCTGTTTACCGTGGATGGTATGGATAATTATCAGAATGTTCCTGAGGGAGCCTATTGTGGCCCGGACCACCGTCGATGGGGTGGTCCCTACTGGTTCCAGAATACCCGACTTATCTACTGGCCCATGCTCTATTCGGGGGATTACGACCAGATGGCACCGCTCTTCAGCATGTATCGGAATATGCTGCCGCTTCTCAAAGAACGAACGCGCCGCTATTTTGGCCATGATGGGGTGTTCTTTTCCGAAACCACTCAGATGTGGGGACTCAACCGAAAACAGGATTTTGGCATGGGTAAGGATAATCCGGATGTGTATTCGAAGTGCCCGTATACGAGGTATTACTGGGATGGCGGATTAGAACTGTCCACCATGTTACTGGCCTATTACCTAAATACCGGGGAGGAGGCTTTCGTAAAGGAGACGCTGTTGCCCATTGCGGATCAGGTGGTGCTCTTCTATGACCAGCATTACAAACGCATGCCGGAGGGCAAGTTGCATATCTCGCCTGCGCAGGCGCTGGAAACCTGGCATGCCGCCGAGGATCCGCTTCCCGTTGTCGCCGGCCTGCGAACCGTTCTGGGTGGACTGCTTCAATTACCTGAGCCGTTGACTACTGCTGAACAGCGAGCGCGCTGGCAGCGTCTCCTCGGCGAGGTGAAGGAACTTCCCATCGCAGAGGAAGCTGACAAGAAATGGCTGAAACCAGCGCATGTTTACTCCGACAGGAAAAACTGTGAAAACCCTGAGCTTTATGCGGTTTTCCCCTATCCGATCTGTGGTGTCGGAAAGCCCGAATTTGAAATTGGCCTGGAAACCTATGCGCGCCGCGGTAACAAACGCACGGGTGGTTGGCAGCAGGATTCGATCCAGGCCGCTTTGCTGGGCCTGACCGACCAGGCGAAGGTCTATCTGGTTCAGGCTGTCACCACAGAGAATCTCATGGGTGGTGCCAATGAAAAAAAGAACCGCCCGGACAGCCGGTTCCCAGCCTTCTGGGGCCCGAACTTTGACTGGATACCCGACCAGTGCCAGGCCTCCGTCATTCTCAATACGCTTCAATACATGCTCATGCAGGTGGATGGCAAAAAAATCTATCTGCTACCTGCCTGGCCGAAAGACTGGAATGTCGATTTCAAACTCCATGCTCCTTATCAAACCACCGTTCAAGGGCGGGTGGTAAACGGACAGGTGATGGATTTGAAAGTCACCCCTGAATCCCGGCGAAAAGACCTTATCGTGATGAAAGTGCAGTAGTAGCAATGAATGCGAGAGTGAGGAGGAATTACTTGAGATTAGTTGGATGGTTTTTATTGTGGGCGGGCATTCTGCCTTTCTATACCGCACTGGCTGAAAAGCCCAATCTGGGTATGAAAATCAGCTATCCGGATCAACGGCTTCCCGGAATTGCGAAAGCAAACATTCTGCGAAATACACGAACGCTGCAAAATGATCTGGTGTTATTCCGTTTTGATGTGACGGACGGACGGGTGAAAGAGGCCCGGTTTGAGATCAAGGGCGAAGCGGGATCTACCATTGTCGTTGATGAACCCTTCGCTTTGGTTGTGGATGGCAAACCGGTCAACGCATCGGCGATGAAACTTGATGCGGAAGTCCGGGAAGAAGCGATTTCTGCAGACCTGGCTTCCCCTCGACTGGGCGATCATTTCCCGGCCAAATCCTTTACCCTGACCTTTACTGCACCCGACGATTCGTATCGTGTGGTGTGGAAATCCATACTGCGGGATGATTCAAACTATATCCTGTTCGATGTGACGGTCGCGCCGTTGCACGGGGAGTTGAGTCTTAAGCGCCTGGCCCTGCTGGATGTGACCGCCAAGAATCTGAAGCAGCTTGGCACTCCGGTCGGGAGCCCTGTAGTGAATGATCGCTTCTTCTTCGGGTATCACCATCCAACCGCAAGGTCTCTCATCGCTGGCGAACATCTTGTCTTTTACTGGGATCGCTCAAACATGGCGGTAAAACAGGGGGAGACGGTTCACCAGCGCGCTTCAATCGGCATCTACCCAAAAGATCAACTCCGCCGGGCGTTTAACTACTATCTGGAGCGGGAGCGGTCGCAGGCCTATCACCAGGTTCTCCATTATAATGCATGGTACGATATTCTGCATACCGCACGGGCGAAGAAGGCGGATGAGTCCGAAGCGCTGAAACGGATCGAGATCTTCACGAAAGAACTAACCGTTAAGCGCGGTGTGCCCGTTGAGTCGTTTATGTTTGATGACCCGTGGGACAATGTTTCCGGCACGGCGACCGACGTGTGGCAGTTCGACCCCAAGCGTAATCCTAACGAATGGAAAGTCATGAGCGCGGTTGCCGGGAAGCACGGTAGCTCGTTGGGTGTCTGGATGTCCCCGCAAGGCGGGTGGGGCGGGCGTCAGGTCCGTTTTGAAACGGCCAGGAAGAACAACTTGCCTTACGTGATCAAAGACCTGGCTTTTAGTTTGTCCGACCCCGCTTACCTCGCCCGTTTCCGTGCGGTATGCTTCGACTTTCTGCGCAACCAGGGGGTCAATATGTTTAAATTCGACGGGTTCAATGAGACTCCGGAAAGCGAATCCGAACGTGAGGCGCTGGTGAAACTGATCGAGGACATGCGCAAGGTGAAGCCGGATGTCTTTATTAACACCACCTGCGGCAGTTGGCCCAGCCCGTTCTTTCTGATGAACTCCGATTCGATTTGGCGTGGCGGAGGCGACATCGAGATGAAGGGTGCAGGGCCTGTTCGCCAGCAATCGATTACTTACCGGGACTGGATAACCTACATGAAGGTTGTCTTTCAAAGTCCGCTGTTCCCGATCTCATCAGTCATGGTGATGGGGCCCGTGCTTGCGCCCTATGTTCATCATAAAGGATTTGATACCACGACGGTCAAGGAGTGGAAGAATGAAGTTCGCTCCTATTTCGGCATCGGGGTGAACCTGCAGGAGCTTTATATCGCGCCTAACAACCCGGACACCGGCGAAGCGCTCATGACCGATGAGTTGTGGGACATTGTGGCCGAAGGCGCCAAGTGGGCCCGGGCCAACGAAGACGTGTTGGTCGATGCCCATTGGGTCGGCGGCGACCCCGGAAAGCAACAGGTGTATGGGGTGGCTTCCTGGAGTCCGACCAAGGCGACCCTCATGCTACGCAATCCTTCTGACCAGTCGCAGTCGATCGATATCGACCCGAAAAAAGCTTTTGAGCTGCCGCCACATGAAGCGATTCGGACTTTCGTCATGAAAAGCCCGTGGGCGGATGAAGCGGATAAACCTGTCGTCACACTTACGGCGGGTAAGATTCACGCCTTCAAACTGGAGCCCTTCGAGGTCATCGTTCTGGAGAGTAAATGAAAAAACGCATCATAGGTGCGGCACTGTTGATCTCGTGGCTTCATACAGGTGATGCCACGGCAGTCGATACACTCCGGAAAACCATTTCCCTGGATCAGGGGTGGCGTTTTAAGAAAGGGGCGGTCGAACTGCCTGGCCGGACGCCGGTTTCTGGGTGGCGTTATCGTTTGGATTCGCGGGGAGAAGCGTCGGCCAAAGTCATGGCGGCACCCGGACTTGATACGTCAGGGAAAGAGTGGGTGGCGGGTTCCCTGTTTGACGCACGAGCAGGTAAAAAAGAGGCGTCGATCCTGCAGGGGTGGCTGGCTGTGGGCGATATGAACCGCGACGATGCCTTTTTGCCAGCGTGGTTCAGAGCCGAGTTGCCGGGGAAATCGGCCACCCGACCGGTTCTGGAATGTTCACGAATTCATCGTATCGCGCATGTCTATGTGAACGGCGTCAAGCTGGCGCGGCATGAGGGACAGGAGGAAGAGTTTACGGTCGACCTCCGCAAGGTCTGGAAACAAGAGGGCTCAAACTCGGTTGCCGTATTGATAGAGGGTGTTGATGGCTGGGGGACGCTTGGCGAGGTGAAGTTTGTGGATCTGGACAAGGTTGAATTCCCTGTGACAAGCCCGATCAGCCCGGATTATGACGACAGCGGTTGGAGAACCGTGGACGTGCCGCATGACTATATCGTTGAAGGGGAGATTATGAGTCGCGGCGGAGGGGATGGATATACCCGTGTCCCGGCGATTTACCGGAAGGTACTGACGAAGCCCGAGTTGGCTCCGGGCGGCCGGGTTTGGCTGGAGTTTGACGGGGTCTACCGCATGAGCCATTATTGGATTAATGGGAAACACGTTGATGTTCATGGTGGCGGGTTTGTTCTGAATCGGATTGATGTGACCGATGCGCTTAAACCCGGCGCGAATTCCCTGGTCGTGAGTGTTAACCCGAGCCCATCAGAAAGTGGGTTTGACGGTGCCGGGATCACTCGTCATGTGCGCATGGTGGCCGTGGCACCAGTGCATGTCGCTCCGGATAGTGTCTTTGTGACTGCTGCCATTCCTGACCCGAAGGATGGCGTCACCGCGCCTGCGGTCATCAGTATTTCTGCGGCCGTCAATAACACCGGTAAATCTGGGGTAAATGCCGAACTGATTCATGAGGTCATTGATGCCGGAGGCCATGTCGTGCAGACCGGAACGCAACGGTGGCAGCTTGTGGAAGGTGAGACGGCGATGAAGCAGAGTCTGCAACTGCCTGAAGCCAAACTATGGTCCTGTGAGCAGCCGGTGTTGTATACCCTGCGCACGACCATCAAGGTGGATGGCCAGCCGGTGGATCGTGTGTTGACCCCCTTTGGTATCCGTAAAATCGAATTTGATGCTGAGCGAGGATTTCTGCTCAATGGCAAAGTTGTGAAAATCAAGGGAGTCTGTTCCCGCCCGAATCATGCCGGGGTCGGACATGCGATGCCTCTCCGTCTGACTGAATGGCGGCTTGAGCAAATTAAGAAAATGGGGGGTAACGCATGGCGTTGTTCTCACTATGCGTTTGAGCCTGAATTTTATGATGCCTGTGATCGTATGGGGATACTTGTGATGGACGAATTCCGCAGTTTTGGTGATGGCTGCACCATGCTGGCTTCAGATAAAACGACAGCTGATACTCTGGAGAATCAGACCATTCAGGTGAAGCGCCACCGGAATCACCCCAGCATCATCATGTGGAGCGTAGGCAATGAAGGGGGCGCCTATCAAAATAAGCCCAGTGGTGGACGGATTGCCCGCTCGATTAAGAAGCGGGTCGATGCTTTGGATGGAACGCGCCCGACTACCTATGCAAATAACGGCAGTCTCGGTCCGGGCCTCACTCCGGACGATGCCTTTACGACAAACGGGGTTTCCGGCGCGGTCGATGTCGTGGGGGTCAATTATACCATTCACCTTTACGACAAGATTCACGCTCGATACCCTGGTAAACCCATGGTTGGAACGGAAGCCTGCAGTGAACTCGGAACCCGCGGCTGCTACGACCGCACTCAATTTAAGAATAAAATGCGTGGCCCGGATCTCTACGGCAACGAAGCACTCTGCCAGTTGAG
Source organism: uncultured bacterium (assembly GCA_903958395.1). GTDB lineage: Bacteria > Verrucomicrobiota > Kiritimatiellia > CAIKKV01 > CAITUY01 > JAABPW01. The sequence continues at coordinate 6,568 of CAJBSZ010000399.1, read as the reverse complement.
TGCCTACAGTGAAAACCGCATGGGTTGGTCGGCGACCTGCGAAGCCGGCTGGAAGGCCGTTATAGAGCGTCCCTGGATGATGGGATATTTCGTCTGGTCCGGCTTTGACTATCAGGGGGAGCCCACGCCCTTTGTCTGGCCGGGGCAAGCGGCGATCAGCACGCAGTTCGGGATTATGGACACCTGCGGATTCCCTAAGGATTCATATTGGTATTATAAATCCTGGTGGGGATCCGAGCCGGTTATACATGTTTTCCCTCATTGGAACTGGCCGGGCAAGGAGGGGCAGGAGATTCCTGTGTGGGTTCATAGCAATTGCGATGAGGTGGAGCTTTTCCTGAATGGTAAATCCCTTGGAAAGAAAAAGATGGAAAGAAACGGCCATCTGGAATGGTCGGTACCCTATGCCCCCGGCAAACTGGAGGCTAAGGGCCTGTTGAATAACACAGATCCAATACAAGACGGCTCGGCAGGGACGCCTCGCCCTACCGAAATACAGGAGATTTCTCAAGGTAGGGCGAAGCCTCCGGCTGAGCCGCTGGTTTTTCGACAGGTTGCCAAGGGATCCAGCCAAGGCCGACAGCTCAGTGCCGTGCGCGAAACCACCGGGGTGCCTACAGGGATTGCTCTTGCGCCGGATCGTTCCGCGCTCACCGCGGACGGAGCAGATCTGGCGTGGGTCGGCGTGAGCGTGGTGGACGATCAAGGACGCGTAGTGCCGACGGCAGGCAACATGATTCGCTTCTCGGTTAAGGGTCCTGGCAAAGTTCTCGGCGTCGGAAACGGCGATCCCACCTGCCATGAATCCGTAAAAGCTTCGCAGCGCTCGGCCTTCAACGGCCTGTGCATGGTGCTGGTGCAGACCACGCGCACAGCGGGTGAGATCTTGCTTGCCGCGGAATCCGATGGACTTAAGCCAGCCACGATAATGCTGAAGTCAAATTCGGCCCAAGCTCCCCCTGGAGCCGGCCGTCCCCGGCCGGTTGAGCCTATTACCGGCGGAGACCGCCGGCTCCAAGGCCCAAACTCGCAGATGCGCCCCGACGCACTCCGCAGTTATGTGGCGACTTTCAATAGCCAGCGTCCGGACGATACTACTGAAGGATTGCCGCAAGACGGCTCGATCACCGCGATCAGTAACGCCCAAGCCGCCGAATGGATGGAGCGGAACGTTCCTCTTTTCGAGTGTTCCGACAAGGATATCGAGGAGACTTACTATTTTCGTTGGTGGGCCTACCGGAAGCATATCTGGCACACCCCTGATGGTTTCGTTGTCACGGAGTTCCTGCCGAAGGTGGGGTGGAGTAAGAAATACAACACCATCAATTGTCCCGTGGGTCATCAACTCTACGAGGGACGCTGGATTCGCGACTCGAAGATTATGAACGACTACACGCAGTTCCACTTTGGCAAAGGCGGCGATCCGGGCGGCACGAGCAAACAGTATTCACAGTGGATCACCGACGCCATCTATGCCCGATACCTGGTCAATGCAGACAAGCCGTTTGTCACCGGGTTGATGGATGCTTTGGTCAAGAACCACGAGGCCTGGAAACAAGGCGACCCGGCGGGCAGCCCCTGGCAAAAGAGCCGGCTACTGGGGAATGGTCTCTATTGGCAGGTTGATTCCTGGGAAGGACAGGAGTTTTCCATTGGCGGCACGGGCATCCGGCCGCCGATGAACTCGTATATGTACGGCGAAACTGTGGCTATTGCCCGGATTGCCGAACTGGCGGGCCGGAAGGAATTGGCTGATCACTATCAGGTGGAAGCCGATCAGTTGCGAAAACGGGTTCAGGCCAAACTATGGGATTCCGACGCGAAATTCTTCAAAGTGATGCGGCACGAACAGGCCCCCATGAATCAATACAGCAACTCTGTCGCGGAGGTCTGCGCACCAGGCCAGTTGGTCAAGGTGCGCGAGATCTTCGGCTTGGTGCCCTGGTACTTCAACCTGCCGGAAGCAGGCCGCGGCTATGAAGAAGCTTGGCGGCAATTGACCGACCCGCAGGGATTCCTCGGGGCGTATGGTCCGACGGTGGCCGAGCGGCGGGATTCGAGGTTTTTCATTAACGCCGCAGGTTGCATGTGGTGCGGGGCGAGTTGGCCCTTTTCGACTGCTCAGACGCTGACTGCCTTGGCTAACGTGCTCAACAATTACCGCCAGGACGTAATCGGCAAAAAGGAGTATTTCGACACGTTGAAGGCCTACACGCGTAGCCATCGCCTCACGTTAGATGACGGTAAGGTCGTATCGTGGCTGGACGAGTCGCTCAACCCCGACACGGGGCGTTGGATCAAGGTTGGGCCCTTCCCGAAAACGCGGGGCAGGGATTATAACCACTCCACCTATTGTGATCTGGTCATCACGGGGTTGGTGGGACTGCGTCCAAGGGCGGATGACCTGGTCGAGGTCAACCCGCTCGTGCCGGAAGGTGCCTTGGAGTATTTCTGCCTGGATAATGTGAGTTATCACGGTCGTAATCTCACTGTAATTTGGGACATGACGGGCAAACGGTACGGCCGGGGCGCAGGACTAAGTGTCCTGGCCGATGGACGGGAGATCGCTCACGGCAAAACGTTAGCGCGGGTGACCGGGAAACTCCCGTGAAAAGCTTTTAAAAAATGAAAGATGATTGATCTGTGAAACTGATTAACCAAGCTATTATTGGCCTGATGTTGATTGTCGTGGAAGTGTGCGCTGGCGCCAACCTTATGACAGGAAAGGATTCGTTACCGGCTCTCAAGGACGGGAAAGCCCCGCAGACCTTCGAGGCGTTGTGGGCGGGATACGATCCGCGTGTTGAGCCGCTGGATGTCGAGGTTCTGAAGGAGTGGGAAGAGGACGGGGTGGTCTTGAAGGTGCTGCGCTACCGCGTCGGCGTTTTCAAGGGGCAAAAGGCCATGATGGCAGGGGTGTACGGATATCCCAAGGGCGCCAGAAAACTCCCGGGCCTTGTCCAGATCCATGGCGGGGGACAGTATGCCGACTACAAGGCGCCCCTGACCAACGCCAAGCGTGGCTATGCCACGATCTCGATCGCCTGGGCCGGGCGGATCAGTGCGCCGGGCTACGCGGTGGGGCCTGATGAAGTAAAACTGTTCTGGGATGGCAATACCAATGATCCGAAATACAAATTGACCACGGATTGGGGGGCGATCGATGCCTATCATTCGCCCTGCCGTTATCCCGAAAACAGTTTCGCATCAAATCCGCCGTCCGATCATTCGATCGATCCGGTTGCCTCGCCCCGTAACAGCGGGTGGTTCCCCTGCGCCATGGCCGCCCGCCGGGCGCTGACCTTTCTCGAGCAGCAACCGGAAGTGGATGCCGGCAAACTCGGTGTTTACGGACACTCGATGGGCGGAAAACTCACCGTGCTGACCGCGGGATCCGACACGCGCGTGAAAGCCGCCGCGCCTTCCTGCGGCGGAATCAGTGACCGCTACGATAAGAATGCACTCTATCGCGCAACCCTGGGCGATGATAACTCCCTCAAGCGTATTTCCTGCCCGATTATGTTCCTGAGCCCGGCTAACGATTTTCACGGCCGGATCAATGACCTGCAAACCGCAGTTAAGGAGATCAAGAGCCAGGACTGGCGCGTCACTTGTTCGCCGCATCACAACCACCAGGACAACGCCGAATATGAAGTGGCCACCCAGTTGTGGATGGATCAATATCTCAAGGCTTCATTCACGCTTCCGAAAACACCTGGAACAAAACTTGTATTGGGTGCGAAAAGCGGCGTGCCGTCGCTCGACGTGCGGCCGGACACGTCTAAGCCTGTTTTGCAGGTCGATGTCTTTTACACACAGCAGGGGCAGGTCGATGGCAAGCCGGATGATCTCGGCAACACCATCGCGCGGTTCTGGCATTACGCCGCGACCTGTAAACAAGGTGGACGCTGGGTCGCTGATCTGCCGGTGGCCTCACTCGACAAGCCGCTTTGGGTGTACGCCAATGTCCTCTATCCGCTGGATTCCGCCGTCAGTGGGGTGGGGTACTACTATCGTGGCTACACCACGGACTGTTTCAATCTCTCTTCGCTGATGACCATGGTGACAGCGGATGAACTCAAAACCGCCGGTGTCAAGGCGACGCTGGCGCCCTCCCTGATGATTGAAAGCTTCACGGGTGACTGGGAGAAGGAGTGGTTTAGGTATAAGCGTGAGGAGTGGACGTTCACGACCCACAAGCTCTACAGTGATCGGTGGAAAGCACCCGCGGGAGCCCGCATGCAAATTGAGGTTCTTGCCGCTTTGCCCAACAAACTGGTGATTGGTATTGATAAACGCGTTGCGGAGGTCCAACTCAAGGGTGGGGCCGAATGGCAGAGTATTGTTCTTTCGCCTTCGGATTTCCGTGGCGCGGACGGCGTCCGCCGTACCGACTGGAAAGAGTGTCGGGAACTGCGGCTCGGCGCGCAGGAGACGCTCCGTCTCGGTAATGGTCAAAACGGAGCCAATCTGGTACTTGGGGCGACGTGGCAGGGTGCCAAGCCGGAGTTCCGGAATTTGAGATGGATAAACGACACGGCTTCCCATTGACTGGTGTGATTCCTATTACCCCTCGCCTTGTCTTGACATGGACAAACCGTCATTTGTCATGCACTTTTCAGGTTCTGCTTTGGAGTGCGGCGGCTTGACCTGCGCTTGCCCCTTAAATTCACGCAACGTGTTCACGTCAATACCTCCGTGAGCGAACGCGCATAGACCATATCATGGAATCTTGCATATCCTCTCCAGAGAGACTGGAAGCCAGGTGACCCATCGCACCGGCGGTTCAAGTAGCCTCCAAGTTTGGCGATGAGGATGATAGCTTCTCCGAGGGTGACGGGCTTTTTTTTTGAGCGAGCAACTGAAGCACTTCGCACTCCCATGGATTGAACATGAGTGCACATGGCATTTCGGGCATTTCACGGCCCAGGAGAGCCAACACCATGATACGCCAGGCGATTACGGCATCAAGTGTGAGGGTTCGCGCCAGGACCTCGGCGGAATGATTCTGGTGCTCCAGGATCCGGCACCCGCTTTTCAAGACTCGATGCCACTCTTCAATACGCCAACGCTGGCAATACCACTTCACGCATTTCATGGCCTGTTTGAACGAATGCACTTCCATGGTCGTGAGCAACAACCATTCGATGCGAGTGGCTCCCGGTGGTGGATTGTTCTCAAAAAGGGAAACGATGAAAAGGCGGATGGGTTTCTTGTCCTTGAGCCGTGGTGTTTGTGGGGCACAGATTGTCACTTCACGAAAGCGAACTTCCACTTGGGCGGTTCGTGCCGGCAAGGCGGAGCGCCCCGCCTCGCTCGGCTTGCCTGATTTCTCCCGCTGTCGAGGCACCGCAATCGACACCTCCCCATCCGCCTCGCCATGCCGGATGTAGTCAAAGAGTTTCTCTTCCTGCCCATCCAGGCACCGGTTATGTTGGACCCGTGCCAGGATATCCACCCGGCCACCGTGCTTGCGGCGTTCATCGAACAGTTCGAAAATGTCGCTCTCGCGGTCTCCCACACAGATCACATGGGTTTGGGGAATTCGCAACGCCACGGTGTGCGCGTCCTGATAGATCTGTAACCACCGAAAAGAGTCTTTTTCTTCTATGGGGAGATCATTTCGATGGGTGTTCTTGTCTGCGGGTTGCGGCGCCCAGGTCTGAACCCGCAACACGCCCAAGGGCACGCCGCGGTTGTTCACAGCCAAGGCGCTATGCATCTTCAACCCTTTCGACCGGGTCCCCATTTGGTTCGTTCCGATCTGCCCAAGGTCCTCGCAATGGGATCGTGTGGAATAATTAAGATCCATGGTGTCCTGGATGATCAGAACCTCTTTCTCGCTGGCCATCCGCCGGATCGTTTGCTCACGGTGTCCCGCCGCCAGGGTGTCGCAGGACACCTCATCGCGTTCATTATTCATAAGCCGGTAATAGCTTTTCAGTTGATGCCGATTCCCTCCGCAGGCGCGTGAATACGATCCGCCGGGCTGACGCCCTTTGTCCTTGGCAATTCTCACCAACTGCGCGGTCAGCCGCCCATCCCCAAGTTGACAGCCACCGAATTCCTGTTGCGCCCATTGATCCGATTCCAGACCCTTTTCCAATGCCTGTGGCTCGACGCTTTCCGCTTTCTTCAGCCCCATCCGAGTCCGGAAGTTTGAGACCAATGGATATAGATACACATCTTTGATGCTCTTGCCTTCCTTCTTGCTCCCGTTCCGGCCCCGGCCTTTGGTTTGGCCGACACAAGTCCAATTCGCGGCTTGATAGCATGTGCCCACGTACTGTTCCCGGTCTATGAACGTCTCCATCATCCATGGCTCTATGCCGTAACGGGCCTGGAAATCCACTGCCACACGCCGGCTGCACAGCCCCAGTATATGCGACGCAACATTATCGCTCTGCACGCTCGGACGTATCAAATACCGCGTCATGTTGATAACCCGCTCATGATATTGCGACCGCTGACTTTCATCCCATCCGATCCACTGATCCCGACTTTCCAAATACAACGCCGAACTGCCGAAGCCAATCCCGCCCAACCAGCCATGCGCCGAACCAATCAG
>CAJBSZ010000398.1 GCA_903958395.1 uncultured bacterium | reverse complement strand
GTAACCTGGGGCGCCAGCTATCTCCCGGCGTATACACGGGACGACGGGAGCCAACGTGAGGCCGACTACCGGTTCATGTTCCAGATCTGGTTCTCCGCCTTCCCGAATGTCAAACTCGGCTCAAGTCGCAGGGATTGATGATGCTCTCCGACCCGCTACTAATGGGTTCTGATCCTGCCCCAGGCCTTGTCGCGGTGGAGCATCAGGAAAAACCAGATCAGGATCAGATGTTTCTGTTCTGGCGTGACGGGGAATCGCGTCGCCAGACTTCGGAGCCCTTTTCCCCCTTTATCTGGATCGCCCGCGAGGAATTACTGGATGGGCCTGTCAAGGATGCCGTGATCGAGACGCTCGCCGGCGACGCTCCATTCCGGTGGAAGATCAGCTTCCCCACCTGGAAGGCCTGCCAGAAAGCCAAGACCTGGCTCGCGAAGACCTCGGGCGTCACCGCAGGCAATCCCCAGGCTCCGTATTTTCTTCTGGGTGACCCGGTTCAGCAGTATCTCCTTCAGAGCGGCCGGACCCTTTTCAAGGGTATGCGTTTCGAGAACGTCCGCCGGATGCAGGTGGATATTGAATGTTTTACAACCCGGGGATTTGAGTTCTGCAACCCGGAACGGGACGGGGATCGGATCATCGCTATCGCCCTGGGCGATTCGTCGGGTTGGCGTGAGGTGCTCTCGGGCGCCGAACTGGACGAAAAAGCCCTTCTGGAAACCTTTGTGGCCCGCGTTCATGCGCGCGATCCGGATGTGATTGAGGGACACAACATTTTCAATTTCGATCTGCCCTATCTGGCCGCCCGGGCCAAACGACACGGCGTGAAACTGGCCTTGGGGCGCACTGGGCAGACGCCGGACTCGCGACCCAGTCGATTCAACATCGGGGAACGCACCGTCGCCTACACCCGCTTCGAGATTTTCGGGCGGCATGTCATGGATACCTATTTTATGGTCCAGGCCTACGATATCACCCACCGCGTCCTTGAAAGTTACGGATTGAAAAACGTGGCCCGTCATTTCGGCCTCTCGCCGGCAGATCGCGTCTATCTCAAGGGCGGCGATATCTCATCTGAATTTGAAAAGAATCCCGCCCGGCTCATGCAGTATGCGTTGCATGACATCGAGGAGACGGAGGCTCTGAGTCGCCTGCTGTCGCAGAGCGCCTTTGTGCAGGCGCAGATGTTGCCGTTCTCGTATCAGAATGTCAGTGTGCGGGGCAATGCCACGAAGATCGATGCGCTGATTCTTCGTGAATATTTCCGGCAATCGCGGGCGATTCCATTGCCGGATAAGGGGCGTCCGTTCTCGGGCGGCTATACGGATTTGTTTGGCGAGGGCGTCATTCAAAACGTCCATCACTGCGACGTTCGCTCGCTCTATCCGTCGCTGATGCTGACCCGGAAGATCGGTCCGCGGAATGACACCCTGGGCGTGTTTCACCGTTTGCTGGAGCAGTTGCGCCGGTTCCGGATATCGGCGCGGGACCAGGAAAAGGCCGCTGATTCCGATGCCGTGCGCGCTCACTTCAACGCCTTGCAGACCACGTTCAAGATCCTCATCAATTCGTTTTATGGATACCTGGGTTTCGACCAGGTCCGGTTCAGTGATTTTGACGCCGCGGAGCGGGTGGCGGCCGAAGGACGCGAGTTGCTCCGCCAGATGATTGACTGGTTGCGGCAGCATGGCGCCACTCCGGTCGAGATCGATACCGACGGTGTGTATTATGTTCCGCCCCAGGAGAGCTCGCCCGTGAAGCAGGACGCCTTCCGGAAAGCTTTCGCGGCGTCCCTTCCGGAGGGGATCGAAATTGAATTCGACGGCGAGTACGCGGCCATGTTCAGCTACAAGATGAAAAACTATGCCCTCCTGTCCGCAAATGGCGAGATTGTCATCAAGGGGGCGGCGCTGAAATCGCGCGGGCTGGAACCCTTTCAGCGGAAGTTCCTCAAGGAGATGATCCGGCTGAAGCTGGAAGGCCGCGACGCGGAACTTCCGGCACTGAAGGCCAAGGCGGAGAGCGAGATTCGCGATCGTCAGTGGCCGGTGAAAGCGCTCGCCAAGACGGAAACACTCCAGGATTCCCCCGCCACCTATGCCGCGAAGATCGGGGAAAAGGGGCGGGGCCGTAATGCGGCCTATGAGCTGGCGTTGAAATCGGGGCGGGACTACCGCGCCGGGGATCAGGTGTCGTATTATGTGACCGGAACGAAGAAGAGCGTTCAGGTGTTTGCCGCCGCGCGGCTGGTTTCGGAGTGGAATCCCGTTGAGCGGGATGAAAATGTGCCGTACTATCTGGCGAAGTTGGATGCCCTGTACGGGAAATTTTGTGGCGGGAAACTGGGCGGCGACGGGGAGGAACCATGAATCGAAAAAGCGGGTTTACACTGATTGAGATCCTGATTGCCATGACGATCATCGGTATTTTGTCCGGCGTGGTCGGGTTGTCGGTGGCGGGTTATCTCCGCAAGGCGAAGCTGGAGGCGGCGCGCTCGCAGATCAAGACCTTCCAGACCGCCCTGCAGATGTACAAGGCGGCTCATGCGCAATTGCCCAATACCGCACAGGGGCTGGAAGCGCTCTGTGGTGAGCCCAAAATTCCGCCGCTGCCCAAGGAGTACCCGCCGGAAGGTTATTTGGAGAGCCGTAACTTGCCGCCGGATCCCTGGGGAAATCCCTACATCTATCTGGTTCCGGGCCGGAAGGGCGAACCCTGTGAGATCATCAGCTATGGATCCGATGGCGAGGAAGGCGGAACCGGTGAGGCAGCGGATATCAGCAGCGGGCAGTTCTAGCGGTTTCACTCTCATCGAGTCCCTGGTTGCCCTCGCCATTCTCAGCGTGATCGTGGGCGTCCTGGTGCGGGTTCATCTCCAGACCCTCCGGGCTGAGGAATTTTCACGCCTGCGCGGCCAGACGCTTCTGGAGGCGGAAACCATTCTCACCGGGTCAATGCTCGGTACGGAACCCCAAGCTATTTTGGATGAGGCTCGGAAGCAGGGGTGGAAGGTGGAGGCGATCAAGGGGAGTGAGCCTGGTACTCAGGCTTTTACGGAATGGCGGGTGGCCGTTTCGAACCCCTCGGCGCCTGTGGTGTCGCTGATGTTGCGAGGAGTGAATGATGCAGGACAAACTAATAAAACTTCAAAACCGGCTCCGTGAGACCGGCGGCGTGGCGGTGGCTTTTTCCGGCGGGGTGGATAGCACTTTTCTGGCGGCCGTGGCCGTCCAGGTTCTGGGTACACGGGCCATTGCGGTGACCGCGTTGTCGCCGACCTATCCCGAATGGGAACAGAAGGAAGCGGCCGAGCTGGCAAAGCGGCTCGGCATTCGGCATGTTGAAATTTCAACCCACGAACTGGACGATCCCTGCTTTGCAAAGAACCCCCCCGACCGCTGTTACTACTGCAAGAAGGAACTCGTTCAGTTTGTCCGGGCTGCGGCGGAGCAGGAAGGTCTCAAGTTTATTGCCGACGGCACCACGGTGGACGATTTGGGTGATCACCGGCCTGGAAGGAAGGCCGCTGTTGAGGGTGGGGTCATCAGTCCCTTGTTGGAGGCGGGCATGACCAAGGCCGAGATCCGTGCCTTGTCGAGGGAGATGGGTCTGCCGACGGCCGACAAGCCGTCGCTGGCCTGTCTGGCCTCGCGGATTCCCTATGGCACCCCGATCACCGCCGATAAACTCAAGGCGATTGATCAGGTTGAAAACGTTCTGTGGAAATTGGGCTTCAAACAGCTGCGGGTCAGGCATCATGGCGACATCGCCCGGATTGAGGTGGAACCCTCGGAGTTGTCCCGCTTCTGCGATCCCGCCATCCGCTCCGCTGTCCTGAAAGCCGCCAAGGCGGCCGGATTCCTATACGTTACCGCCGATCTGCAAGGATACCGGACCGGGAGTATGAATGAGGGTTTGGCGATCTGAAACGTTTCAGATGACTGAAACGGCGATTTAGAACATGACTGAAATACCCGATTATCCGACCCTGGCGCTGAATCCACAGGGGCATCTTACTTGGACACGCCATGAGGGTGAGATGTGGCCGGTGGATGGTGCTGCACGACGGGTTGAGGCCGCTTTTTCTGCCGGTGCCCCCGCCGGATTGCTTCATCTGGCTACCCGGGAGGCGGAGACTCAGTTGCCTGCCGTTCCCGCATTCTGGAGAAAGTTTGCCCATCTTTACCTGACCCGGTTTTGTCATAGGCCGGAAATGGGAGAGCTGGATCTTCCGACGCCCCCGCCTGCCGACGCCGATCTTGCCGGGTGGGTTGATCATGCGCCGCCGATGAGGGGCGGGGAATACGTGTCGGTGGATTCGCTCAAGACGCTTTGGATACACCTGGACGAAGCTACCCGAGTGGCGGCGCGAGACTGTGAAGGGGGCGTCGACGCCTACCTGAAGGCGTTGGGGCCTGTCTGGCGGATGGTAGGGCGAGTTTGTTTTCATCTGGCCGAGAACCCCAAGAACGCCGGGTTTCCGTTTGCCTTCCTGGCAACCTATTCAGTCGGAGTCTCGTCGGGCGGGCAAATCCAGCACCGGCCCCTGGGGCAGGCCCTGCATGAGAATGCAGGCGAGAACCAGTCGATTTCCCTGTTGAAACTCCTGACCCCGGTTCATCGTTCTGCTGAAAAAAGCAAATGGCTGAAGGCGCTGGTGGAAAGTGGAAGCCTTTTCAAGCCGCTGGCCTGGCGGCCGGATCAGGCCTATGAATTCCTCAAGGAGATTTCGGTCTTGGAGGAAAACGGGGTGCTGGTTCGCATGCCGGACCGCTGGGGTGGCAATCGGCCGTCACGTCCAACGGTGAACGTCCGCGTAGGCGAAAAACGGAGCGCCGGTTTGGGGCTGGACGCCTTGTTGGACTTCAAGGTGGATGTGACGCTCGGCGGTGAGACGTTGACGCCGGAAGAATGGAAATTGCTCCAGGAAACCTCCCATGGGCTGGTCTTGATTCGGGGGCGCTGGGTGGAGGCGGACTCGGAAAAATTGAGTGAAACCCTGACGCGGTGGAAAATGGCCGAGAAGGCCGCAGCCCGGGGCATGCCCTTTGGCGAAGCCTTGCGGATGTTGTCGGGACTTGAAGGCGGGGCGGCGACCGGGATGGGTGACGCCGATCCCGATACCCGGCCTTGGCTGGGGCTTCAGGCGGGTGCCTGGCTTAACGAGACGCTTGCCGCGCTACGGGATCCGACCCGCCTGGACGACTCGAAAATTCCGCACGGACTTGATGGCGTGTTGCGACCCTATCAACAGACCGGGGTCGGCTGGCTTCGGTTTATGAGCACTCTGGGGCTGGGGGCCTGCCTGGCCGATGACATGGGGCTGGGTAAGACAATTCAGGTGTTGGGCCTGCTCGCAGCCCGGAAACAGGAGCAGGGGAATAAAGCCGGGAAGCCCAGTATTCTCGTTGCCCCGGCTTCGCTTCTGGCCAATTGGCAGGCCGAAATCAAGCGGTTTTCGCCATCCCTCAAAACACGCGTCCTTCATTCCTCTGATATGGGTGCCGAGGATTGGCGGCGAATCCAGAAGGACGCCGCCCTGGCGGTGAAGGGAAACGATTTGGTGTTGACCACCTATGGCATGGTGGCGCGCTGGGAGGACTTGCGCCGACGGGAGTGGGACGTGGCCATCCTTGACGAAGCGCAGGCCATCAAGAATCCCTCGGCACGCCAGACCAAGGCGGTGAAAGAACTTCGCGCGGCGCACCGGATTGCCCTCACGGGTACCCCGATTGAAAATCGGCTGGGTGATTTGTGGTCGCTCTTCGACTATCTCAACCCCGGCCTTCTCGGTTCGGCAAAACGGTTCAGCGACTTCATTAAGGTCGGTTCCGGCGACAGCGAGCGTTTGGGCACCTTGCGGACCCTGGTGAGGCCGTACATCCTCCGGCGCCTCAAGACCGATAAGAGGATCATTGCCGATTTGCCGGATAAAACCGAGGTCAAGGCGTATTGCCCGCTGTCAAAAAAACAGGCGGCCCTTTATGAACAATCGGTCCAGGAAATGAAGACCCGCCTGGCAGAAGCCGACGGGATTGCGCGGCGGGGCTTGGTGCTTGGCTACATCATGCGGCTCAAGCAAATCTGTAATCATCCTTCGCATTGGCTGCGGGATCAGGCGTTTGGCCACGATGACAGCGGGAAATTCATGCGCCTGCGGGAACTGGCATTGGAGATTTCACAACGACAGGAAAAAGCCCTGGTGTTCACCCAGTTTCAGGAAATGACCCAGCCGCTGGCCGCCTGCCTGGCCGAGGTGTTCCGGCGGCCGGGATTGATTCTTCATGGCGCCATTCCCGTCAAGGATCGGCGTCTATTGGTGGAAACCTTCCAAGCCGAGGAGGGACCGCCGTTTTTTGTCCTGACCACCAAGGCTGGCGGCACGGGGTTGAACTTGACGGCGGCATCGCATGTCATTCATTTTGACCGGTGGTGGAACCCGGCCGTTGAGAACCAGGCCACCGACCGGGCCTTCCGCATCGGGCAGAAGCGGAATGTGCTGGTGCATAAATTCGTTTGCCGCGGCACATTTGAAGAGAAAATTGACTCTATGCTTGAGGAGAAAGCCGCCTTGGCCCGCGATGTGGTGGATGGGGTGGGTGGGGAAGTCAAATTGACGGAAATGAGCAATGACGAACTGATTCGGTTTGTCTCGCTGGACATTGACCGGGCAGGCGAAATGGAATAACGAAAGGATGCAGCGATGAGCCGATGGAGAAGACACAGTTATAGTCGCTACGATATGTACCCGCCCTATGTGCCCGTGGCCGTTCGGAAGGAAAAAGCCGCAAAAGCGGCGGCGAAGCTGTTAAAAAAAGGCGCCGCTCATCAACCGGTCCAGTTGAATGGAAAGACCATTGTCCGCACCTTCTGGGGCAAGGCGTGGTGCGAAAACCTGGAGTCCTACAGCGATTATTCGAACCGCCTGCCAAGAGGACGATCCTACGTGCGGAATGGCTCCGTTCTGCATCTTGAGATCCGGCGCGGCGAGATTGAAGCCCTCGTGAGTGGCAGTTCCCTTTACAAGATCAAGATTGGCATCAAGCCGGTGAACAAAAAACAGTGGGACACCCTTCGGCGGGAATGTTCAGGGTCAATTGGATCCCTGCTGGAGTTGCTTTCCGGGAAACTGTCAGAACGGGTGATGGGAGTGATGACCAGCAAGACCGGCGGGCTATTCCCGAAACCGTCGGAGATTGAATTGAACTGCTCCTGCCCCGATTGGGCCGAGATGTGCAAGCATGTGGCCGCTGTGCTGTATGGAGTGGGCGCCCGTTTGGATGACAAGCCCGAGTTGCTTTTTACATTGCGGCATGTGGATCACAAGGAGCTGGTCAGCCGGGCGGGTGCGGTGGAAGCACTGACGACAGGGAGTGGGACGACTTCCGTTGCCGTGCTGGATGCCGCCGAAGTCGGCGATGTGTTCGGAATCGAAATGGCGGTGGCGCCTGAGATCCCTGTGGTGACACGCAAACCGCCAGCCAGGAAAGTCGGGAAGGAGAAGCCCAAAGCCAGTCAGAAGAAAGGGGTCACCCCAAAAGCGATTGGCCGAAAGACAAAGGCCGTGAAACGAAATTGAGCTTTATTTCCCCAATGCCACTTCGAGGGCGATCAGGGTGTAGGAGGTTACGAGGACCGCGTTGGCTTCCCAGTAGCGGTTGTTCCCGTTGATCCAGTACCCGTGGCCGGTCTTGGAATCCACCTTCTGCAGGCTAATGAGTTTTTCAACGATGGCCTTGCGCCAGAATACAGGGTTCTTTCCCTTGGCCGGAATGTCCTCCCGCCCGAACGTGGCGAGGGATTTGCTGAGGACGTTATAGAAGTAGAACAGGCCTTCGTCCTTCATTCCCGGATTTTCTTCCAGAGTCCAATGTTTGACGGCCCAGTCAAAGGCGGAAAGAACCCGCGGGTCATTTTTTTTGACGTCCGCATAGATGAGGCTCAGCAGTCCCGCATACGTCATGCTGCCGTAGGAGCGGAACACAACAACGCCCTCCTTGTTCGTGGCGGTGCCAGCCTTGCTTTCGTCGGGGCGATAGCCGAAGCCGCCGGCTTCATTGGTGCCGGCTGAGTCCTTGTTCTGGACGCGTGCCAGAAATCGTTGGGCCGCCTCCCAGTCGAGATCCACGCGTTTTTCAGACTTGTCCCGGAGATCTTCCGTACTTTGCGTCATGCGCATGGCTTCATAGGCGACGACGGAGTCGCTCAGGTCGGTATAGGAACGGCCTGTTGCCTGGTCATAGCCCATGCCGCCCTCATACATGTCGCTTCCGAAATGTTGCCCGGCGGCCACAAATTTTCGGGCCTTCAGGATGACAGGCGCAAATTTCGGATCATTGAGCTGCTGCAGGGCGACCATACAGAGGGCCGTATTGTAATTACTCAGGCCGCCGCCCTTGCCGGGAATTTTCCGGTAAATACCGCCGTCAGGTTGTACACAGCTCAGGATGAACTGTGCGGCCTTGGCGGTGACTTCGGCCTTCCTGGGATGATTGCTCATGGCGAAGGCCCAGCAGGGCAGGGCGGTCAGGGCGGGGAAGCTTCCTTCCGACCAGG
>CAJBSZ010000397.1 GCA_903958395.1 uncultured bacterium | reverse complement strand
TTACACCTGGAGATCGGTTCCTTAGGCGAGGATTTGGGCTTGAGATCGCGCCTTGCCGAAGGGATGGCGATTTTGATATGAATGAACCGGTCACAAGGCGTGGAGGTTTTTTATGTTCCTACAATACACCAGCGCGGATGGGAAACGTCATGAAGTGCTCCTTTCAGGGCGGGCCTCCCTGACATTCGGCCGATCCCCGGAAGCCACCATCATTATCCCGGAGACCCGGATCTCCCGGATCCATGCCGAAATCCGCGCCTGGGATCAGGATTTCGTGATCAAGGATATGCACTCCCGAAACGGAATCTCCCTGAACGGCGCCCTCACCGAGGTGGCCGTCCTGAAGCCCGGCGATGTCATCCGCATCGGCTCCCATGAATTCACCGTCGAACAGGAAGCCACAAAAGGTACCCGTACCATTGTCCGCGAAGTCGCCCAGGAAATCGAAGAAGGCAAGAAAGGCTACCGCACCATCCTCCGCGAAATCGTCCAAAGCACGGACGTGAAGAAGAGGCCGAAGGCGGAAGGCTGAAGACTGAAGACTGAAGGCCGAAGGGTCGCGTCATTCCGTTGTAGGGCGAGCTTCCCGACGCAAGGAGGGAGCTTGCGGGACAGCACCAAGCAGCCGAAGCAGACACAGGCTCCCCGGCAGGTGCCGGGGAAGCCCGTCCTACACCATCAGCAATAAAAATCCACACACAAACCCGGAAACGCTAAATTCAGCCTTCCACCTTCTGATCGGCGTGATGCCTTACATCACGGCCTTCGACAACGAAGATGGTGATTTCGGAAATGTTCGTGGCGTGATCGCCGATCCGCTCCAGATACCGGGAAATCAAGAGAAGATTCAGTGCCCGCGATACGGCAGCCGAATCACGGGTCATGTATTCCGTCAGCTCCTGCGCAATGCTGTCCTTCAAGTCATCCAACCGGTCGTCCCGCAACAGGACTTCCCGGGCCAGATCCACATTCCGGTTCACAAAGGAATGAAGACTGTCACGCACCATCCCCCGCGCGATCATGGCCATTTCCGGAATGATCTCGAAGGGCTTCAATGCCGGCTCCTTCATCAGACTCTGGGCACGCTGGATAATATTTATTGATTCATCCGCCAGGCGCTCCAACTCGGCATTCGCCTTGGCCGCCCCCAGAATGAACCGCAAGTCGCCCGCCGCAGGCTGGTGTAGCGCAATCAGCTTCAGACAGGTCTCGTCAATCTCCACCTGCATGTGGTTCACCTGCTCCTCCCGCTGATAAACCCCGGGAATCACCGTCTCATTCCGCTCCACCACCGCCTTGATCGCATCAGCAATCATCACCTCCGCCATCGCACTCATCTTCATCAGGTGATATTTCAACGCCTGCAGATTTTCATCAAAATGTCGTTCCATGGCTGGTCCTTTCTAGTAACACAATTCAACACTTCATGCTCTGAGGGGTCAGGGGGAGAAGGGTTCAGGGGTCAGGGGTCAGGGGTCAGGATGAGAAACCAAGGCAACATATTTCCTGAACCCTGACCCCTCTTCCCCGCCCCCTCTTACCCGTACCGTCCGCTCACATAATCCTGCGTCCGCTTATCCTTCGGGCTGGTGAATAGTCCTGCCGTTTCCCCGAATTCTATCATTTCACCAAGCAGCATGTAACCTGAATAGTCCGAGATCCGGGCGGCCTGCTGCATGTTGTGCGTCACAATCACAATGGTGTACTTCGCCTTGAGATCCAGCATCAACTCCTCGATCCGGGCAGTCGCAATCGGATCCAGGGCTGAACAGGGTTCGTCCATGAGAATCACCTCCGGCTCCACAGCCAGAAGCCGGGCCACGCACAGCCGCTGCTGCTGATCCAACGGCAACTCCAGGGCGGACTGACTCAACTTATCCTTGAGCTGATCCCACAGGGCGGCGGACTTGAGACTCCGCTCCACAATCTCCTCCACGGCCTGCCCGTCACTCATTCCCGCCACCTTGAGCCCGAAGGCCACATTGTCATAGATCGACAAGGGGAACGGATTGGGCCGCTGGAATACCATCCCCACCCGTTTCCGAAGCAGGCAGACATCCGTGCCCGGGGCATAAATATCCCGACCCTCCAGAAGAATGGAGCCTGATACCCGAACCCCCGCGATCAGATCGTTCATCCGGTTCAAGGTTCGCAACAGCGTAGACTTCCCGCAACCCGACGGCCCGATCAGGGCGGTGATATGACGCCCCTTGACCTCCATGGGAACCTGCTTCAGGGCCTGGAACTCCCCGTAAAACAGATCCAGATTGCTGACGGTGATGACAGGCTCTGTATTCATCCAAACCTCCCTGTCACATAATCGTTCGTCCGTTGATCATCCGGCACGGTGAAGATTTTCCCCGTGGGCCCATGCTCCACCATATCGCCCATCAGGAAAAATGCCGTTTCATCAGCCACCCGCGCCGCCTGCTTGGTGTTGTTGGTAACCAGGATAATCGTGTATTTCGCCTTCAGGATCGTCAAAGCCTCCTCGATCTTGGCCGTGGAAATGGGATCCAGCCCGGAACACGGCTCGTCAAGCAGGATCACTTCAAGTTCCTCCATCGCCAGGACGCGCGCCAGGCAGAGCCGTTGTTGCTGACC
>CAJBSZ010000396.1 GCA_903958395.1 uncultured bacterium | reverse complement strand
TCCACGCTGCAACAAGTTTGTGCTTATTAGGAGGGAGTTGACCCGAAAGAACTGTGCCGTCGAGAATGGAATAGATTGCCACCGTGCCTTGATAATCGGCATGCACATGTGGGGTGTGATGTTTTTCCGCATCACGGAAGAACATCCGAACAAGAATTCCATAGAACATTGAAATTGTTAGCATAAGTTAAATTCCTCCACTGGCGTCCCATAGGGACGCCAATTTCCTTACAGTCTTCAGCCTTCGGCCTTCTACCCTGCGTCCTATGGGACGCTACTGAACCGTTTTTACGGTGCTTAATGAACTTTTAATCCCGCCAGATCCACCAAGGCAATCCATCGGGTTCCATCCGTATCCTCGATAATGAGCATCGCGGCTTCCAGGGGCTCATGACCGGCTTCAAAGATCTGGACCAGCACATGGAAGGCCTCAAACCTTCCAATATGATCGTTCTGGCGGCCCGCCCCTCCCGGATCATCGGAAGTGCCAGCAAGAAGGATGATCCCAGTGATCCCGACGCCAACGACCCGAACCTTGCCATCGTGGAGATCGCCAAGAACCGTAACGGCCCCGCCATGTTGGAGGTAAGATTACTTTTTGACCAGGATCTGACCCGCTTCCGCGACCGCGCCCACATCGGCGTCGATGCACCAGACGGCAGTTAATATGAAGAGGTTTGAACAGAAGCGCGCGAAGACCGCAAAGAGGCCCGTTCGACAGGCTCAGGGCAGGAAATACAAATGTTGCGGGTATTTAAGCTGCTGAGTACAGCATCTGAAAACCCCGCAACATTGAATTCTTCGCGAGCTTCGCGAACTTCTGTTCAAACTCTTTTCCGGATTTCCCACATTTCCTCAATCAGTGGTGAACTCTTCTCTTTGAATTCCTGCGCCCGGCGACCTCTGGTGCCAGATAGATTACCGTTGTGGTGCGTTCATCAAATCCGCAAACGGCTTGAGATCGAAGTACATCTGCCGTGTGTCAGCCTTTTCATCGGCGGGGGTGAGGAACCGGAAGTCGTTTCGCTCATAGAACCCTATCGTTCGAGGATTACCCATTGGGCGCCTATATGAAGAGTGCCGTCCATGTCATGTGGCGGTGCTCAAGTGGTGGAACAGATTCTGGAGGTCCACGAGACTGATCCCGTAGAGCGCGATCTTGCGCTGGTGATCGGAGGTCACATAAATGCCGGCAAGCTGCTTGTCAGGGGTTAGCCAGGGCTCGAAAACGCAATTCTGCAGCACTTGATGGCAAAGAAACATGGGGTCATGTTGAACCGATCGACCGGCATCCAGGTCGTACCGGATCCGTAACGGTTCATCGCCCAGCAGGGATGAGCTGTGTTGCCGTCGCGGGAAAACACTCATGCAGACGGGCTGGTTGCGTTGGGAGTCGGGAAGAAGAAACCCGTTGATCAGCCGGCGGATCGTGTAACAGCCGAGCACGACGGTTTCCTCAAGCCTGACCATGGTGGCGTCAGACAACCGATGAGGTTTCATCATTTCCTGCAAGGCCTTGGCCTGGTGTTCGAGTGTTTGCTTCCAAGGATGTGATGGTGTCGGCATAAATCCTCCTATTTGGTTTACTTTACCATGATGGTATAGCCATGGACAAGAGATTGACTGGGGTAGTACATTTTTACTGAAGGCGTTGACACCATGAAAAACAATTTGTTTTCAGGAATTTCCCATACCCTGCCCGATGAGATCAGCGAGGTGTTGTGCCAGGCTGGGGAGTTAAGGATTGAGCGGATTGTCTCCCAGGGGCATTCCTCGCCACCGGGGTTCTGGTATGATCAGGGTGAGCATGAATTTGTGTTATTGGTCAAAGGACGCGCCTGCTTGATCCTGGAGGGCAATTCAGAGCAGGTGGTGTTGGAGGAGGGGGATTGGCTGGAGATCAAGGCCCATGTCCGGCATCGGGTTGAGTGGACAGCCCCGGATCAAGATACGGTGTGGCTGGCAGTGTATTACCGGTCGAATAGCTAAAAAGAGGCGCCGCACCGGTTTCAGGCCGTTAGGCCTCCACCAGTACAGGGCCGGCCCTGAGCCTGCCGAAGGGGCCTCGCGGACCGTATGGGGGTGGAGTTTTGCAAGAGGCTCTCTTGTTTAATTTCACGTTATGTCATTTACGATAATTCCCGGCTCATCAATTCGTGTTTTACCTTCAGTCTTCAGCCTAAACCGCAGTTCAACTCCAGGCTCGACAGGGAATCAGTTCGGCGCGATTATGCCGAGAACTATCAATACGCAGGACAGAACATGACAGAAGGCTTTTTGGGCGAACGCTGGGGTGGGGGTTGGATCCGGATGGGAGGGGTCTGGTGTTTGTTCGCGTTCATTGGGATGATGACCGGAACGGCGGCCAAGGCCGGGGATCGTCTGAAGGATATCGCGTCGACCACCGGCGAAGTGTATGCGATAAACCAGAGCTTCACCTACACGACCAACAATGGTGCCATTACCATTGTCAAATACATCGGGCCCGGAGGCGAGGTGGTGATCCCCAGCAGAATCAATGCCCTGCCGGTGACCCGTATCGGGGACAGCGCGTTTTATGCCTGTACCGTCCTGGCCGGCGTTACCTTCTCCAATCATGTCACCAGCATTGGGGACAATGCGTTCCGCTCCTGTACCGCCCTGGCGAATGTGACCCTTCCGCCGAGCCTGACCTCTATCGGGGATGGCGCGTTCTCGTGCTGTATCAGTTTGGCCCACATCACGATTCCCAGCGGCGTTACCCGCCTCGGAGACTGGGTGTTCTCGTACTGCACCGGCCTGGTGTCGGTGAAGATTCCCGATAGCGTCACCGGCATTGGGGGGAGCGCTTTCCATTCCTGCACGAGCCTGGTCGATGTTCCCTTGCCCGACACCCTCACGACCATCGGGGATATGGCGTTCTATTCCTGTTCCGGACTGGCTTCCATCACCATTCCGAAGGGGGTCACCCATATCGGGGCTCTGGCTTTTTCCCGCTGCGCCAACTTGAGGGTGCTCTATTTCAAGGGCAACCTGCCCGCGCTGGGCTCGTCCGTTCTGAATGGATGTGGCCATGCGACGGTTTATTATTTGCCGGGCACCACGGGATGGGGGGCGACGGTTGCGGAGTGTCCGGCCACCCGGTGGATGGGATCCCCCGAGGAGGCGCCGGTTTGTGAAATGCCTGCCGTAACGGCCCCCGCCACGCCTGTCGTGAAAAAACCGGGCAAGGGCCGCAGAGGTCGCCGCTGACGGCGCGGATCCCGGCACGATGGCCGTGCTGTAATCGACAGTTTAAGAGTTCGTGTGAAAGGGCGATCTTATGGATCATCAACGATATGGTCTGGGTTTGATACTTGCAGGGATCGTGGCGTGGGGCGGATCTCTCGCCCGCGGGGAGGGGGCCTTTCCTCCTGCGCTGGTTTGCTTGAAGCCGACCTTTGAATTCGGCAGTGTGGCGGCCGATTCGGAAATCGAGCATCGGTTTGTGCTGACCAACCAGGGAAGCCGGGCGATAACGATTTCAAATGTTCATGTGACGTGCGGTTGCACCAAGGCCGTGATGACCACGAACCACGTGGCCGCGGGCGGGATGGCCGGCTTGGATGTGACAATCAGCCTCAAGGGGCGACGCGGGCACCTTCTGAAATCAATTTATGTCGACACCGATGATCCCGGCAACCCGGCCTTGCGGCTGGAGGTAACAGGCACCGTTCTCGTTCCCATCGAAGTCCAGCCTGAGGGGATTCATTTCGGAACCGTGGGCGCCGAAGGCACAATTCAGAGGGAGGTGCTGTTGACGGCGACCGGTACCAATGTGTTTCATATCCGGTCGGTGTCCGCCTCCTCAACCCTGATCTCCGCGAAGGGGGAGACCCTGGAAGAGGGAAAGCGTTACCGGATCACCGTTTCAAGCGAGGGGCCCCGCGCGTATGGCTCGACGATGGCCTCGGTCAGGGTGGAGACGGATCTTTCCCGGAGTGGGCAGGTGGATATCCCCGTTGCCGCTTTTGTGGCCGGGGATATTGTGGCCGCACCCGGTGTCCTGTTATTAATTCCGACGGCCACCAACACTGTTAGAACCTCGCGGATCACCCTCTGGTCGCCCGCTTCAAAGCCGTTCAAGGTGACCAAGGTGGAGTGTCCCGGTGATGGAATGACCGCAACGATCAGTTCCGTCTCGGCGGACCGGAGTCTGGTTGAAGTGAAAACATGGGGAGCCCTCACGGGGAAGGACGGCGCCTCGTTGCGGATTGAAACCGACTTGGCGACGATGAAGGAGGTCCGGATTCCCGTGCGGGTCCTGTCCGCTCAGAGGCGGGAGCCAGTTTTGGAAAAACCATGATGCGAACAGGCCTGTTCGTTCTATTCCTGCTCACTCTGTTTCCGGGCATCGGGGAAACACGGGACGTGAGTCCCGTGACGGTTGATTTTTTCTTTGAGCCCGGGTGCGACAGTTGCCTGCAGGTTAGGCGCGAAGTGCTTCCGGAATTGGAGCGGCGGTATTCCGGTGTCTATGAGTTGCAGGAACGGGATATCGGGATTAAATCGAATTATCTTGTTCTGGTGGCCTATCAGGATGCGCTCGGGGTGAAAGACAATGAGCCCGTGTCCATGGTTGTGGATGGCCGGGAATTCCTGGCGGGGTTCTCTTGCATTCAGTCCCGGTTATACGACGCCCTGGATCGGGCGGTCGTGCGGCAGCTTCAGCAGGATGCGCCTGATCCTGTGGTGGATATCAGTTCACAGGAAGACCCATTACAACGGAGGGTGAAGTCGTTTACCCTGGCGGCCGTGTCGGCGGCGGCTGTGGTGGATAGCATCAATCCCTGCGCCATAGCCACGCTGGTCTTTTTCATGAGCCTGTTGTCCGTCGCGCGGATCAGCATCGGACGGATGTGGCTGGCCGGAGGGGCCTTCCTGGCCGCAAGTTTTGTCACCTACATGGCCATCGGGTTCGGTCTTTTGGGGGTGCTTCAATTTCTTCAGGCCAGTCGGATGATGCGACTGATCCTGGATATGGTTCTGGCCGGCGTGATGCTGGTGTTTGCCTGCTTGTCTTTCCGGGACGCGATCCGGTACCATCGTTCCGGACAGGCCGGGGCTGTCGCGTTGAAACTTCCGGCTGGCCTTCAAGCCCGGATTCACCGCGTCATGAAAAGCGGTTTTCGGAAGCGGAGCCTGTTGTTGGGCGGGCTGGGGACAGGGGTGGTGGTGACCGTCATTGAAAGTGTGTGTACCGGCCAGGTTTATGTGCCGACTCTGGTCCTGATGCTGAAGCAGGGTGAATCGGTCCTGCGTTGTGCAGGCTATTTATTTGTGTATAATGCGATCTTTGTGTTGCCGCTGGCTGTGACACTGGCGTTGACATGCGGGGGACTGAGTACTCCGGTGCTGGTGGAGTGGAGCCGGCGAAACGTGACGGTCAGCAAGACGTTGCTGGGTGTTTTTTTCCTGGTGATGACGGCCGTGATGCTGGTGGTGAGGTAGGATGTAAGACGTGAGACGTGAGATGTAAGGCGTGAGATGTTGGAGGTGAGAGATCATGAAAAATAAGAAGGTTGAGGGGAAGATCCGGCTGGTGGCGGCGCATGCACGCTCGGTGGCTGAATCGCGGGCGAGTACGGCGGAAAGCCGCATTGTGATGGCCGTGATTGGAGAGGACCGGCCCGGCATCATGGCGGGAGTGACTTCCGTTCTGGCCCGGCACAGCGCGAACATTCTGGACGTGAGCCAGACGATCATGAGCGATCTTTTCACGATGGTCATGCTGGTGGACATCCGGGGGGTGAAGGTCCCCTTTGCGACGCTTAAAACGGCGCTTGAGGAGCATGGGCGGGAGGCGGGCCTTTCGATCATTGTTCAGCATGAAGAGATATTCAAGGCGATGCACAGGGTGTAAGGTGACTCATGGCAATCAGTTCTGAGGAGATTTTTGAAACGCTGGGCATGATCCATGCCCAGAAGCTGGATATTCGCACAGTGACGATGGGGGTTGACCTTCATGACTGTGCCGGGCCGGACATCCGGCGCGTGGCCCGCAACACTTATGAAAAGGTCATGCGGATGGCCGGAAAGCTGGTGCCCACGGCCGAGGCTGTTGCCCGGGAATACGGGATTCCGATTGTCAACAAGCGGGTTTCCGTGACGCCGGTGGCCTGGATTGCGGCCGCCTGCGAAACGCGTGACTACACGCCGATCGCCCGCGAACTGGACCGGGCGGCGAAGGAATTGGGGATCGACTTCATCGGCGGATTCTCGGCTCTGGTGCAGAAAGATATGACCCCCGCAGGTGAGGCGTTGATCCGGTGTATTCCCCGCGCCCTGGCGGAAACAACGCGGCTCTGCTCGTCGGTGAATATCGGGACGACTAAGGCGGGCATCAACATGGATGCCGTGGCACTGATGGGGCAGATCATCAAGGAGGCGGCGGCGCTTACGGCGGACAGCTCTGGAAGCGCCTGTGCGCGTCTGGTGGTGTTTTGCAATGCGGTGGAGGATAATCCATTCATGGCCGGTGCCTACCTGGGGGCGGGGGAGGGCGACGGGGGGCTTTCGGTCGGGATTTCGGGGCCAGGAACCATTCGGGCGGTGGTTCAGGCCATGGGGCGTGACCTGGACCTTCAGACCGTGGCTGAGGAGATCAAGCGGGTGGCTTTCAAGATTACCCGGGCGGGTGAACTGGTGGGCCGGAAATGTGCGACGCGTCTGGGTGTGCCGTTCAACATCGTTGACCTCTCGCTTGCGCCCACCCCGGCGCCGGGCGACTCGGTTGCGGATATTCTTGAGGCCCTGGGGCTGGACAAGGTCGGCTCGCCCGGCACCACGGCGGCATTGGCTCTCCTGAACGACGCCGTCAAGCGCGGCGGGGCCATGGCGACCAGTCATGCCGGCGGCATGAGCGGCGCCTTCATCCCCGTCAGCGAGGATGCGACGATGGCCCTGCGTGCGGCCGAGGGGGCTTTGACGATTGAGAAACTGGAGGCCATGACGGCGGTGTGTTCAGTCGGGCTCGACATGGTGATCATTCCTGGCGACACCTCGCCCGAGACGATCAGTGGGATTATTGCCGACGAGGCGGCCATCGGCATGATCAACAAGAAGACCACGGCGGTGCGCCTGATTCCCGCCCCCGGGAAAAAGGTTGGCGAGATGGTTGATTTTGGCGGGTTGCTGGGCGGGGGGCCGGTCATGCCGGTGAGTCCTCATTCCTGCGCTGTATTTGTGCGTCGTGGCGGACGGATTCCCTCGCCGCTTCAGGGCTTGAGTAATTAACATGGAATTTCGGCGTCATCATGCGGAGACGGTTTTTTTTCTATCCGTTATTCTGCTGGTCACTGTGATTGCGTACGGGCCGCTGGTGGGTGGAGTGTGGGAGGCGGGAGCCCGGACGACCCAGGCGCTGAACGCTTTTGTCCTGTTGGGGGTGGCGTTTTGGGATGCGTTCCGGTCGGCCGCGCGGGCGCATTCCTTCAAGCCGGCGATCAACACGCACGGGCTGCTTCTCTTCGGATTATCCTGTTTGGCCCTGGCGGCGGCATCCTTCACGCTGGTGTGGCCTTTGGCCGTTCTGGGATTGTGCCTGAATGTCGGGGCCTTGCTTTCGTTTTGTTTTGGACGGAAGGGCACGATCACGTTTTATCCCGCGCTGGCGGGGTTTGGCGCCATGGTGGCCCTTCTGATTCTCGTGCCCCAGCTGGATGAATGGCTTCGCCTGCTCGCCGGCCGGGTTTCGGCCGGGATCCTGCCGAACCTGGGCATTCGTGCCGACATGGTGGTTGAGGCGGATCCGTTCCAGGTGATTCTGGTGGCCGAGAAGGGGGCGGGGGTTTTTAACGTTGCGACCGAATGCAACGGTTTCGGCATTCTCCTGTCATCAGTGGTTCTGGCCCTAATTATTGCCCTGCGCCGCCGTGCTTCCCTGGCCGGTGTGATTCTGAAGGTGGGCGCGGCGGCGATCATCGGGCTGGCATTCAATGTGGTCCGGATCGTGGTCATCACGATGGCGACCCTGAGAACGGAGTTCAGGTATGGCCTGATCCATGAGGGGTTGGGAACGGGGGTCTACCTGCTGGCTTTGGCAACGGTTTATGCCGTGTCGCTTATTGATAGCCCTTCTTCATCTCATCGCGGTCGGGTAGCTCCTTGTACTGATCCCGGTGCTTGAGAATCAGTTCCCATTGCTTGGCATACTTGAGGAAGGCCCCATAGGAGGCCATCATGGCGATGGCCAGGCCATGGCGGCCGTCCAGAAAGCCGCTTCGCAGGAAATATCCCTTGAAAAACCGGAAGAAGGGATGCGTCAGCATATCCAGCCAGAAGAATTTCTCGCCCTGGGCATAACGGTGTTGTGCCGTGATGGTGGAAAAACGATTCAGCGTGTTGATGTGGTCTGAGAGATCGTCGTAGGTGTAATGCCAGATGGGGTTTTTCAGGCGCTTGACCGGGCCCCGGACGACCACCTTGTCGTGGGGTTCCTGTCCCTCGGTGCGCCCGAAATCCTTTTTAAAGAGCCTCAATTTCACATCGGGATACCATTCCCCGTGCCGGATCCAGCGGCCGAGATAATAGACCTGACGCGGGAATTCGTAGCCGATAAATTTTCCGGTGCGATTGTCGAACTCAGCGAGAATTTCGTCCCGGAGCGCGGGGGACACCTCTTCGTCTGAATCCATGAACAGAACCCAGGGATGAGTGGCATATTCCCGCACGGTGTTCCGCTGTCCCACATAGCCCCGCCATTCGCATTGGTGGACTTGGGATGTGAACTGCCGGCAAATCGTAATGGTCTGGTCGGTGCTGTAACTGTCCAGCACGATAATTTCGTCGCACCAGGTGAGGCTTTCCAGACACCTGGCAATTTTTCGCTCTTCATTAAATGTCAGAATACAGGCTGATATTTTTTCGCGCATGGCAGGGTGTTCTTTCATTGTGGGAGTGGGGATTCGGGCGAGGTGACTATTTCCGGAGCTGGCGCCCCCACAGTCTCCTGTTTTTCCAGGAGAATCCGGGTGCCCCTTTCCAATTCGAGGCGGGCGGCCTCCAGGGTTTCGGTAACCCGGCTGGTCTTCAGATTATCCAGAAGCAGGGTGGCTTCAACCAGTTCAGGCGGTTTTGTGGTCAGCGTGACGGAGGGATCGATCCGGATCCGGGGCACATTGGTCACGATGCTGTCGTCAGGCATCGACGGGGTAGTAACGGGAAGGGGTGCGGTTACCGGGGCAGGGCGGGGACATTCCGCGGGCGCATCATGCCGGGAACGGTTGAGGAGAAGCGTGCTTCCCGACACCAGCAGGACGAAGCCCCCGATCATGAGCCAGACTCTTTTTCTCCTCAGTCCTGAAAAAGTATCCCAGAGGCCGGGCTCTTCAAATTCCTGGATAAAAAAACGGGTCGTTCCAATCTGAATGACATCCCCGTGTTTCAGGCGACTTTCAGGGAGAGCGGTCTCATTGACGAGAACCGGAAAGGTCACGCCGAGGCTTTTTATGAACAAGTCTCCGTCACGCAATGATAGTTCTGCATGGGCCGCTCCGCAGCCGGGATCGCTGACCCGCAGGGGGCATCCGGCATCGGTTCCGATCACCAGCGGGGCTGGAGTAACCTCGAGTCTCTCTCCGCGTTGCTCGCCGTTCAGGGTAATGATTCGATAAGGCATAACGGAGCGAATGTTTCAGGTTTCAGAGAGGTTTGGGTGTATTTTTTATCCGATGGATTGACAGATCGTGATGGCGGCGACCCCGACGATATCGTCGATGCTGCAGCCGCGGGAGAGGTCGTTGATCGGCTTGGCCAGGCCCTGCATGATCGGGCCATACGCGAATGCTCCGGCAAGGCGTTCCGTGATTTTGTAGGAGATATTGCCCGACTGGAGGTCCGGGAAAATCAGGATGTTGGCGCCGCCCTTGATCGGGCTGGCGGGGCATTTTTTTGCGGCCACCGCGGGAACGATGGCGGAGTCCACCTGGAGCTCGCCATCGACCACGGCATTCAGGCCGAGTTCGGTGATGCGTGCCTTGGTGAGTGCGGTGGCTTTGCTGACTTTATCCACGAGTGGATGCGCGGCACTTCCCTGTGTGGAGAAGGAGAGCATGGCCACGCGGGCCTGGCCCCCGATCAGCGCCTTGTGGGAATGAATGGTCGCGATGGCGATGTCCACGAGTTGTTCGGCAGTAGGGTCAGGATTGACGGCACAATCCGCAAAGATCAGAACCGAGTCGCCCGAGGGGGTGGGCTGTGTCAGTTCCATGGCGAAGAAGCTGCTTCCGGTCTTGATGCCGGATGCTGTTCCGACGCATTGGAAGGCGGCGCGAACCATGTCGGGAGTTGAGGCGATACTGCCGGCCACCATGCCGTCCGCCAGGCCGAGTCGGACCATCATGTTGCCGAAATAGAGGCGATCCAGGAGGGTTTTCCGGGCGGCCTCAAGGGTTATGCCCTTGCTCTTGCGTAATTCAAAGAAGGCCTGGGCCATGCGCTCGAAGTCAGGGGCATCTGAAATATTAAGGACGGTGACGGGCAGCCCCTCGAACGATACTCCGGCGCCGGATTTAATGGCCTCGTCCGGGGTTGCCAGGACGATGACCTGGGCGGCGATTCCCTGTCTGGCAATCTTGGCGGCAGCATGCATGACGCGCGGGTCTTGCCCCTCGGGGAGGACGAGGGTTCGGCGGGCGGCGCGGGCTTTGGGAATCAGGGAGTCCAGAAGTGACATAGCGGATGGCCTTTCAGGGTATGGGTTCGGGTTATGCGGAAGGAGACGCGGAGTGGGGGGTGGGAATTGCCTTTGAGGGAACGGTCAGGAGCCGGACGGTTTCCCGTGCGATCATCAGTTCCTCATTCGTGGGCATTACGATGGCTTTCAATTTGCTGTCGCTGGTGCTGATGATGGCCGGCTTGCCGAGGGTTTGCCGGTTTTTTTCGGGATCCAGGTGGCAGCCGAGACAGCCCAGTTTTGAGATGACCTGCTCGCGGATGAATACGCTGTTTTCACCGATTCCGCCGGTAAAGACCACCGCATCGGCCCCGCCCAGGATGGTGAAATAGGAGCCGATGTAGCTGACGAGGCGCTGAACGAACATCCGGATGGCGCGCTGGGCCTGCATGTTTCCGGCCTGGGAGGCGGTGATATTGTCGCGCATGTCGCCGCTGCCGATTCCTGAAACGCCGAGCAGGCCGCTGCATTTGTTAAGCAGCCGGTCAATGTCATCAGGAGTCATCCCGCGGCGGGCGAGGTAGAGAACCACGGCGGGATCAATGTCGCCGCAGCGGGTTCCCATGACCAGCCCGTTAAGGGGGGTCATCCCCATGCTGGTGTCCAGGACATTGCCTCGTTCGACGGCGGTGATGCTGGCGCCGTTGCCGAGGTGGGCGGTAATCAGCTTCAGTTCGCCGAGTGGCGCGCCGAGCAGGTCGGCCGTGGCGTAGGAGACGAATTTGTGCGAGGTGCCGTGGAAGCCGTATTTACGGATTCCGAATTTCTCATAGTAATCATACGGAATGGCGTAAAGATAGGATGAGGCCGGCATGGAATGATGAAAGGCGGTATCGAATACCGCCACATTGGGGACATCCTCGAATACCTGCTCGCAGGCTTCGATGCCTCCCAGGTTCGGGGGGTTGTGAAGGGGGGCCAGGCTGGAGCATTCCCGGATGTTGTTTTTAACTTCGTTGGTCACGATGACCGAGTCGTGGAAATTTTCGCCGCCATGAACCACTCGGTGGCCGATGGCCTCGACATCCATCAGGCTGGCCAGCACTCCGAACTCGGGATCCACCAGCTTGGCACAGACCAGTTCCAGGGCTTCCTCATGGGTTGAGACCAGAGCCTGTTCCTTGAAGCTTTTTCCATCGTGCCGTTCATATTTCATGAACGGTTCATTCAGCCCGATACGTTCCACGATGCCGCGGGCCAGGAATTTCTCGTGGTCCATGGCGTACATGGTGAATTTCAGGGATGAACTCCCCGCGTTGACAACAAGCACATTAACCGGTGCACGATGGGGCATAACTCCGTCCTTATCTCGAAAAAACTCTTCTGATAAAAAATTCGACCAATCATGGCACAGGGTTTGTGGTGAGTTCAAGCAGATAGCATTAACGCTCATCCTTGCTCATCCTTGCGGGGCGCATCTGCGATTTGGTGCACGTTCTTTTGCGGGATGTGTCCGGGGTGGCACAGGAAACGGGAAAGACGCAGGCTCCCTCCTGGCGTCGGGAAGCCCGCCCTTCTATCAATCAGAAGGATGACAGAACCGGGTTCGGCGTGGCAGGGTGAGGAGGTGGTTTGTAAAGCGCTAATTCAGCTTTACTGAAAATCATCATTTATGTATTCTTTACCCATGAACGCGATACTGGAACTTAATTCCCGGGGTACACTGACGCTTCCCAAGGCTATGAGGCACCTGCTCGGAATCGATCATGGGGGGCGGATTATTGCCGAAACATCGGAGAAAGGGATTTTGCTGCGCCCAGGCGTGGCGTTTCCCATAGAGCTCTACACCGATGCCCGTGTGGCTGAATTTGATGCCGAGGAGGCTGAGCTTCGTAAGCATTTGAAACGTCGGTCAAAATGAGAGTTTTCGCCGATGCCAATGTCTTGTTTTCTTCAGCAGATCCGGCCAGTGCCACAAGGGTCTTGCTGGATGTGCTTTTCACCCATGCCACGGTTGTCGTCAATGAGCATGTTTGGGAAGAGGCTCGTCGTAACATCACCATGAAACGGCCTGGTCTGGCAAGTCGCCTTGAGGAACTGAAATCCAATCTCCACTTTAGTTCAGAGATGGAGCCCGTTGCAGATTGTCACCTTCCTGATGACGACCAGCCCGTTTTGGGTGGAGCGGTGGCGGCAAGGTGTTCTCATCTCTGGACCGGCGATAAACGTCATTTCGGGCACTTGTACGGGAAAATCGTACGGGGCACACGGGTTGTGCCCGCCACTGTGCTTGCCGATGAATTGGACCGCAAGGGTTGGCTCACAGGCTTGGCTCATCAGAAGTCGTCGACTCGGTTGCCGTCAGCGGAATCGGTGTTTCCATCGTAGCAATCTCTGCTTCCTCGCCCCTTGCGGGAGAGGACTGAGGTGAGGGGTTCCCGGCGCCTAGCTCGCCCTTCTCAAGCGGTTCCGCCTCCGATTCCACCACGACCGGAATGATCGGCTCAGGTTCCGACGGGCAGCAGATGAAGCTAACGAACCCTTCCTGAATCAGAGCCAGGCTGCTGGCGGGACTTGAAGCCGACAGGAGGAGCCCGGCCATTTTTGATGCGACGATGGTGGTGGGAGCCTGAAGCGGCACCGGCATGGTCGACTGCTTCTGGTAGCCAAGTTCCCTGGCGACAGCGCGAATCCGGTTCTGCGTATCCCGGCAGATCCGGCCCTTGTCCCCCTTGCCGTTGAGCACAATCGAGACCGTTGTTTTGGTGACTCCAGCACCCCGTGCGACATCCGAGAGAGAAGGTTTGTTACCCATGCATAACCCATTTAGCAATGGTGATTGTGGAAGTTAAGAGAGTGCTTAAACATGAGCTGACTGAATGTTCACTGCCTCTGGAAGTGAGAAAGACGCAGGCTCCCCGGCTTCGCCGGGAAAGCCCGCCCTTCTATGATGGCTGTCAAGCCGGTCGGCTCCCGCTTTGCGTCTTTTCCTATTTCTTTCCTGGTTTCATGACACTCACCTGAGGAGTTATCCATAACCCCGACGAAGGGCCTCTCACAGCCCGTAGGAGGGGTTGTGGGTAACTCCGGACAATAGCACCTTCCTTTG
>CAJBSZ010000395.1 GCA_903958395.1 uncultured bacterium | reverse complement strand
CAGGGCTCGCAAGTATTCTCTGGAATAAGAGCCTCTCACTTGTCGAGGCCAGCACGTGTTCCCTTTTCTACCCGATTCAACCCCTGGTATCGGTCTTACTCGGGATCACTGTTTTGGGAGAAAAGATGAGCCTAAGATTCATGATCGGGGCACTCCTCATCGTAGGAGGAATTCTGTATGCCACGCTAGCGGAGAAAAGAACCACTAAAACGACGCAACCTATTCTGGGAGGCAGCCCGCCCATTCCTCCCCCATAGTTAGCGCTATTTTGGGAGAAACTGGAAGGTTGTGCAGGGCTTCTGATTCTGTTAAGCTTTTTAAGTTAGCGGAAGGTGTTTTTTAGCGCTGAATATATTAATAGAGAGGGAATGATATGATAACACAGGCAGTATCAAGACGTGGATTTATGGGGGCAGGCGCAACAGCGGCTTTAGGATTTTCATTACTACCGGGAAATGCGAGGGGCGCACCAACGGGTGTCCCGCCTTCAGGAAAACTTAATGTGGGATGCATCGGCATCGGAGGACAAGGCTCAGGTGTAACCAGAGAACTGGCCTCTTTCGGCAATGTCAGCATAGCCGCGCTGTGTGATGTGGATGCAAAGTATGCCGCTCGCACAATCAAGGAGTACCCGGGACGTCCAGTGTATAACGACTATCGCGTCATGCTTGAAAAAGAGAAGGGGCTGGACGCCGTGATGATCGCCACACCTGATCACTGGCATGCCCCGATATCCATTGCTGCCATGCAGCTGGGGAAACACGTTTACGTGGAGAAGCCGATGGCGCACACGATTGAGGAAGCACGCCTGATGGGCAAGGTGGCCGCTGACATGAAGGTCGTGACGCAGATGGGGAACAACGGGCACGCAGGCGAAGGACTGCGACTGACAAAAGAGTGGATCGATGCAGGCGCCATTGGCATGGTTAAGGAGGTCCATGCATGGTCCGACCGTCCCGGCACCTTCTGGAACACACAGGGCAAGCGGCGTCCAACGGATAAACCGCCTGCTCCCTCGACACTCGACTGGAATATATGGCAGGGTCCTGCCCCTGAATATCCTTATCATCCCGACTATGTTCCGCGCAAATGGCGTGGCTGGTTTGACTACGGTTGCGGAGCGTTGGGAGACATGATGGTTCACAACGCAGACCCCGCCTGGTATGCATTGGACCTTGGCGCACCAGAAGCTGTTGAAGCTGTTTCTTCAGAGACCAATCCAGACAGTTTTCCATTGTGGAGCATTGTCACTTGGCACTTTGCAGCAAAGGGCAAGCGCGGTCCGGTTAAGCTCATCTGGTATGACGGCGGAAAATTGCCGCCCCCGCCACCTGGAATGGAGAGCGACCGCAAACTCGGCGACAACGGCATTTACTTTGTTGGCGACAAGGGCGTGATATTATGCGGCGGCTGGTCAGGTACGCCCCGGCTGGTACCGGAGAGCGCGATGGCCACCTTTGTACGGCCGGCCAAAACGATTCCCCGTAGTCCGGGTCACCGCAAAGAGTGGGTTGAGGCATGCATAGCCGGAAAACCTGAAGATGCTCAGGCGGGGTTCTGGTATTCGGCACCCTTCACTGAAGCGCTACTGGTAGGTGTGCTACCGATCCGGCTTGGTAAGCGGATTGAGTGGGATACCACGGCGATGCGAGCAAAGAATGCTCCCGAAGCCAACGCACTCATCCGCAAAGCGTACAGGAACGGATTTGGCTTGACGCCTGTCCGCTAGGATGCTCGATAAATAAATGTTAGAATAGGAGAAAAAAAGATGAACGCAAAGGGGACTCTGAGATGACGATGTTCGACGTCCGGGCCGACCCACCGAGCCCGCTGACCCCCGGCGGCCGGGTGCGATTCGAGGCGGTGCCGCGGT
>CAJBSZ010000394.1 GCA_903958395.1 uncultured bacterium | reverse complement strand
CTGCAGTCTGTGGTCTCGCCTCCGGCGTCCAGCCCATTGTCGCCCGGGCATGAATCTCATAGGCATCCGCCGTCGGGTTCGCCCTGAACATCTCCAGCGTCTCCACGTCGCCGGCCAGGAACAGCAACACCCGGCTCTCAATCTGCGAGTAATCCACCACGGCCAGAAAATGCCCGGGCGGGGCTACTATGCACCGGCGCAGGTCTACGCCCTCCGCCGGCTTGCGGTTGTAGTTCTGCATGTTCAGCCCGCCACCGCCCGACCACCGCCCCGTCGATGCCCCGAAATACTTGAGCTCATAGGCCATGCGTGCATCCGGCTTCCGCCTCAGTCGCATCGCCTCCAATACCTTCGCGGTCCGGTTTGCCGACCGGATCCGCTGCATGTGCCGAACCCAGACGACCGCCTCACTCCGCTGGTATTTGCCTACCCATGCCATGAAATCCGGGTCACTTGCCGATGTTGACCGCGGCGGTGGCGTACCAACAGCCTCGCAGGCTTCCTCAAATCGTGGGATAGACAACGCAGGGCGCCATGGTAGGGCGCGGGCAAGCGCCTCGACGGTCTCATTTAGGTCCGTCAGGTTCTTTTCGATGTACTTCCAGTCCACCCACACGCCACGACCGCCCATGTCACACGTCAGGGAGAAAAGCCGCCGCTCATGCGCCGGCCAGTGGCTCTCCAGTTCCCGCCATAACGCCAGCGTCATCTCCGCATCACAGGCGGCATAATCCTCATCAGTTTTCGAAATCTTCTCCTCGAACATGGATCCCTGAACCCCGTTCCCTAAGCTCTTTTCGACTCCCTTGCTCCTCGCTCTTGCCTCCTTGCTGATTTCAACCCCAAATACCGCCCGTGCCGCGCCGGCCAGATCCCGAGGCAACTGGAGAAATGCGCAGAGTGCCGCCGAACAATGCCATTCGGTAGGGCGAGGCGTCCCTGCCGAGCCGCCAATGACGCCCGTCTCAACCAACCGCTCCCACACCGACCGGTCAAATTCCCGGTTATGGCTGACCCACTCCCGCCCAGCGATCGTTTCCCAGGGGAACTCCGCAGGTGTGCAAACGCAAGTTCGCTCGCCATCCGATACACTCACCGCCCAGGCATTGAATCGCGGGTCATGGCAATATACCCAGTTGCCCATCTGGCTGACTGAATAGGAGGAGGAATATGCCGTTTCGAAGTCGACACCTACGATGCCGGGTTTCCCCAGCACCGCAGAACGCGCCCACTCACTAGCACTCATCCTGACCGGACGGCGTGTCACAGCTTTTCCTTTGCTTCGGCCAGGCTTTTCAGAACAGTCCCAGCGAATACCAGTGCATCGCTGAGCATCTCCAATTCAGCATCGCCCGCGCAGCGGATGACAATTTCGTCAGTTTCATTGTCCGACCCGTTGAAGCAGAACCCGCCATGATTACTCAGAACGATTTCGGAACGTCCCCCATGTCCGGAGTCACCACCGCAAAGCCCCGTTGTTTTCACAGTCACACCCAACATGCACGCCCCAATAAAGTCTTTCTCCGCCGACACAAACTTCACATTATTTCCACTCATACGATCATTTCCTTTCCTGTGTTAACGCAATGGCACGGGGGTCAAACCCCTTCATGTACCGCCAGATCGCCGCAATCATCTTGAACGCCTGCCAGTCCCGCTCGGGATTCTTGTGTTTCACCACCTCGACCCGGCCTGGCTCCGTGGTTGAAATGAAGACATTGGCCGCCAGCACTCGGTCCAGATTCTCCTCACCCCAGTAGGTTGCGGCATACGCCGCGAGCTGCATGGCTTGGTCCTCATACGCCCCGACCGGTTTCCCCGGTTCTGTCTTGCGCGTCTTGTAGTCCAGGATTCCGATCCCGTTTTCCCCGTACCGGAACATCACATCCGCCGTGCCGGCGAATCCGTGCTCAATGTTGACCAACCGGATTTCTCGTTCTGCGATGAGGATCCCGGTTTCGCGTTTCCATGCGAGTACCGGCTCTACGTAGACCGACATTGCCGGGTCGAAGTTGTCCCCAGCCATTGCAGCCTCAAGGGCCCCGTGAATCATGGTACCGAGGTCTGCCGCCTGTTCGACCTGCTCGAATGCCGCATTACGAACCCGGTTGCACCAGTAATCGGCACCTTCCTCCTCCGCCTTCGGTGTCCGGAGTGTCGCCAGTGCCATCTGGTTCAACTTCCAAGTTTCCAATCCCGGCTTTGCCAGGATGCCGAGGATGCTGGTCACGCTGGGGTAG
>CAJBSZ010000393.1 GCA_903958395.1 uncultured bacterium | reverse complement strand
CCAATAACTGATAACCATTAACGCCTTTCCGCGCCTGTAGCTCAATTGGATAGAGCGTCAGCCTCCGAAGCTGAAGGTTGCAAGTTCGATCCTTGCCAGGCGCACCATAAAACCCCAATGAATCAAGCCTTTTCAAACATTCTCGCCTTGCGATTTTTAGCCGAACCAGTCGTTTAGGGTACAAATAGGGGAATGTTTGCCCTTGTGTATTGCCCTGATATGCCCCATCATTCCCTGCATGGTGAGGGGAGAAATACCCTTGCCGGAAGAGGGAGGGTGCCATGGCTCTGGAAATGAAGGCGACGTCGCGTGGATGGTATGCCCGGTTTCTCGTAAACGGAAAACTGCGGCGATTTCCCCTGATGGAGACCCGGGATGGGGAACTCAGGCGCATCGAGATTGAAGGGCGACGGCCATCCAGCTTAAAGCACCCGGAAGAGGGCGATGCCAAGTTCCGGGAGTCCTACCGGCGGGCACAGGCGGCCCATGACCGGCTTCACGAGGAGGACCTGTCCAAGAGAGGAGTCGAGGACCTTACCCAGCGAATTATCGAAGCCAAGACCGGAACCAGGCTCGATTTTGTCAAGGTGGCGGCAATCCCCGACGCTTGGGCCGCATTACCCCGCAAGCGCCAGCCCTGTAAGCGGCACCTTGATGCTGCGAAAAGCAAACTCCGCACCTTTGTCGAGTACCTCCAGCAACATTACCCCCAGGCCAACGATCTGGCCTCCGTCAGGTCCGAGCATGTCCGGGCATTTCTCGATTTTGAAGCAAAGCGCGAGATTTCCCCCCGGACATGGAACATAACCCTGACCTTGTTGAAGACCGTTTTCCGCCGACTTGAGCCTGGAGCCGATGCGTATCGATCCTACCTCAGGAATGTGAGTGAGCGGGCGGAAGACACCGTTCATCGTGAACCCTTCAAAGAGGAGGAGGCCACGGCGATTCTGGCTGCGGCTAAGGACGATGACCTATTGCGCGGTTTGATTGTGACCGCCCTTTGTACGGCCATGCGGAAGGGTGATTGCTCTTTGTTGAAATGGTCCAGTGTGG
The DNA here is from genome assembly GCA_903958395.1 of uncultured bacterium. GTDB lineage: Bacteria > Verrucomicrobiota > Kiritimatiellia > CAIKKV01 > CAITUY01 > JAABPW01. The sequence continues at coordinate 23,482 of CAJBSZ010000393.1, read as the reverse complement.
ATATGGAGGCCGGATTTATTGAGGTGTGTACCAGCAAAACAGGGGAAACGGCTGAAATTCCTATTTTGCCCATGTTGCGAGGGGAACTGGAGCGGATCCCCCGGACTGAGAGCGACTATGTGTTTCCGCTGGCGGCGGAGTTGTATCCAAAGCGATCACATATCATTGATCAAAGGTTTTGGAGGATTTTGGAAACGGCCGGGTTTGTGGATGCCAAGACGGAAAAGCAAATCAACGAAGATAAGCCTGATAATGAGGATGAAACCCCAGTCCCGGAAGAACTTCCCTTGGACGAACTCCGGCGCAGAGGAGGAGAGACGATCGCTGCTCTTAAAGTCAACGAGGCGAAGAAGGCGCGGATGACGGCGATGTTCAATGCCTACCTGGATGGGAAAACTCTTCCTGCGGTCGCGCAAGAGTTTGGCATGAGCAAAAGCACTGTTTCAGATTTATTGAACAAGCTTGAACAACAGGGAAGGATGGTGATCTTCAGACGTCCCTCAAAGCCCCCATCTGTTGTGCGAGGAGTTAATCAAGCCCCGAGCGAAAAAGGTAAACGTTTACGGCGAGGAAGTGTGAGAGGGTGGCATTCTTTTCGTGTCGGGTTTGTTACCCAGGCGCTGGCCGCTGGTATGCCCGAGGAACTGGTCCGACGCGTGACCGGCCATTCCACGGTAGATGTTGTACGGAAGCACTACTTCAAGCCCGGCCGGGATGAATTCCGCCGGGAATTTGAGAAGGCGATGCCGAGAATGTTGATGAACGGAGCGAAATCACGCGATGAACAAGTGAGGGAAATTGTCACCAAGATGACGCCTCGCTCGTTCAAGAAAGATAAGGCGCGGTTACTGAAACTGTTGAGCGCCAAGTGAGGGGAGAGTGGGTTCTTTCTTTGCCTAAAATCTGGGGTCGACAGCCCGTTTGTTGTGGTTATGATGGCTTACAAATAGCGAGGTGTTCTGGGTCAAAATAGTTTTCTAAAAATTTGAGCGTTTTACGCAGTAGTCGTTCCTTCCGAAAACCGCGAATTTTCATCTTGGGAAATGACACTGACGGCGAGCGCGTCCCTTTGGGGCGCGTCTCCTCGTCTTGTGTCTCCCAAGTGGGGCTTCGCGGTCCCCCGGAAGGGTCATGAGCTTGGAGTTCGCGCCCCTCTTTTTTTGATGAGGGAGTCGCGGCTTCGGAAAGGATGAATATGTCTTTTCAGGCCGGTGTCGGGACGTCCGATGAAGATCTTGTCAGTGAGTTTATCCATCACGTTGTTTTGCTTGCCATCAAAACACAGCATTTCCTAATCAAATCGGTCAAAATGACATCAGCCATTACGGTGTCGTTTCCGGGCGGCAATAATGAACCGAATATTGAGGTTACATTGGCATTGTTGGGAACAAGCCTTGCCGGTTTGAAACTTAATTCCCCCTTGATGGATCATGATCGCGCCAATCGGCTTGAGGATCTTTGCCGGAAGTCTCTTTGGACTCTCGCGCACAATACTGAAGAAGCAAAAGAACTCCCGGCGATTTTGACTGAATACCAACGGGTATTTCAATCTGCGCTGACTGCCGGTAAGAATCCTTTCGGCGAGGTGACGGGCGCGATGATCTGTCGAAGCCTCGGCGATCAGGCCCATTCGCTATGCCTTAAAGGCACCACAGTGATAAATCCGTTCATTCATAAGATTCTAGGGGATATCATAATCATCTCAGCAACTGAGGTCGTCTCGTTTTGGAAAACAAGAACATTGTCTAACGTGACAATGGGTGGTGGCAGTGGCTAAAATATCAATTTGGGTGATCCAATGAATTCAGGAGGATCCATGAAGCAAGCCGATAGCTTAAACACGGGCAATGCACTCCATGACAGGGTGGAGACAAGTCCCTCGATCCAACCACTGGGGAAGGATGGAGACAGTGAGGGCGGTCGTTCCATCCGAGAGTTGTGCCACGACAAACTATCCCAACAACAAGCGGAAACATTGTTTCGTGCGGTCAGGTTCCTGCTGTATTCAGCCAAAGACAAATCAGAGGCCCGGCTCAAGGAAAGCATCGCTTATCGTGCGGATGGGGTATTAACGCAGGACGAGCTTCATTCGATATACCAGTTCATCACCGGGGATGCCGGTGAGCCCTATGGGGGTGGCGATGGATCTGAGGATAATCCGGTTGTAATTAAGCATACCGGGTCCATCAAGGGTATCGAAGCAGAGATGACGTACCTAAGTGATAAATATGGGCAAAAGGACAAGGACTGGTTCGAGGTGCTGTGCTGGGCGGAGCTTCATACGACGCGGCAATTGGATTGTATTGATATCAAGCTAGCGGATGGAAGCCGGCATCTTGTCTATTTTGAAATCTCGAACTTTTTTGGGCGGTTTTGAAGACAATCTGATGATCGGAGGTTTCCTATGATCATGCATGATGACTGGCCTGATGAGAAACGTGAGAGTCCGGCGCTACTGACTTGGGAGGATATTGAGACCGCCGTCGCCGGACAGCTCAATCTTCCTGGTTTTTCTGTCACACCGCCCCTGGCCGAACGGGCCTTTCTGGTCTTGGCACGCAACTGGGCCGCTCAATATAAGGAACAAGGCAACCCAGCGCGCATGACTCGGGAATTGAGAGCTATAGAACTCGCCTGCCTGTTGCTCTCAGTGGAATGGGGCCGGGAGTTTACCGTGGTTGCTACCCGCCAGACGGAAAAAAACAGGGCCATTGCTGCACGCCATAGAGAATGTTCTTGGCATTGTACAATTTCCTGGCGCCTGTGTGAAGCCGCCAGATTATTGAATCCCGAAAATACGATCGTCGCCAATGAGCTCCTGGTAAACCTCGACCATGGGAAATCGGATATCCGCTGTTGGATGATGGAATTGGCATGGGTGGTGCGCGATTGGTTGCCGTTTGGCGAGGTGATGGAACGGCTTCTCGATAACATTGCCAGTACGTTGGCGGGTTCTGAAATGGCGGTCGGCCTAGCGAGGATGTTGTGCATGAGCGATCAGGTGCTTGAGGCCAATATTCAAACTTTTCACACGGATCCGGTATATGCCCAGCAGTTCGAAAATCGGGTGGCGAGGGCAAAGGAGCTCGGATACGCCAATTTCGAGAAGAGCTTTTGGGAAACGGAGGCGATTTGCCGCCGATTGGTTGAGAAGGCAATCCTGGGGGATAGATATGCCGGGCCTCCGTCCCACAGGCAAAATGAGCCGTTTGTAGGCGAGAAAGAGTCCGACTTCCAAAATATGCTCCTTGATCCAGGCAGGCCGTTTCTCGAGCAATTTGAGGAACGGGCAGCCGAGGATGAAGAATGCCGTGCCTGGCTGGAGAAGGATGTATATACCAATCTCGACCTCATGCAGGATCTCGACCCGGTGTCGGTTGCCATAGCCAAAGGCCTCGCCAGGAGCAAGCGTTGACCCCCCGCACCAAGGCAGCCAAGAAGCACCGTCGGCCGGTTGCCGGCGTGAAACGGCCGCCCATTTCTCGCCGTCGCGCTACCTCCATCGCGCTGAAACGGGTGGCGGAGACTCTGATTGATTGCGAAGCATACGATGATTTGCCCGATGGGTACTCGGCTTACTGGGCTGGCTCAAAACCCAAAAACTGCTGGTATGTATTATGTGGGGCAAAAACACAAAGTCTTGACGGGCGTCGTGCGTTGATGTGTATTTCCAAAGAAACAGGGCAAGTGCTCTTGTCGGTGGAAGTTAGCTCGGGATAGGTAATGAAAAAGAAATTCGGGAAAGCGTTGGCAAAAGATCAGCCGTGTGCGCAGATTGACCGCTTTGTTGTGTTGAATGCTTGCTCGGAAGTTGAAGGATGGGACGATCCTCTTGCCTGCGAGCAGGCAGATGCCATGACGAAGAAGTTTCACGACTTCTGTTTCAGCAATGAAATTGAGCGAGCACCCATCTCTCAACTCAAAGATCTGCTTCACCTTGCCGAACAATGGTACGACACGGTTGGTTTTGGGGCGGGGCCAAAATGGCGCGGCCCCAATAAGGAGAAAATGGAGGCCGTAATTCGTGAGTTAAAGGCCACGTGTTACGCCCGTGAAAAGCGGATCGAAGACAAGTCAGCACCTGTCGCAGTGACCTTTTCGAAGAGGTTCACAGTCATTGAATATTCATTTATTTTAGTCGAGCCTTTAAAAATGAGACTTTCCTTGAAAGCTACAATTTTCGAGAAACTCTACGAAAATCTGCAAAATAATAATAATGCTTTCATGCCATGGCTAGAGCTATCCAAAGAAGTCGGTGTTTCTCGTGCGGAGCCAGATCCCTATCGATTTTTTAGGGATGAACATCATCCGAAGCGGACGCGAGTGTGGCAGGATATCGTTAAGCGGAATGAAGAGATGGTGGGGAGCGACATAGTGTATTCCATACAGCTCGATCCGAAATATTCATATTTTGCGCAGCCTTGATCGGTCTCAATAACCACCAATAACCACCAGAGTCCTGAAAAGCCCTGTAATTACAGGGCTTTTTGCTGTCCAATAACCACCAATAATCCCATTAGACGCCGGGTTGTCTCATGTTTTAGCGTTTTGCCAGTTGAAGCAATTAGTGCGAGGGCGAAACGATGAAGAACGACAACATTAAGGCGAGCGTTATCACCTGGCTTGCTGCACTTCCAGAGAATTCCCGGGAGTATGAGCGAGTCTGTTCAATCTATCAGGGAGAGGAACCCCAAAATGGTGCTTCACCGTGGTATTCCCTCAAGGAAGTCTCGAAGCTGGTGCGTCGTAATGTGGTTTGGCTTTCCAAACTGGGTGTCCAGGAGGTGGGGACTCGTCTCGGTGGGAGATTGGCCTATCACCTGGAGGATGTGGTTGAGTTCTTGAAGTCGGATCGGTGTGCCCAACGAATTCGAGACATACACGAGGAAAGAGTGTGCCGTGAGCAAGCCAAGAAAGCGAGGGTGGCATGAGCTTTGAATACACTCGCCGGGTTATCGAACAGTCAAGGACACGGGGGCCGGAAAGGGCCATCCTTTTGGTGTTGGCTTTCCGGGCGAATGACGAAGGAAAGTGTTGGCCATCCCTGCCGCGGATTGCACGTGAGGCTGGGGTGTCTATACGCACCGTGACCCGTTGTTTGCCGAGAATCCAGAAGTTGGGGGAGCTTGTAAAGGATCGTCGGAACCGGGCAAATCAAAATGAACGCGGGCCGCAGGCGACGAACAGATACCAGATTACAATTCCCTCAAGGATAGGCATGGTCACGAAGACCACACCCGGAACGGGGTCTCCTGGACCGAAAGTTGTGGTCACACAGGCGTCGTGTTTGGAGTCAGACGGGCCGGGAAGTATGGACCCACTGACACCCGAATCTTCAGTGAACCAAAAAGAATCAACAAAGAACCAACAGAAAGGGAGGGAGCATTATGAGCATGGCATTAGAAGACTATGAAAAGAAGAAGCTGGATAATTTGAGGTCGACATTGTTGTTTGCAAGGGAAGAGGATGTTCAAAAAATTCTGAACGCAATTTTGCAGGACGTGGAGGGAGCTCGAGGACATTCTGAACGCGAAATTGCGATGAAATATTACGAGCTTGCGATTGATCGACTTGGGAAGTTGGGTAAAGCCGTAGATGGGGGCATGCTGAGCTTTCCCCAACGACATAAGGACAATCTTGCCAAATGCTTCAAAAAAGCGACTTGGCATGGATGGAAAAATGCTCTGCTCTTCGCAAACTGCTGGGTAACGGTTGTTTGGCGGCAATAATTGGTCCGCCGGGAACAGGGAAAACCCAAATGGCCACCGCCCTGGCTCGATCGATGGTGGAAAATGGTGTGATGGCGAATGGTCGTGGGACAGCCCATTACACGGTCATGGCTGACATGCTGGCTGATATCAAAGCCACATTCAAACGGAACAATCCAGAGTCAGAATCTGGTGTCATCAAAGCCCTGAGGCGTCACTCGTTCTTGGTTATTGATGAAATGGACGAAAGCATCAGTGCAGCTTGGGCGGCGCAGGTTCTTGCGAATTTCATTGATGGCCGGTACCGGGATAGGTTGGATACACTTCTTATTTCCAATCTCTCCTGGAGTAAGCTGGAGAAAGCCCTGGGTCCGTCTATCGTGGATCGTATGCACGAGCCTGACACCGGCGCCATTGTGGAGTGCGATTGGCCGTCTTTCCGGCGAGTATAGAGATGACGGTGTCGCCCCCCCCCCCATGTTTTCGACTCTCCTCTTGGTTATGTCTGACAAATCTAGTTGTCCGTCAAAGCGATATTGAGGCCAGTAGTTACGTTTGTTGTTTGATATCAACGAGTTGTGAGTTCTGGCTGAAGCCCTTCGTCGGCTGTGCACCGGAGGATTGTTGTTATCCACTTGACGTCAATTGAGCATTCTTGACATGCGGGGGCTTCGATGAAGGGTGTTCCCATCGATTTCACGGGTTCAAGAGTGTCATGCCTGAGGAGGCGAGGGGATCGGCCGGGGGGATGAGGTGGTTGATTCGGGTGTAATGAGCCGCGTAGCGTGTCACCAGGCCGGTCTCTTGAAGTGTTCTGAGCGGCATCGCTGGCGCCCGATTCTGCTGGCGGGACCCACAAGATGTTGTGGTTTGTACCTGTTTTGAGCGCACTTGAAATTGCGTCAAATCGGCAACGTGTTGATTTCTAGCGAGTTGTAGCTATTTCAATAGTAGACCGTCTGTGAGTTATGCGACATTGGCCTTGCGGATGCAGTGCGGGTTGCGTGAAGGCCAGCTATACGGTGGCCGCCGAAAAAAATGCCGATTACCGCGCACCACCCCCGGCGCACCGCGCGCGCTATCAAATCCCTCCCAAAGAGGGCGCAACACATTTTCAGTTTGTCGGACAAACCGTCTCACTCCAGAAATGTCTTTGAAGAGGGCTTGGCGTGGGCTAAATTCTCGGGACATGCCTGTATCTCCAACAGAAATTGCATCGCCCAGAATCGGCATGGTTGCGACCGTGCGGAATCGCCGGGGTGTGATCAGTAGCGTCAGACCGTTTGATGGCCCCTGCGGGGTTCTGAACCTCGTCGACATCGAGTACAGTGATGGGGAGCATCCGCTGGAGGAATCACTGGTTTGGGAGCGGGAAGCCTTTAAGCAGTTGCTGTCACCCTCAGCACTCCCGGATATCGAATCAGCCGATCCCATGCGATATGATGACCTCCTGGCTTTGGTCAGAGCCTGCCGGTGGACGGCACGCACGCCTTTTGTTGACCCTGATGGTTCCGGCCCTATGGCGCGCCTTCCTGTTACGTCCCCCTTCCACGGTGCCGTGCAGGTCGAGGATTACCAGCTTGTCCCCCTGCTGAAGGCTCTCCGTATGCCACGCGTTACGCTTCTGCTGGCAGACGATGTTGGTCTCGGAAAGACGATTGAAGCGGGCCTGATCCTCTCGGAACTTCTCCTCCGCCGTCGGATCCGCCGCATTCTCATCCTAACACCAGCGGCCTTGAGGACTCAGTGGAAGGACGAAATGTGGTGCAAGTTTTCGCTGCCGTTTGAGGTTGTGGATCGTGACGCCACTGTCCAATTGCATCGCCAGATGGGACTGGACGCCAACCCGTGGCGGAGTCATTCCCGCATCATCACCAGTTATCACTATCTTAAGCAGCCGGATGTCATGGCCAGTTTCATCGCCGCCTGCAAAACCGAGCGTTCCGCCGCCAACCTGCCCTGGGATCTGATTATCGTGGATGAGGTCCACAACCTGACCCCGGCCCCGTTCGGTGAGGAGAGCGATCTGTGTCAGATGTTGCGTCAGCTTGCGCCGCTTTTTGAACACCGGATATTCATGACGGCAACCCCCCATAATGGCCACACCCGGTCATTTACCGGCTTGCTCGAACTGCTCGACCCCGTCCGGTTCTCCCAGACCAATGAGATGAAGCCAGCGGAAAAGGAACGCGTCAGCGAGGTTCGCATCCGCCGCCTCAAACGCCAGATCAATGCGGCGTCCAGTCCAAAGAAATTTTGCGACCGCCTCCCGCCCCAGGCCCTGATGCTTAAACTCTCGTCGGATGAGGTGGCCTTAGTGCGAGCCTTTACTGAATTCCGGAAAGCGATCCGTACGGTTATTCAAAAAGGCGAAAAGAAACGTCGGCTCGCCGGTAATTTTGCCATCGAGATTCTCGGGAAGCGCCTGCTTTCCTGTCCTGTCACCTTTGCTGAGAGTTGGTGGCGGTGTCGGGCTGGGATGGAAGGTGGGGAGGATGCCTCTGATCAGCAGGTTGTGGCGGCCAGCAAAGCGCTCGGCGAGGAAACCTCTGATGATCGTGAGGCCAACAGCCTTAGCCATGCCGCCTCCGCAACCATTGGCGCGTGGCTCCGACCCTATGCCACGGAACTGAAAGCCGAATTTGAAGCCATTGAGCGGGCTTTGGACGCTTTGGGACTGGGCTTCGCAGCTCAATCAATGACCCTAATCGACCCCAAAGCCGATGCCCGGTTCGCCGAATTGATCGAGATCATCTCAACCCGGCTCCTCAACGGTAAGGAATGGCTTCCTGGCGAGCGCTTGGTGCTTTTCACCGAATACAAGACGACGCTCGACTCTCTGCTCCGCCGCCTGCGTGCTCGCTGGCCGAAGGAACAGGACCGTTTCCTGTGCCTGTTTGGCGGGATGGATGATGTCCAGCGCGATGAGGTCAAACGGGCCTTCAACGACCCCAACACCCCCGTGCGCGTTCTGCTGGCCACGGATGCCGCCTCAGAAGGCTTGAATCTTCAGGAGACGGCCAGATGCCTGCTTCACTATGACATTCCCTGGAATCCCGCCCGACTTGAACAGCGTAACGGCCGACTCGACCGTCATGGCCAGGCTCGTGATGTTCAGACGTGGCATTTTATGAGCGATCAGGATCAGGATCTTTCGTTCATGGATCTCGTCGTTCGTAAAGTGGATACCATCCGGGAAGACCTCGGAGCGACGGGCGATGTGTTTGATGAGAGTTTCCGCCGCCTGATCGAGGGCGATGACGTCAAGGTGGTTCGGAATGAACTGGAGATCCGTATCCAGGCTGCCTGCAAACAGATTCGCGAGGTGGATGGCAAGAGCGATGAGTCCGTGTCCATTGATGTGGGTGATCCAGCGGGTGACCTTGTGGCGATTTCAGCCGAATTGGATTTCGATCCGGACGCGCTGCGCGAGACGCTCGATGCCGGTATGGCGCTGCGAGTTGGCAGACCCCGTGTGACCACGCCTGATGCGGGCGGACGTTGTGCCCTCGTCGCCCCGTTCCCGAAACCATGGGAGCCGGTCATTGATAATAGCCTTCGCACCCAGTCATCTACCGTCTCCGGGCTTGGCGCGATGATGAAACTGGCGTTTGATCCTGCGGTTTTCATGACCAAAGTGGGCGACCGGTCCGTTTTTCGCTCACGTCCCGACACCGCCCTGATGCATCTTGCGCACCCGATGATCCAGAAGACGCTTTCGAGTCTGGCCCGGCTCAGGTTCCCCGGTGGAAATGACGGAACGGCCTCGTGCTGGACCGTTGACCACGCCGATATCCCCGCAGGCTTGGATGCCATTCTCCAAGTGACCCTTGAGGAATTGGCCGTGAATGACTTGCGCGAGATGTTTCACCACTGGGTGCGGACAATTCTCATCCCAGTCAAAAAGGGGCGACTGGGCGAACCGCTTGACCACGCCACACCCTTAACGCTTCGCCGGACTTTTCGCCCGGTGGTCTCCGACGATATCGAAAAAGCGCGCGACTTATGGGCGGATGTGGCGGCTGATCTCAAAACCACCTTGAAACACCATGCCAAAGCGTTGGCAAAGAATATCGGGAAGCAACTGCCCCTCGACGAAAAGGCGGCCCGTGACTCTGAGAGCCAACGCTATAGTAGCCGTCAGGGCGAAATTTCCACGCTGATTGAGAATACGACCATGGCGCGATTGAAAAAGGAGATCGAGGAGTTGGGCCTCCAGCGACAACAGGGCCTGCTGTTTGATCAGGACCGTCAGTTCGATGAACTTGATCGTAACATCGAAACCCGCGAGGATGAATTGAGGCGCCGCCGTAGCCATTACGAGGAAATCCGGCGGCAATTGACCGAGGAGCGGGAACGGATCATCGAGCACCTCATTCCCAAGCGCTACACGTTGCGGGGCGAAGTTCAGATCCTTCCCGTTACGGTTGAAATCCTCTTTCCCAAGGGGGCTAAATGAGCGGGACTGGGCAACAACGCCAATGGTGGGAAAGCCTCCAGCACAGTGGCTTGATCCTCGGCCCGCGTGAGGCGCAGACCCTCGAAAAGGACTATCCGCCCGAGCCGCTGTCCGACTACACGCTCGACCGCCTCCGCCGGGAAGTTTCCCGGTTCGAAGCGAAGGAGTGCGAGCCGTCCGACTTTGTCGCGTGGGTGCTCCGGAATGTCGGACATTTTCCCAGTGATCTCGGAAATGCCTGGTTCCGTGGCTCTGATGTACCCGGTGAGTACAGTCATATCCTGATTACCGGTGAAGCCTTTAAGCCCCGCCTGGTCTGGAAAGGCCCGAGAGGTGGGGTGCTTCCGGTGTTTGTGGAGAAGCGATCCCATGAAGATAAGGTTCGAAAACTGGGAATTGGCAAAGGACGGAAGACCGCCAGTGACGTGGTTCAGTGGTTGCGGCTGGCGCGGCTTTCAGTGGCTCTGCTGACCAATGGCCGCCAGTGGCGTCTTGTGCATGCCGGTCTCGACTATGATGCCTTTTGCCAAAGCGATTTGGAGCTCTGGTTTGAGGAGGGGACCGTTGGGGCTCAGTTGAATGCCCTGCGCCAGATTCTTCAACCCGTTCTCTTTGAGCCCGGTAAAGACAAGCAGAGCCCGCCGCTGGCCGCCGCCATCTCTGCCAGTCGCCGGGGCCAGTCCGAACTGTCCAGTTTGCTGGGTGAACGCGTCCGTGAGGCAGTTGAGGAATTGGTTCGCGCCCATGGTGAATTGCTGAAGGAGGCTGGTCTCGAAAAGGATGGTGCCGAGATCTACCGCGCCGCCGTGCGTGTGGTGATGCGGCTCGTGGTTGTTCTCTTTGCCGAAAGCCGCGACCTTCTGCCGCGTGATAACCCCGTGTATTTTCAAAACTATGGCTTGCAAGGGTTGTTCTGGCAGTTGGAGCGATTGAAGAAAGGGAGCCTGCTCCGGCACCGGGTTGGAGCCTGGCCCCGTGTGTTGGCTCTCTTTCGCCTGATCTATGAGGGCTCGCACCATGAGGCCCTGACGGTTCTTGGATATGGTGGCGCGCTGTTCGCCCCCAGCAAGGCCGGTTCCGCTGATCCTGTGGAAAAGGCATTGGCCATTTTCGAGTCGGGCTGTTTTGATCGGCGCACGCCTATGCCCGACAGTGTGGTGCACAAGATGTTGGAACTCCTCACCCGTACCCCCATGAAACTGCCCGCCGGATGGACCGTCGTGCCGGTAGATTTCTCCGATCTGTCATCCGAATACATCGGTATCCTGTACGAAGGCCTTCTTGACTACGAACTCAAGACGGCACCCGTTGACCAGCCGGTCATTTTCCTGCCCATCGGCGACGAACCCGCCCTGCCACTGAAACGCGTGGAAGAGATGGATGATGCCCAGCTCAAGGCCCTTTTTGAGGAATTCAAGAAACCCACCAAGTCGGCCGATGAGGAAGATGAGGGTGAAGAGGAGAAGGGTGCAGAGAACGTTGAGCAGGGTGAGGAGGGTCAGAGTGACCAGCCGGATGTCGAGGTGGAGCAGGTTGCGCCTGAAGAAGTGTCTGACACCGATCAAGCGCGGCAACGGGCATTAACCTGGGCGGCTCGTGCTTGTGTGGCTGCGGGGCTGGTTTCCAAGCCAAAAGGTAAACTGACTCCCGAGAAAGATCTGGTTTACAAACGAGCCATTGATCTCAAGGCGGCTGAGTTATGCCGACGATTGGTTTTGCCGGGCGACTGGTATCTGGTGCGCTGGGGTGGAACCCGCAAGGGCGCAGGCAGTTTCTATACCCGCCCCCAATTGGCCATTCCCACAGTGCAGCGCACCCTCCGCCCCTTGGCGTATGTAAAGGAAGCGGGGAACGGGGAACTGGGAGGGGGGAGTGGGAATTGGATTCCGCGAAAGCCCGAAGAAATCCTCGCTCTCAAGGTCTGCGATCCCGGCTGCGGCTCAGGCTCCTTTGACATTGCCGCTCTGCGTTTCCTGACCGACGCCCTGTATGAATCCCTTTATGCCCACGGCCGGTTGCAGGGGGATTGGCATCGTCCGATGGACGAGATTCTTGGCCTTTGTCACGAGGGCGGTGCTACCGATGCCGGAAACGCATGCCGTCTCCCTTGTCCGCCCGCAGAACCCGACTTCGAACCCCGCGCCAAGGCGGTCTTGCGCCGATACGTGGTCGAACGCTGTATCTATGGCGTGGATCTTGATCCCTTGGCTGTGGAACTTTGCCGGTTGGCCCTGTGGATCGAGACGATGGATCGCGACCTGCCATTCTCGTTCCTGGATCATAAGGTCAAGGTGGGGAACTCGCTGGTCGGGTGCTGGTTCGATAACTTCCGCCACTACCCGGTCATGGCCTGGAAGCGGGAAGGCGGCGACAAGACCCACTCCAACGGCGTCCACTTTGCCAAGGAAGCCCGGACCAAAGCCCTCAAGGAGTTTGTCGATAACACGGTCAAACCTGATCTCGTGCTGGCCATCACGGGTCAGGGTGAACTTTTCGGGGACGGCAAAGTGGTGGATTCTGGAGCCTTGCACGACCAGACTCTGGCGGCCCTGCGGGATATTCAAAGCCTGCCCGTTGACAAGACGACAGAGCGAAGCCGTCTATATGCTAAACTGCTTGCTGAAGCAGACTGGCAAAGGCTGAAGTCCGCTTTTGATCTCTGGTGCGCCTGCTGGTTCTGGTCGGCGGACCGGTTGGACGTGGCGCCGCTGGCGACGACTTTCGCCAAGCCAACGGAGGAGACCCTGCGCTTGGCATCGGGACTAGCCATACGCAAGCGGTTCTTCCATTGGGAGCTGGAGTTTCCTGATGTCTTTGACAAGGCCGGTTCGGGGTTTGACGCCATGGTGGGGAATCCGCCCTGGGATGTGGCCAAACCGAACTCCAAGGAATTCTTTTCCAATACCGATCCGCTCTACCGGTCGTATGGCAAGCAGGAGGCGCTTAAGCGACAGACGGACTATTTTGCCGACCCGGCGGTCGAACAAGCGTGGCTCGACTACAATGCCGACTTCAAGGCGCAGTCGAACTTTGTCGGCTCGGCGGCTTTTCCGTTTGGTGATCCTGATCAGGAGGATCTGGGCGGCGAGAAATTCAACCTGACACGAGGGAAAGAGAACGGACTACTGCATCGTAAATGGCGTGATCGGCGCTGTGGTGGAGCCTCATATGCAGACTCCCAGCACTCTTTCCGGCATCAAGGCTCGGCCGATCTTAATCTCTACAAACTTTTCCTAGAACAAGCCCACACGCTATTGAAGGAAGGCGGCAGGCTTGGCTTTATTGTCCCGTCCGGCATCTATTCCGATCATGGGAGCGGGGCGCTTCGCACGCTGTTCCTGGATCAGTGCCAGTGGGAATACATGTTTGGTTTCATCAACTGGAATCTGCTCTTTACCTCGGTCTATTACCGATTCAAGTTCAATGTTGTTATAGTTGAGAAAGGGGGCTGCACAAAATCGATCAAAACGGCTTTTGTGCGGACGCATTTCGAGCAATGGATTGATGCTGATTCGCAGGTTACGCCGTATTCAAGAGAGCAAGTCGCGCGGTTCTCCCCCAAGTCGAAAGCGATCCTGGAGATTCAGTCGGCTCGTGATTTGGAGATCCTGGAGAAGATCTACGCCGATACCGTTCTATTGGGCGATGATGGTCCGGATGGCTGGGGAATCAAATACGCGACCGAGTTCCACATGACCAACGACTCGAAGCTGTTTCCGCCACGGCCGCAGTGGGAGGCGAAGGGCTACAAGCCGGATGAATACAGCCGGTGGCTATTGGGCAAGTGGCGGCCGATTGAGGACCTGTGGAAGAAGCTGGGAGCAAAACCGCTTCCCGTCGGCGAGCACCGTTGCGCCCAGCCGCCTTACGACACCCTGCCGATTCCCCGTGCGGATATTCCCGTTGGTTTTGTTCTCTCACGCGATGCCACTGACTGGATTGATGAGGGAGAGATTGAGGATATTGCCCTGCCGCTATATGAAGGCCGAATGGTTGGTCAATTTGATTTTAGCCAAAAAGGGTGGGTCAGCGGGAAAGGGCGAAAGGCAGTTTGGCGCGAGATGCCGTGGTCTAAAAAACAAATTGAGCCACAGTATCTAATGGGGAAGAGCGATTTCGAAGACGACATTTTGACGGGGTGGATTGCGCACATACGCAAGGTACATGGTCACGAGGTTGCTGAAGCCGCGAGGCAAGAGTTACGGGCGAGTGTGGCCTCCTGGTCTCGGTGGTGGCGGCACCGGATGGCTCGCCTGACCATTATGGATGTGACATCATCAACAAATGCTAGAACGACAATTGCGGCTATGGGTTTGCCTGATCCGCATGGGCACAAAACACCAGTTCTGAAAACCGACCGTCTTAAGATAAGTGATCGACTAATTCTGCTTGCTGTTATGGATTCCTTCGTCTTTGACTGGCTCATAAGGTTTCGATTGGGCGGAATGTCTCTCGTGTGGGCTGTACTAACTGAAACAGGGATTCCTCGTTTGAGTCATGTGACCGGTTCTCAACTCTCTGGGTATGCGGCTAGTTTAGCGATGTGTGATCCGTGTTTTGCGGTTAACTGGCTTCAGGTTGCTCGGGAATCTGAAGGCGTTTCTAGCTGGAAGCAACAGTGGGCTCTTACGACAGTCGAGCGACTGCGATATATCGCGATTGTCGATTGTCTCGTTGCTGAAAAATACGGCATCGGAATTCATGAGCTTCTTTTTGTGCTCCGTGGATGTGCATTCTCTGAACCAGATGCTTCATCGCCTAATCCAAATGGCTTCTGGCGGGTGGATAAAGACTTAGATCCCGAACGGCGCCAGACAGTATTAACCTTGGTGGCCTTCCATGACCTCCAGCAGAAAATCCAAGCCTGTGGCGGGGATCGGGATAAAGGGATTGAGGCCTTTCTCAGTCAGAACAATGGCGAAGGCTGGATGTTGCCGGAGACCCTGCGGCTGGCCGATTACGGGTTGGGTCATGATGACCGGGCCAAGGAACCGCAGCCGGTGGCCTCCCGGCTCGGGCCACGCTTCTACGACTGGCAACTCGCCCAATCGCCCGAGGAATCCTGGCGCGAATGTGAACTCCATGCCCGGAACCTGCTGGGTGAGGTGGGGTATCAGGCGCTGCTGGCGGATATCGAGCGGGAGAAGCGGGGGGAGCCAGAGACCGAGACTCCTGTGGTTAATGAACCTCCTGCCAAAAAAAAGACTAAGCGTGATCTGATTCAGCCGGAGTTTTTGTGATGTTCAGTTTTTTGGATATTTCGTGAATCATGAACAGGTTGAAATACTGAACGTATTTGAGGTCAATCGCATTATGTTCAATAATTGTTCTTGTTCACTCGCGATGAACAATGATAAATATTGAACACGAGGTGAGTTATGAACGTTGAACTCGATACCATACGGCGGGCGTTAGAGGCGGCACCGGTCTGTAAGGGGCTGTCGTGGGGAAAGTGTGAAAGTCCAACAGATCCACGTGAGGGAACATTCCCGGCTGATCTGACCATCGGCTTTAAAGGGAAGACCTATCCAGTACAAATCCACGTCCGCCGTATTCTCAGCAAAGTTGCCATTGAGCGGGTACTGGCTTTGAAGAAGAGCGAGCGCTCGTTTCTACTGGTTTGTGAGCATATCACCGCGCCACAGGCGGACATTCTGCGTGAAAACGAGATTGCCTTCCTGGACATATCTGGAAATGCGTATCTTAACCTGCCTGGCTTGCAACTTTTCATTGTCGGCAAGAAGAAGGTGGTTGTTCCGCTTGTTCCCGATCCCGGGCGTGTGTTTCATCGTGCGGGGATCCAGGTCATTTTTGCGTTTCTTGCGGATCCCTATCAGGGAAGCGGGAAGAAGGCCCTGCTGAACCAGACGATCCGCACGATTCAGGCGCAGACCGGTGTCGCATTGGGATCAATCGGCGCCATTCTCGGAAGTTTAACGGAATTGGGATACGTCATTGAAGATGAAAATTTGCGTTTTCTCGTCAATCGCAAGCAGCTTTTTGAAAAATGGGTGGCGGCTTATGTTGAGCGTTTGCGGCCCAAGATGGTGACGCGGCGATACCGGTCGAAGGGGGGGGCTTGGTGGAAGGATGTTTCATCTCTTGGGGATGGCAACTATTGGGGGGGAGAAGTGGCGGCGGCCATGTTGACCGGTTTTCTAAAGCCTGAACTGGCCACGATCTATAGCCGCGGCGAACTTCGTCGGGTCATCCTCGATGCCGACTTGCGCCCTGATCCTCGTGGCGACGTTGAAGTGCTCAAAATGTTCTGGGGTGCCTGGCCTGTTGGCGTCCGGGAGAGTTGCGTTCATCCTCTGATCGTATACGCCGATCTGATGGCAAGCGAGATTGACCGAAACATGGAAACTGCACAAAGGGTGTATGAGCGATACTTGCGTGACATTATTGAACCCCGTGGATGAAAAACGGGTCCTGACTCTTTCGAAACTTGCCACTGTAGCGGAATCGCAGGGGTTGAATGTGCTTCTGCTGGGTGCATTTGCCCGGGATCTACTGTTCTGGCACATGCACAATATTGAATGCCACCGTGCCACTATGGATGTCGACATTGTTGTGCAACTGAAGGATTGGACGGCCTATCACAAGTATCGCCGTGCGCTTGTTGAACTCGGATTCAAGGAAGACGAGGCCGAGGACCATCCCGAGAAACTCACTGATCCAGAGACCGCCGTGGAAGTGGATCTGCTTCCTTTTGGGGAAATCGCGAAAGATGGTAAGACCGTCGTGTGGCCCGAGGATGATAGCCGATGGAGTGTGGTAGGAATTCAGGATGCGTATGATCATGCTCTGAAGCTCAATATCGCAGAGGGTGGCAGGCGCCGTGCAATTCGGTTCATATCGATTCCGTCTTTGGTTTTGTTGAAGATTGTGGCCTCCCAGGAACGGCCAGAGGCTCGTGCAAAGAAGGATGCCGTTGACATCGGATTTGTCGTGCAAAAGTATCTTGCGGTTGGGAACAGAGAGCGATTGGAAGGGGGGCCGCATGGTGATATCATGGCTACGGTCGGTGATGATCTTGACCGGGCAACGGCCCAGTTGCTTGGTCGGGACATCAAGGCAATGATTTCTCCAGCCACAAAAAATTATATAGTGCCCTTGCTTGAGCATGAGGCCGTGAGTAGAAGTCCGTGTCCTTTTTCACAAGGCTTGAGCCGCTCCCTGTGCAGGGGTGATTTCAATAGGGCGAGAATGATTATTCGGGACATATTGGGTGGGCTGAATTGGCGGCCTGCGGAAGGGAGCGGAACCCCTCTATGATCAATCCTCTCGTATACATGGAGAAGGTGGTCAGGAGTTTTCTCCGCTACCAACTTACCACCTATCCCTTTGCCGACCGGCGGTTGAACGACCAAATGCGCAAGCTGCTCTCCCTTGAGGAGACGCGCGATACGCCGCTCATGAAGGGGCCGTATATCTCCCTGTCCCGCGCCTTCGCCTCAGGGGCCACGGTTGAACAGCTTGTGAAGGAGAAGGTTCTGCATCCTCATTTGAAGCAGATCGTCCACTTCCCCTCAGTCTATGGTCATCAGGAGGAGGCCATCCGGGCGATCCAGTCGGGCCAGACCACCCTCGTTTCCACGGGAACGGGCTCCGGTAAGTCCGAATGTTTTCTCTATCCCATTATCAGCAAGTGCCTGGACTTGAGGGATCAGAAGGCGCCCGCCGGGATTTGTGCCGTGATCGTTTATCCCATGAATGCCCTGGCGGAAGACCAGTTGGGGCGTCTCCGGGAACTGCTGGCCGGAAGCGGGATTTCGTTTGGCATGTATGTCGGCAAGACGCCTGAGAAGGAAGCTGATGTGGCTGGTCTGCGCCTGAAGCCTGGTTGTTCCCGCTCGGATTACACCAAGGCGCTCGAAGAAATTCGGGCATCCGGTAGTGGCGTGAATGTTCATCCACCCGAGGAGTTGTGCAGTCGGGCTCGAATGCGCGAGCCGGGTGGGCAGCCTCGCATTCTCCTGACGAACGTTAAACAGTTGGAACTGCTGCTGACCCGACAGAAGGATATCGAACTATTTGATGGGGCGCGGCTGGATTATCTGGTTTTCGATGAAGCCCATACCTTTACCGGGGCGGAAGGGGCCGAGACGGCCTGTCTGATTCGGCGCTTGCGTAGCTATTGCGGACGGGCAGCCAATCAGACTGTTTGCGTGGCGACGTCCGCCACCATTTTCGACCCGAAAAATCCCGAGGCGGCACGAACCTTTGCGTCGCGGTTCTTCGGGGTAAAGGCCGAGGCCGTGGCGACTGTTCGGGAAGTCTATGAGCAGGATGTCTGGGCGGACAAGCGGTCAATTCCGAACCCGCCCAGGAAACCCATGGAGTTTCTGGATCAAGCCAGGCAGGCGATTGACTGTAAGAAACCGGCGGAAGCGCTGGCGGGGCTGTTCAAGGCGGCAGGCGGAACGGACTTTCGGGAGGGCAACTGGGAGACTGTTCTGCATGACAAACTCTCTGCCAATGAGTTGCTTTTTCAGGCAGCGGCCCTGCTGGAGAAACCCAAGCGACTGGCTGATCTGGTGATCGATCTTGGCGAAAAACTGGGACGCAAGGTGAGCGAGGAGGAACTGATTGGCTGGCTGACACTCGGGGCAGCGGCCCGCAAGGAGGGGCGTCCACTTGTTCGGCCCGTGGTGCATGCCTTCGTGCGCGGGGTGCCCGGCGCCGTGGTGACCTTTGAAGATGAGATGTCAAACGAACCCACCCTCCATTTATCCGCTGAGGATGATGCGGAGGAAAAGCATCTCCGGTTACCGGTTCTGACCTGTACAACCTGTGGTCAGCACTATTTTGAGCATTATCTCGGGGGGCTCGACTATACGGCGAAAGAGCCCGGGGGTGGCGTCGCCTCGGCGGGAAGCCGGTATTGGGAATCCCTGACAAAGGAGCATGGTGGGATCCGACTCCTGCTTTTAGATAGACTGATATCCTCGATTGAAGAGGAGGAGGAAAGCTCGGAAGATAAGTTGAGTCCCCTGTATTTCTGCCGCCGTTGTGGTGCCGCGCATGTTAAGGCAGAACCCCGGTGCCACGCTTGCGGAGAGGCTGGCTCGATGCTGAAGCTCTTTGCCGTTCAACAGAAGGCAGATCAGAAGGGACTGCTGCCAGCCTGTGTATGTTGTGGGGCGCAGGGCCGAACGGTGGCAGGCAAGTTCAGGGAGTCGGCGCGTCCCGTTAAGGCCGTCAATGTGTCTGATGTCCACGTTCTGGCCCAGGATATGATCCAGCATGCGGAACGGAAGCGTCTGCTCGTCTTTGCCGATAACCGGCAGGATGCCGCCTTCCAGGCTGGCTGGATGCGCGATCATGCCCGGCGTTTTCGTTTCCGGGCTCTCGTGGCTGCGGAACTCAAGGGCGTGGCGCTCTCCGTGGGTGATGTGGTGCACCGTCTCGATAAGATCATGGAGGATGATGACGCCCTTTCCATGGCCCTTCTCCCGGAACTGTGGGCCGTAGCGCCGACGAAGGATGCCGGGGGAAGTGAACACCGGGAGGCACGGCGTAATCTCCTGCGGAATCAATTGCTGCTCGAACTCGCGATTCCTATGCGGCAGATGATTGGTCTGGAGCCGTGGGGCCGCATTAAGGTCAACTATGTGGGCCTTGATCAGGATGCGCCATTTATCCGCAAGTGGGCAAAAAGCCTGAGATTGCCCGCTGACGAATTGCTGGGTGGTGTGGCGGCTTTCCTGGATCACCTACGACGCCGGAAGATCGTGTTCGACAGTTTGGGCCAGATATTCTCCAAAATATTGCAACCGGGTTCACGTGACTTGGAGAGTGGATTCCTGCCGCCGTTGCCGGGCGTGCCTATCGGGTTGAAATTCACGCGGGATGCCCAAGACAATAAGAATTGGGTCGTTCAGTGGCACTCGCCGGGGCATCAGACAACGGCCTCACAAATCGCACGGAAATGGGGAGTGGAGACCGAAGAGACACAGGCCTTTCTTCAGGAGCTTTGGGATTGGCTGCGAGCCAAAAATATCGAGTTACTGATACCGGTGGTTCTGAAGGGTGGAAAGGGCAATGCCTTGCCGCAATGTGCAGGTACTCACCAGATCAATGGCGATAGACTGATGATCGTGGAAAACTCCGGCTCGTACCGGTGCCGGACATGCCGACAGCAGAGTGTGCGGCGTACTCCGGGGATGAAGTGCCTGGCCTGGCGCTGTGATGGGGAGTTGGAATTTGTGCCTGAAGATTCCGACAACTATGACTTGCAGCTTTTGGACGGGCAATACGACATGTTGCGGCCCCGCGAGCACACGGCCATGGTGCCTACAGGCGAGCGGGAGAAACTTGAACAGATGTTCAAGGGTGACAGCGATGCGGTAAATACGCTGGTGTGTACCCAGACTCTTGAGTTGGGTGTGGATATCGGGTCGCTGGATGCAATTTTGATGAGAAATGTGCCGCCGCTCAGCGCCAACTATTGGCAGCGGGTGGGGCGTGCCGGGCGGCGTCATCGTATGGCCGTGGATGTGACCTATTGTCGGCTTTTGAGTCATGACCGGGCGTATTTCAGTGAGCCTGATAAAATGCTGTCCGGACCCATTGATCCCCCCTCATTCAATCTCTCCAATGAGTTGATGGTGAAAAAGCATGTCCATGCGACCGTGTTGACGGCGCTCCAGTCACTGACCCGCAAAGGGGGCGGGCTGGAGGAATCGCAACGTCAGGAGATTGCCGATGTCCTGAAGCGCTGCTTCCCCACGTTCATCGGGCAGTATCTATTTGCAGGGGGGGCGGTTCTCGCGGTGCCGCAGGATGTTAGCGAATTGCGAATGGTCATTGAGAAGCACAGGGAGAGGATCGAATCGGTGGTTACCGCGGCATTCAAGCAGGGCTGGCCGGTTGCCGATGGGGCGGCGGTCGAAAGCACCCGTCTGACGGGTCATGTGCTGGGTATGGCGGACGAGTTGGCGGACGTTGTGAAAAGGCTCCACCGTCGGTTGAAATGGGCAATGGATCAAATGCGGATGCTGTCGATCAGGCAGGGCACCGAAGGCGCGTTGGACGAGGAATCCAAGGCCTTTTTTGACCGCTGTCACCGATATGTCAGCCGGGTCAAGAATGCCCGTATGCGGGGGCGCGCTCAAGCCGAGGGGATTGATGATGTCATTACCCTGGGCGTTCTGGCGGCAGAGGGCTTTTTGCCAGGCTATGGGTTGGAGACCGGATCCGTGATCGGGATGGCCGAAGTGCCTAAGTGGGTGCGAGGCCTCAGTGATTTTGACCTTCCCAGGTCGCCCTCCGTTGCGATCCGCGAATATGTGCCCGGCAATCTGCTCTACGCCAACGGGCAGCGGTTTGTTTCCCGGCGATATGCCCGTGAGGTCAGGGAGGATCGGCGCGAGCTGATTCGGTTTGAAGTCTTTCCCGAGCGGCAGGCTCTGCAAGAGATTCACGGGGTGGGTGGCGGAACCGGCACGGCGGCGGTTATCACCAGTATTCCTATTTGTGACGTGACGCTTGTCCATCAATCCCGTATTTCGGATGAAGAAGAAAACCGTTTCCAAATGGGTGTCGCCATCTATGGGCGCGAATTGGATCAGCATTCCGGCGGGACGGCCTATAATTGGGGAGCGCGTGAGCTTCAATTCCGGCGTGGTGTCCGTTTTCAACTTGTGAATGTGGGCGCGCCGTATTTGATCAATGGTCGCAATGAATTTGGTTATCCCGTTTGTCGGGTGTGCGGGCAAAGCGTTTCGCCCTTCTCCTCGCAAAAACAGCGCGAAGACTTTGAGACCAAACACAAAGAATGGTGCCATTGTGAACCCAAGAACATCGGTTTCCATGCCGATTTGACGGCGGATGCCCTGTCGCTGGCCTCCTGTACCAATCGGGAAGAAGCCTATTCGCTGATTGAAGGGTTAAGGCTGGCGGCCAGCCATGTTCTCGATATGGATCTCGAAGATTTGCAGGTTCTCGTGATTGGGCGGCCGGATCGCGAGGAGGTCGACGCCTATCTTTATGATCCCATGCAGGGTGGTTCAGGTCTTTTGAATCAACTCTGTGCCCGATTCGGAGAAATTGTGGCAACAGCCGTGAAGTTTGCCGAGGACTGCCCGGCCAAGTGCGACACAAGCTGCATCGACTGTTTCCAGAATTACAGGAATGCCTTCTATCACCCACACTTGAACCGCCACGTTATGGCCGAGCGCCTGAAACAGTACGGTTCTGTGCTGGCGACTGCCTATGACATTCCTCAAAAACTGCCGATGACCAAGCCGACGGGAGATGCACAGCCGGTTAATGTGGCAGAGCGGAAGCTGCGGGGGATGTTGTTGAAAGCCGGGTTCCAGGAGGGAGTCTGGCAAAAGCAGGTCCACTTGCCGCCGCCCTTGATGTCCACGACACCCGACGTGACCTTTAGTGATCCTGACGATGCGGAATTGAAAATATACATCTATCTCGACGGTCTCTCCAAACACTTGCATGGCAATCCAGAGACGGCTCAGAGGGATAACACAATCCGGGCGGAATTGAGAAATCAGGGGCATTTAGTCATGCCAATTACCGCCCATGATTTGGATGATTCCCAGGCCATGGTCAGGCATTTCAAGAGGCTGGCCAGACAGCTTTTGGGCCGTGATGCCGTCCAGCCAATTACCGAGGCGGCGGACATCTGGTTCAAGGCGGGTGCGGAAGGTGCCGCTGAAGCCGTTCAGCAGGGAGTTCCGAGTCTGACGACGAAGGAGTGTCCCTTCAAATGGGTGGATCCGACCAAAGACACCATGTTCAAGACCTGCATCCCGGTTTTCGACCTCAAGATTGCGGCGGGTGCCTTTAGCGAGGGTCAAGCGCCTGAACCATTGGGCTGGATCCAGATTGACCAAAAGCGAGCCATGAATCCCACCATGTTTGTTGCCCAAGTTGTAGGTAAATCCATGGAGCCCAAAGTCCCCGATGGCTCCTGGTGTCTTTTCACAACCCAAGTCGCCGGCAGCCGTTACGGGCGGGATCTTGTTGTCCAGCACCGTGATATATCCGATCCCGAGACCGGCGGCTCCTACACCCTCAAGCGATATGGCCGCCCACCCCAGGCTGTGGCTGAAGGTGCCGAACGGGGTGGAACAGTAATGCTCAGTCCTCTAAACCCCGCATTCAAGACGATTGTGATTGAGGATGATGTCGACGGTATCCGGGTGATTGCGGAAGTGTTGGCAATTTTAGGTTGCTAAGATATGAAGTTGAATTATGCGATAAATTGAGAGGCTATGGTTCGCGGGGGGCCACTCTCAGATATATACCTTGTTGAAATGGAAAAGATTTCGTCGCTATGGGTTTATCT
>CAJBSZ010000392.1 GCA_903958395.1 uncultured bacterium | reverse complement strand
TCGCTTTCAATTGGGTCATTGCGGGAACCGACGGACATTCGAAGAACTATTCGCTCCTTCACTCTCCAGGGAGCTGCGTTGGTCTGGCGCCGCTGTATGATCTGGCTTCATTTCTCCCATACCAGCGCGACCCCAAATCCAGAAAAGTGAAACTGGCAATGAAAATCGGTGGCACATACCGACTGCACGAGGTTGATCGGCGCCACTGGGAAAAATGGGCGGTGGAGGCAGGCTTGTTGCCCGAGCGCCTATCGGCACTGGTGGCCGTCCTTGTTCAACATGTCATGGAGTCTTTGGAGCCAACCCGGAAGGGTGTCGCTGAAATGAACGATTCTCCATTTCTTGATAAATTGACACATGCGATTTTCGAGCGTGCTAAACAGTGCTCGGAGGCCATGGGGTAGTTGTGTGTGCCGGTTCCGGAAATACCGATTTCGTCATCTGAAACGTTTCAGATCGATAAAACAGCGCTTCTGGAGGGGGTGCCGTCAGCCCATGAAGGTGCTGGAGCCGGCCGTCCCGGCCGGTAGAGGCCGGTCACCGCCCAGAAATTCCGTTTGACGATGGGCTACGACCCAGGATCGCCCGGCGTGGCGGAGCTGCACTTGTATTCGGAGTATTGACTTTCGATTATAACTGCGTTACATTGTAAGGCAATCAAACGATGACATTCACAGAGCATCCGGTATTCACGCGACGCATTATGGAACTTCTCACGGATGAGGAGTACCGGGAATTTCAATTGGAGTTGGCGGCAAACCCGGAATCGGGGGATGTGATTCCCGGACTGGGCGGGTTGCGCAAGATTCGGCTGGCCTTGCCGGGGCGAGGGAAGCGCGGTGGAGCACGTGTGCTTTACCTGCTCTTCGTGAAAGCCGAGACTGTATTCTTGCTGTACGTCTTTGCGAAAGGCGAATTTGAGGACCTGCCGCCGGACAAACGAAAAATCATTCGTGGATTGGTGGATGAGATTAAAAAGGAGTTTGAACGATGAAAACTGGTGACTTTAACTTGGATGCCGATGAGTTAATCCAGGCGTTGACCGATGTGCGAGACCATGTGACTGGGCGGCGCAAGATCACGATGCGTACGACGAAGGTCGCCCTCCCGGCTCGTGTGGAAAGCATCCTGCCGCAGGAGGTTCGGTCGATCCGTCGAAAGATGAAGGTTAGTCAGGCCGTGTTTGCACGATTACTGAATGTTCCGGTCGTTACGGAGGCGAGTTGGGAAATTGGCCGGCGGAATCCCAGCGGGGCGGCGTTACGACTCTTGCAGATTGCAAAGAAAGAGCCGCAAGTCTTGCTGGAGGCGGCAGAGGCGTGACCGCCTAGCGGGGATAAACGCGAAGACGCAACCTCCCCGCTGGTGCGGGGAAGGCCGCCCTACAAGGAGGGACGTTGTCGGAAGCGCTTCCAATTTTCCGTTGTAGGCCAAGCTTCCCGCGTCTTGCGGGAGCTTGGGTGGGTGGTGACCAATCTGAAACGTTTCAGATCGATAAAACAGCGCTTCTGGAGGGGGTGCCGTCGGCCCATGAAGGTGCTGGAGCCGGCCGTCCTCGGCCGGTGGAGCCTGATACCGGAGAAAGAACGCTGGGGACCGGAAAGTTGTTCTCTTTGCATTATGTCAGAACTCATTGCTTAAACTGTTAAGCATGGGGTGTTCTTGGGTTTATCAGGGGTCGGTTGAACCGCTTACTCCTCTTCGACGATGCGGGGCCAGCAGCCGCGCAGCGAACCATAGTGGGGGCGGAGCGTGGAAAGGGTTTCGCGGGTGGGGGTTTGCGGCTCGCCCTGTGCGTCCAGAAAAAAACATCCATAGGGCGCATCTAGGTCCAGCAGGAGATCAAAGAGGTTCTGCGCCTCCCGCATCGCCGCAAGCCAGACACCTTTCATGGCAATTGGATCCACAGGACGGGACCACTTCAAGCTTTCATAGGTCTGCTGATCATAATGATGGGTTCTCATCATTTCCGATCGCATAAAGTCAGGACTCAAGCCGGGATCCTTTGCCGCTGCCGCCCAGATCAGAGCGCCCAGGGAAAGGCGGGTCTGGTGCAGATGAATCAAATCCACATAATCTCTTATGACCCCCCGACCCACGCCGGCCAAGACCTTGTTTGTCGCCGCGTCCCATATATTGAGGCGGTAGCCCATGAAGGCGTCCGCCTCAACTGGAAAAAAACGGAAGGCGGAGTCGTGCACCCATTCCATCTTGGTGGATTCCTGCCTTCTCGACACCTGTGCACGGTGAAAACTGGGGCGGCTCAGTAGAACCGCCACTTCGAATCCGTGTTCCCGCAATGTCCGCTCATCCATTTCCACGCCTTTCAGCAGGGCTGCTTCGGAATCATGGAAAACATCAATGTCCTCGGAGGTCCGGGGGGAGTCCTTCCTCTGATTCAAGACCGTCGCGCCTCCGATAAAACTCTCTGGATTCCGGTTGGCGGCCAACACACGCAGGATTTCCGCTTCAAAAGGACCAATGGGCATGGTTACGCCTCCTCGTTCGCGTGGAGCTTGTGAAGCCGTTTCGCAAGGGCGAATGCCTGCGCATTGCCCTCATTCCGCAGGGTTCGTATCACCAAAGGAACCTGCTCACTCTGTATGTTCCATTCTGGATCAAAACTCCAAAAGCATTGCGTTTTGTAGTCTCGAAACGCACGCCGCGCCTCGCGGACGGCCACCATGCGCCGCGCCTGGGCGGGATCGAGCCTCCGACGGCTTATCCGGCCGCCTTTTGCGCCGATCCCCCTCAAGTAAGATTTCACCTCGTCGCTGATGGGCTCACTCATGCCCCTAAGTTATTATAAGTCGCTTATGATGTCAAAGCCCGTTATGGGTTTGCCGGCGGTAAACGCGAAGACGCAGCCTCCCCGCTGGTGCGGGGAATGCCGCCCTACAAGGAGGGACGTTGTCGGAAGCGCAATCCTCAGTTCTTCGAAATCGGCACATGGGCTCGCGATATCGCAAAAGCCAAACTTCCGCAGACTGCGAGCGGTTGCTCCAACTCATTCACGGAGCGTGAGCCAGTTGATTGCTGGTGCGATTGGGCGTCGTCAGGTAGACATCACAATTCTCAGGATTATTGGAGCTATTCATTCTTTCACCGACATGAGTCCGATCATCATCCATATGTGCATTACTGGCGGCCAATAATCTTCACCAATGGACGGAGACATTGGCGATCAACGTTGGTTTGTTCACCGTTGCAGGGGCGGGGAAACCGCCTACAGGGTTCCTGACAGGTTGTTTCAGCACCCTTCACAAGCAGGGAATAAAGCATTGTTCTCTCAAAGAGAAACAATTAAAGTTCGATATATTAGGGGGGTGTGAGGTATGCATGCAACAGGCGTAAAGCATTGGTCTGCCCGTTCTGGGGGGTCGGAGAACTATCTCTATCGGGTGTTTGTGACCAACGCGAAAAGCCGCCCTCATCACGTCATTGATGATTATGACCAGCGTGCCAATGTGGAGAACCTGATCGGAGAAGCACAGCGCGAGGCGAAGGCTGGAACCTCGGAAGAGATCCGACAGCAAATCACGATGCCCGACCACACCATCCGAATCGAACGGCTGAAAAATGCTCTTCGTGGCGGCAAAAATCCTCTTCCACGGGAACAGGGATGAGATACGGTACTCGATGCATGAGCAGCGTTCGGCTGGGTTGATGGATTTTCTCGGCTATCTGGATCGCCGACGCAAGGAGGCGGCGTAACCCGATGAAATCAAGCCAATGCCGATGCCATCGGCTGGGAAATTGAGGAATAATGACATGATGAAGACGTTGATCATGATGGGATTGCTGGTGGCCGGTGTGGTGCGGGCGGAGGTCCATTTTACCGATGCCGGACAGCGGGGGGCATTCAATACGGGCGACGCCACGGTGAACGTCGCGCCCGATGGCCGCCGCATCGACTATAAGATTTCCGGCAACGCCGTCGCCGGCGTCTGGTCTAAGGATTATCCCGCCCCGCTTGTAAATGGGGGTGCGGACCGGGTTGAAGTCTCCATCACGGTGCCGGGAGGGAAACCGCTGTCTGGTGTCGCGATGCGATTGGAAATAAAGGGAGCCGCCGGTGTCCAGGCGATGGATATTCGGGCACGGGGGGTAATGCGGGAAGCCATCGATTGGACGGCCGTGGGAAAGCTCAGCGAAGTGGTGCTGATACTTCAGCGGGTGGGCGGTGCGGATCCCGCCGTGGGAAGCCTCCAGTTGGAGGTCACCTTCAGTACACTGAGTCCTTTCCAGAAGTTCAACCTGTCCGTCCCGGGTAAGATGACTGGTGTGCTGCTGGTGGCATTGCTGTCCATGTTTCTGGGTTTCATCAAGTTCAAGCCCGTTGGCGGAATAGCGAGGGATGCCTTGCTTGGCCTGGCTACGACCCTTCTTCTGGCCACGGTCTATGGTGTCTACCGGTTCGCTTGTCTTCCCCTATGTTTTGCCGCAG
>CAJBSZ010000391.1 GCA_903958395.1 uncultured bacterium | reverse complement strand
GCCGTCGGAAACAGTCCCGGCCAGGATTTCCTGACCTGGCTCTGGTTCTATTCCGAGGCGCGGGGCGGCATCTTCAAACTGCCCTCCGGCGGTGACTTTGCCATCATGATTGAAGGCCCCCTCACCTTCGTCCTGGAAGGTCAGGGTGCCCATGAAACGGTCCTCCGTCGCGGGACTCCCGCCATCAGCGCCGAGGCCAAAATCGCCTTGCTCAGCGGCAAAAAACTCAGGAAGGCCAAGCTCCTCCTGGCGCGGGGCGAGGACACCTGGCAGGTCTCGCTTGACGCCGAAACCTTTACCTTCCGCGGACTGAAACTGCCCGAAGGCGAAAAGCTGGAGCCTATCAGCCGCTTCCAGGAGCGAATGACCTCCCTGATGACCTTCACCACCGCTTTTCTGGAGATCTTCGACCGGTTCATGAAAGAACGAACCGACGAGAAAGTATGGGAGAAAACCCGCAGTGATATCCACCGCTGGGTGAGCGAGAGAACCGCGAGGAAGTAAGAAAGTAGGGTTCAGGGGTCGGGGGTCGGGAGGGGAAGAAATATGAAACTATCGATTGTTATTCCAATTTACAATGAGGCGGCGACCATCCTAGAGTTGCTCGAGCTGGTTTCCGCCATCAATGTCGGCTTGGACAAGGAACTGGTTCTTATCGATGACTGCTCGAGTGACGGCACGCGCGATGTCCTCAAAAAGGTCGCCACCGATCATCCTGAGTGGCGGGTGCTGTTCCATGATGTCAACCGTGGCAAGGGTGCGGCGTTGCGAACTGGCTTTGCCGCCGCCACCGGCGATTTCGTCCTGATCCAGGACGCCGATCTGGAGTACGACCCGCGCGAATACCCCATTCTGCTTCGCCCTCTTCTGGAGAACCGGGCCGACGTTGTGTTCGGTTCCCGTTTCCAGGGCGGCGGTCCACACCGGGTGTGTTTCTTCTGGCATTATCTGGGCAACAAGTTCCTGACCACGCTCTCCAACATGACGACCAACCTGAACCTCACCGACATGGAGGTTTGCTACAAGGTTTTCCGCCGGGACGTAATCCAGAAACTCACGCTGCGGGAAGACCGGTTCGGCTTCGAGGTGGAAATCACCGCCAAGGTTGCCCGGGCCAAGTGCCGCATCTACGAAGTGCCCATTTCCTACTACGGCCGCTCCTACGAGGAAGGCAAGAAAATCACCTGGAAAGACGGCTTCCGCGCCCTCTGGTGCATCCTCAAGTACCGACTGGTGGATTAAGAGGGGTCGGGGGTCAGGGGAAATACACTGGGCCGGGAATGGCCTTTAGGCGGAGTTCCCTCGTACGGATTTGCGCCACCGTGCGGGCATGGACATCTGTTTTCAGGAAGAGGCCGGCCAGATCCGTTTCCGCCACCAATTGCCAACCTGGCAGGGCGGTCATGGCGGCATACACGGGCAATTGCCGGTGGATCAGAACAATGTCTGTGGGATAGCGCTGCAGGGCCGTCTCCCAGCCTTTTCCGGCGTACAGGAAATTGAAATAATCATTCACCGTGGCGATATCATAGGCATCCGTAAACCGCCCATCCAGGAACACCCGGCAGTTGGGGTAAAGATGCCGAATCCCATACTCGGCCCAGTCAAAGAAAATGAGGGCATTCCCCTGGATTTGATTCGTCTCCAGAAACACCACCAGTTCCACCGGGACGCGATCCCGCGCCACTTCAATCTGAAGCGGATTCGTCTTGTTGAAAGTGACCGTATAGAAGACTGAAAGCAGAATGAACAGGGCCGCCAGCACTACCAGCACACGGTCTGGCACGCGGGCCGCCAGCCGCGACAAGCGTTCTCCAACCACACTGTCCACATGCCGCACGGCCACAAACCCGGCCACAAGGGCAAACAAGGGAATGTTCCGGCGCATCATCAGCGCGGCCAGGAAGCTGATCACCAGCAAGGCCATCCCGGCTGGATCGCGGCGGATCCTGGTAAAGATCAGGCTCCCGAAGACGATCACTGCCAACACCACGAAATCCGCATGCTCGGCGAAATCCACACGCCAGTCAAACGGCGCCCACTCCGTCAGGTACGGCCGCACCGTGGCGGCGGACCCGGCCACGAATTTCCAGAGCGCAACACCATAGGGATTTACGAAAGTGACGCCGATGAACAGAGCCAGGGCACCAGCAAGCACGGCCAGGTTGCGCACCTCTGAAAGACGGCTCGGCGGGACGCCTCGCCCTACCAGGAAAATGCCCAGAATAATCAAGCCGATGAAAAAGGCACCATGCAGGTTCACCCAGATAAGCCCGAGCAGGGGGATCCATAAAACCAGCCAGGAACTGAATTTCGGCCGTCCCAGCAACGTCAGGAAAACAGCCACCATCAGGAAAGTGAACAAATGGGGCCGGGTATTAAACCCGAATCCCATAACCGAGATGACCAGCATCAGCCAGAGAAACCGGACAACTCCCGACCGGCATTCCTTCCGGATCGCCGCATTCATCAGCCCGATGATCAGGAGCCCGATCACCACCTTCAGGCCAATCAGTCCCGCATTGCCGAAAAGCCGATGAACGCTGTGAAAGCTATACTGCGCCAGCCACTCATGATTGATCCAGCCATGGCCGGGCTCCGTGAACGAAAAGGTATTGATCCGATGAAACCCTTCTGCCCAGGCCGGCGCCTGAACAAAGAAGACATTCCCCCAAAGATCAACATCAGCCTGGTTCGCGGAAAAGATTTGGACGCAAAACGCGGTAACGGCGGCAACCGCTAGAAAAGGAAGAATGTTCCCAGATTTCGTCAATGCCTTTACATCCCCGGAATATACTTTTGTTGGGGATCCATATCGGTAATGAAATCGGCCAGGAGCCTGGAGGTGTTGTCGAGGTCTTCCAGCGAGATCACCTCAACGGCGGTATGCATGTACCGGTTGGGGATGCTGATCAGAGCCGCCGCCACACCGGACCGGTTGATCTGCATGGCGTTGGCATCCGTTCCCGTCGCGCCGGGCTCGGCGGTGATCTGGAAGGGAATCTTGTGTTTCTTCGCCGAGGACTCCATGAGCCGGGCGAGAACGGGATTGATATTCGGACCGCGGTGCAACGTCGGCCCCTTCCCCAACTTGCATTCGCCGGTTCGCTTGACATCGCCGCCGGGGTAATCGGAGGCAAACCCCACATCCACCGCAATGCCCACATGGGGATCAATGCCGAAGGCACTGGTCCGCGCACCGCGCAATCCAATTTCCTCCTGCACCGTAGTCACGCCATACACGCCGACCTTGAGCTTCCGGCCTTTCAGACGTCGCAACGTCTCAACCACCACAAACGCGCCGGCACGATCATCAAACCCGCGCCCCGCCACCAGATCGTTCAGCATCAGCTCGAGTCCGACATCAATCGTCACATAATCACCCACCGACACATGCTTCTCCGCCTCTTTGCGGTTCTTGGCGCCGATATCAATCCACAACTCGTGCATCTTGAGTGCCTTACCGCGTTCCTCGGGCTCGAGCATATGGATCGGCTTGCGCCCGATCACCCCGAACACCGCGCCCTTGGCGGAATGAATCTTGACTCGCTGCCCGCTGATCACGGCGGTATCCACGCCGCCCACGGCGGCAAAGGACAGAAAGCCACGCTCCTCGACATGGACAATCATGAGACCGATTTCATCGCAATGGCCTGAGAGCATGACGCGTACCGGAGCCTTGGGATTGATCACTCCGATCACATTACCATGCACATCCGCCCGCACTTCGTCACACAAGGGCGTCATGCGTTTTTTCAGGATGCCCTGGATCCCCCACTCGAACCCGGACGGGCTGGCGATACCAATCAACTGCCGCAGAAAATCAATCGATTCTTTTTGCATGTCGCGTCATCCTTTCAAAGTCAATCTCAAGACCCTATCACGTCGCCATCAACGGATCAACAATCCCCACTTCCTTAAATGCCGCGGCGCGTTCCACACAGGAAGGGCAGTCGCCGCAGGGCACAGCGTCGCCCCGGTAACAGGTCCAGGTGTGCGCGTAGTCCACGCCAAGCTCCAGCCCCAGCTTGATTTCCTCCGCCTTCCGCATCCAGACAAACGGGGCATGCACCTTTACCGGGGGCCTGTGATTAAGCGCCAGCACGGCATTGACCCGTTCCACAAAAACCGGCGTGCAGTCCCAATACCCATAGCTATCCTGAGTCTGGGCGCCGTAAAAGAGGTCAGGAATCCCCCGCGCCTCGGCATAGGCTGCCGCCACGGAAAGCAGCATCATGTTCCGGTTGGGCACGTAGGTGGGCGGCTGGGAGAGCTCCTTCGAATCCAGATCCGCCAGGCGGGGCACGGCCACGGCCGCATCCGTCAAGGCGGATGCCCCCGGCATCAAGGCCCCGAAAAACTCCATATCCACAAGGTCATGCGCCGTCACCCCGGCCGCCTTGGCCTGCCACGCCGCCGCCTCCAACTCACGCCGGTGCTTCTGCCCATAAAGAAAAGACAACGCATGCACCTCGCGGGCACCCAGCTTCTTCACCACAAAATGAAGCAGCGTCGAGGAATCCAATCCGCCGGAGAGCAGGACAACGGCTCGTTCAATGGTTTTCATTGCATTTTGAGAGTTTTGTGAAGTTGCAGTTGAATCCGAACCGGAAGACCGGAAGCCAAAACCCATTCGGCCAGAGTGGCCGGGGAAAGCCTGCCTTCAACAGGACTGAAGAGAACGGCGTGGCAATGTGCGACAACCTGATGCTTTCGAACCACGCGGCACGCCCACTCAAAGTCCTTTCGATCCGCCACCACGAACTTCACCTC
Organism: uncultured bacterium; assembly: GCA_903958395.1. Classification (GTDB taxonomy): domain Bacteria; phylum Verrucomicrobiota; class Kiritimatiellia; order CAIKKV01; family CAITUY01; genus JAABPW01. Next base: position 5,114 of record CAJBSZ010000391.1, on the reverse strand, counting down.
ATCATGGGGACGCAATCGCTTGAGATTCCCGAGATCCATAGCCGCCGCCTCCCCGCTGCCGGGGCATTTGACATCCATGATGGCGATCACGCCGTCAGGAATACAGGCAATATTCCGGCTTCCATTGGTTTCCACCAGAACCGGCCGGCCTCCGCCGCCATCCCGCATTCGGGTCGCCAACTCAGCGAAGCCGGATTGCGATAACGGTTCCCCCCCGGTAATCTCCGCGATCGCCGCCGAAGACGCGGCAAACCGTCGGGCCAGCGAAGCGATGGACGTCTTACGTCCCCGGGGATACGCCTGAGTGGTATCGCAATACGAACACCGGAGATTACAGCCACTTAACCGCACAAAGAAACAGGACAACCCCGCCCAGGTGGACTCCCCCTGGATGGAGGTGAACGTCTCGGTAACCCAAACCGATTCAGTCTTCATCCCAATAACTCGCAGTAGTGCCCGGGGTTTCGCAAACGGTAATTTTGAACACCCGGAGGGAGTCGTTGTTCAAGTGCACCCCCAGCTTGGCATGGAGATATCGGGCCAGATTTTCGGATGTTGGATTCTCGCGAAGAAAGGCCGGAAGCTGATTCAGGTCACAATGATCCACTTCCTTCATGACCTCACGGATGGCCGTCTTGATATCCCGGAAATCCACCAGCATTCCCAGACTGTTCAGGTGCGATCCCCGCACGAAGATTTCGACCTCCCAGTTATGGCCGTGCAGATTCGCGCAGGCACCATCGTACCCGACGAGCCGGTGGGCGGCCGAAAAATGCGTTTTCACACTTAATTCAAACATAATTTACCCTCACCCCACCCCTCTCCCCTCACGGGAGAGGGAGAATTCAAAACTGGTAACAAGCCTTAATGGTGTCGAGGCTCTTGTCCTTGAGATAGGCAGCAATCGCCGTATCATAGGCCGCCGTATGCGCGAAGGCCTTCTGGGCGAGGCTGAAACGCGTCTTCAGGGAAAGGACGCCCTTCCCCGCCTCCAACTCCCTGATAACGCCATCGTAGTCGGCCGGATCCGTCACCGAGGCCACTCGCAGGAAATTCTTCGCCGAGGCCCGGACCATGCAGGGGCCTCCGATATCAATGTTGGCACGGGCCTCTCCGGGGTTGCCTCCGGGCTGGCAACGGTCTGGGCGAACGGGTAGAGGTTCACCACCACCATATCAATCGCGACACCCTGCGTCCTCTTGAGATCAGCGTTATGCGCGGGATTATAGGTTTCGCTCAGCAGTCCGAGATAAATCTTGAAATCAAGGGTCTTCACCAGTCCGCCCTGCATTTCAGGTTGCCCGGTATAATCCGAGACCGAAACAAGATTTTTGGATTCTTTCCCCAGAAGCGCCTGAAGCGTCGAAAAAGTCCCGCCGGTGGAATAAATCCGCACGCCGGGGTTGATTTTCAACAGTGCCGGAATCAACCGGTCCAGCCCCGTTTTGTCCGACACGCTGGCCAGCACATTCTGCACCTTCACACCGTCATCAATACGCTGAACAAAATTGACCGCCATATCCAACCCTTTCCTGTTGTTGTGAATGATTAAGGAAAATTATGCTCATTCCCGGGCAAGAGTGCAACCCTGCACACTATCCCCCTAAACTACGGCAGAATGGAGTCCATGGGTCCAAGTCAGCCTCATTTCAGCCGCATGAGGACGGCTCGGCAGGGACGCCTCGCCCTACCGGATTAAAATCAAGCGTTGCTTGAACTTGCATCGGGGTAGGGCGAACCGTCCCGGTGAGCCGCTGTGGCGGCTGAGTGGCTGTCAGGCGGAAAGGCTTATGGCTGATCATGTTTCATGAGGCTGCCTTCACGGAGCCACAGTGAAGCAGAGGAGCACCTTCTTGTTGCGAACCAGGAGTTTTCCGTCGACCACAATCGGCGTATTCCACGCTGCGGTCGGGGGATCCTGTTTGATCCGGCCAAGCTCCTTGTAGGCGGCACTATTCGCTTCAACCAGGATGATATCGCCGGTTTTCCCATGCACCACAATGATCGCTCCACCGGCCGCCCCAATGGGTCCGAATTCAAACCCCGGTTGCTTCCACTTCGTTTCCCCGGTCGCCGCATCAAGGCACACCAGGGTCCCGGGAGTCTCCGGCATAGTGACCCCATAAATGAACCCATTGATCTGCACCGGACTGCTGAAACGGGCCTGCAGCTCCTTTGTTTTCCAGACCACCGAGGGCTTGTTGTCCGTGATATCCACCAAACCCGAGCCGACATTCCAGGCGCTGCTGATGAATATCCGTTTTCCAATCACGATCGGCGTGGCGGAGTTCTGGTTGCAGCTGGTACGCCAGGGTTGCGTCCAGAGACGCTGGCCATCAGCCGGATTGAATCCGATCAATCCTTCGCTATTGAACACCACGACCTGCCGCGCGGCACCCTCTCCATAAAAAATCGGCGAGGCATAACCGGCCGGCCCGCCCGGTGCTTTCCACCGGGTTTGTCCCGTGGTCTTGTCCAGCGCCACCACAGCGGCATCGGGCCCGCCGGGAACAAGAATGACCTGTTGATCGTCCACCAAAGGGGAGGCGGAATGTCCCCAGGCCGTTTCTGCCGGTTTGCCTGAAAAATCGCGGGCCGCATCGCGTCGCCAAATCTCTTTTCCGGTGATAGCATCCAGACAGATCACCTGCAGTTGACGACTGATGCAATATAGTTTCCCCTGATCCAACGCGGGACTCGGAGCGGTATAACCGTATTTTTCCCGACTGGGCCCCGGAAACGAGACGCTCCAAATCACCCGTCCCGTTTTCAAGTCCAGGGCGCGCACCCTGTCCGCACCCCCGTCTTTTCCCTCGTGATCCAGCAGGAACACGCGTCCATCCCCTACCGACGGATTACTCCAGCCTTCATCGCCGAGCGGCAAGGCCCAAAGCAACGCCGGTGGCCTGGCAGTCCAGTCCCGGTTGATGACCAGATCAGCCGAGATCCCGTCCCCCGTCGGCCCGCGGTATTGCCTCCACTCATTCGCCAGGGAACTCGACGCCAGCCCCAGACATCCCACCCCTGCCATCAACACGATCACTTTGCGAATCATGATTGTTACTCCTTTATTTTATTGTCACTCTTCCGGCACGGCCAGACCGCGGCGGGCGAGAAGCGAGCCATCCCTCTGGTAGAGATCAATACGGGTCGTCAGGGTGGCGATGACGGCCTGAATCGTGGAGAGGCGACTGGCCAGAAGATCGCGCTCCGCCTGGGCCACCAGCAACGCCGTGGATTTCCCCTCCTTGAACTTCGCCCGTTCCGCCTCCAGTTTCCGCTCCTGTAATTGTTGCGTGACCCGCGCCGCATCCACCTGCGCGCCCGCCTGCTCCGCCATGACCCAGGCCACCCGAACATCCTCCTGCGCAAGCTGGCGGAGATTGGCGAGGGCCTCCCCGGCCTGTTCCCGCCCCACTCCCGCACGCCGGTAATCCGCACGGGCCGCGCGGTTCCTCAACGGATATTCCACCTGAAGCCCCGCTCCCACATCATACCCCCGGGCATCCTGTCCCTCCACGGAGTCGTCGAATGACGACGCATAGCCGCTGCGCCCCAGCGTGACAAATAGATCCAGCTTCGGAAGCAATCCGCTCCGGGTGCGAACCACTTCGAGATCGCCCCGCTCAAGGGCCAGTTGCGCCTGATTAAGATCCGGGCGCCCGGCCAGGGCCGCCGTCACATGAGTTTCCACATCCTCCAGCACCGCTCCCGGCGGAACAGGCGAATCGGAGGCTTCCGGAATCAGCGTCCATGTGGCCTGCTGAGGCAGATTGAGCAAACGCAGCAATCTCAGGCGTGCGGCCGAAAACCGGCTGTCCGCGGCAATGACTCCCTCACGGCGGGACGCCGCTTCCGCCTCGGCCGCCACCGATTCCAACTCCGCCAATTTCCCCACGCGAATACGCTCGCGGGTTTCTTCCACCTGCCGTTCCGCCACCTGAAGGGAGTCCCGATACACCTCCCGTTGATCCCGATTCTGGACATACGCCCAATACGCCCGCTCAACCTCCGCCACCAGGGCCAGCGTATAGCCCCGCAATTCGAATACCGAAATCCGCGTATCCAGTCGTGCCTGTCGAAGAATCGCGAGGTTGGATTCCCTCCCGGCGCCTTCCAGCAGGGGCTGGGTCACCGAAATTCCAATACGGGATGCCGTGTGGTTATAGACCGGATGATCCATATCCGTCTGACCGCTCAGCGCGAGGCGGGTTCCGCTCGGCAGGGTTTCCGCGATTCCCGCCTGCAGGGCAGTATGATCCCGGGTCATCTCCGCCGTCGAATTGGTCGCCGCTTGAAAAGCCAACTGGGGGCCGTTGAGGCGGTCCCGGGAAATCCCCCCGAACAGAACCGGATCAAACAGGGCCCGGGCAGACTCTTCGCGGGTCCTGACAAGCCGGGGCTGGAGCCGCTGGACGCGGAAGGCGGGATTATGCTCCAGCGCCATCAACACGGCCCCGGACAGGGAAACCCGAACCGGCGGCAAGTTGCTCTCGGCGCAAAATGACAAACCAGGAAATGCCAGAATCAAGAACAGGCTGAAGGCTGAAGTCTTCAGCCTAACCCGTCTCAACCACTCCTGAAGCCGTTCCATATAGAGATAGAATACCGGAGTGACAAACAAGGTCAGCGTCTGTGAAAACAGAAGCCCCCCCACCACGGTCAACCCGAGGGGACGCCGGGCCTCGCCGCCCGCCCCATACCCGACTGCAATCGGGATTGCCGCCGCCAGCGCCGCCATCGTGGTCATCATGATCGGACGGAACCGCACCAGGCAGGCTTCATAAATGGCATCCCGGGCCGACTTGCCCTGGTCGCGACGTGCCGCGATGGCGAAATCCACCATGATAATGCCGTTCTTCTTCACCAGCCCCACCAGCATGATGATGCCGACAAACGCATAGATTGATAGCTCGGAGCCAAACACCATCAGCGTCGCGATGGCACCCACCCCGGCAAAGGGCAGCGCGGACAGGATCGTCACAGGATGGAAAAAGTTCTCATACAAAATCCCCAACACAATATAAATCACCAGCACCGCCAGCGCCAGAAGCCACCCCATTCCCTTGAACGACGACTGGAATACCTGCGCCGTGCCCTGGAACAGGGTGCTG
>CAJBSZ010000390.1 GCA_903958395.1 uncultured bacterium | reverse complement strand
CTCCGCCATCGGATACGAAGCCGCCTACCATCTGGCGCGATTCTTCGCCCAGCGCACCGGCATGACGCCCTCAGAATATCGCCGTCGTCATCGAGCTATCGGAGTAACCTGACCTTGATTTATGGGGAATTCCAGGAACTCTGCCCGGACCTCCCGCCCTTTCCTGAAATGGCGATACTCATGCCTGAAGTGGCCTTGTGTTCAGCCGGCGGTCGGCAATAGTATATCCCGACAATGATGAGACCCTTCTTAACATGGAGATTAGACTTATGACAATGAAGTGCTTGTTGGCATGCGCGGCGGCTTTGGGATTGATTGGGAGCCCTGGCTTTTCTTTCGCGGCAGAACCCGGCAACCCCTCGACACCCGCTGCAGAGGGGGGCAGCGCCAATGATTTCGGCGCGTACTTCACGCATCTTGATTCGAAAGAGCCCTTCGAAGAGAAATCAAAAACATTCGAGTATGCGGATATCGTGGTGAGGTTTCAATCGGGGTATAAGTTTATTTTCTGGCGAGCGTCCAGTTACCGGCCGCACCTGGATGTTGCTGGAAAGAAACATTATGTGGGCTCGATCATCCCGACCCACGGCGACGGAACCGGGTTGATGTTCGACAAAATCAACCGCTATTCCTGGGTAAAGATCGTTGAGAACACCGCTTCCAAAGTTGTGATCGAATGGCGCTACAGGCCCGACTTCAGTAACCTGGAGGGTGATGCTGGTATTGCCTATGAGACCTACACGCTGCTTCCCGACGGTTCGGTGACCCGGGTCATCAAGCGCGGTGAGGCGAAGACGAAGGATTGGCTGGATCCGGACAATCAAACCGTGCAGAGCTTCATGCTGACACGGGATGGCTTTCGGAATCTCAGCACGAAGGTAGTCACCCGGAAAGCAACTGCCGAAAAGAAGGCGCAAAGGTCCCCCATCAAAAAGAGCCTGAAGGCACCGGTCCTGCATTTCGGGTTTGATGAAGGCAGCGGCGAGTCTGCCCGGGAAAGTATTGGCGGAAAATCCCATGCCGTATCCGGACACAAAACTCTGTGGAATCCCTCCCCGGTCTCAGGTGCGGGACTGGGATTTGACGGCTACAATTCCGGGGTCACGGTGCCGGCGACCGAAGCGCCGGCACTGAAAGACAGTTTTTCCTTAGAGGCATGGGTTGCCCTCGGCGCCTACCCCTACAACTGGGCCCCCATCGTCCAGCACTCGCAATGGGAGGAATCCGGCTACTATTTCGGCATCGATGCCTATGGGCACTTGGGGTTTCTTTCCAAGTTGGATGGCGAGTGGAAGAAGGTGGTGACTCAGGAATCCATTCCCACATTCAAGTGGACCCATGTCATGGCTAGCTACAACAAGACGGCCGGCGAAATTGTGCTGTATATCAATGGCGAGGAAAAGACCAAGGTCTCCACAGCGGCCGCAAAACTCGTACTGGCAGGCTCGACGGAACTTACTGTCGGCTTGAACACTGTTGATCTGGTGCCGACGGATCCGATCCGCACCTGGGCCACATTCCCGTCGAGAATGGGGCTGGATGGGCTCATCGATGAAGTAAAACTCTATGATACGGCTTTTTCACCGGCGGACGCTCAGGCATCCTACAGCGCCCTGAAACCCGCCAACCCGACCCAGGATCTCCAGCCGCGGAGATTCCCCGCCGATTCCGAGAAAGGCACCCTGTCGAAATTCGGCGCCAGCTATGCCAATCTGGCCTATCATGAATCCTGGGACAGCCTCTGGTGCAATACATCAAACAGCGATGTGATCGTACGTTTCGACAAGCTACCCGTCCGTTATGTGTTTTGGAAGGGCACCCGGTTTTCGCCGGTGCTGGTAACGGAAAACGGCAAATTGGTCGGCGATCAGAGCTCGGAGAACAGCATGAATTGGGGCCGGAGCAATGCCCCCCCCATTACGACCGGCTGCTGCGAACACATGTCCGATGCCCAGACCCGGCACGCCCATGTCACCATCGTTGAAGACACTCCGGCCCGCGTGGTCGTCAAGTGGCGCTATGCCATGATGGATGTGAACTACAATATTGCCAATGTGGATCCGGTAACCGGCTGGGGCGATTGGTCTGAAGAGTGGTGGACCCTTTATCCGGATGGGACCGCCGTGCGCTTCATGAGGAGGCGATGTGGCGGATGGAATGAGGCCATGCTCTTCAACGCTGATGGTACCGCACCAGAGGACAACGTGGATCTGGCCGCAGTAACGGTTGTCAACAGCGATGGCCAGACGCAGTTACTGGATTGGTCCAACGGGTTTCCTCATGTGACCATCAGCAATGGGGTCATTGCATCAATCAACATGAAGTCGGCCTATAAGCCGTTTTCCATGTATGAAGCCGGCTCCAGAATGTCGGTGTTCGGATTCATCAAGGAAAAGAGCCCGAATTCCCATTTTACCGCCTGGAACCACTATCCCGTTTATCAGGGACGGAGCGACGGCCGGCTTGCCCACACCTTCGACAAAATGACGCATTCCTCCCTTCTGGGGCCACGGGCCAAGGGCGCCTCTGTCCTCTATGGGTTTTCCAATGCCCAAGCGACATCACTGCTTCCCCTTCAAAAAGCCTGGATCAATGCGCCTGCCATGAAAGAAGCCAATGGCTGTGTTTTGAGGCAATACAACAGGGATGCCAAAGCCTACGAGATCACCAGGCGAGAGCCCAAGATGAGTTTTCGTCTTGATGCGAGTGATGAAAACCCCATCCGAAATCTGTGTCTGGTTTTCAAAAAGTGGGGTACTCGTCATGCTAATGCAATTTTGAAGCTTAATGGCAGTATCCTGCCCGGCGGACCGGATTTCAGACAGGGCGTAAATATCGACACCGACGGAACCTACACCTTGATCGTCTGGCTTGGACTGTCGGCCACTACGCCACAGAACTTTGAAATCACCGAATGAAGGGAAACAAAGGAAAATGATGAAACATAATGCACGACTCTTATTCTGGGCAGTTTCGGCGTCCTTGGCCGGTTTTTTGTTCGGGTTCGACACGGTCGTCATCTCCGGAGCGGAACAAACCATTCAAACACTTTGGGGCTTGAGCGCCACCATGCATGGCCTGGCGATCAGCATGGCCCTTTGGGGAACGGTCTTTGGCTCGCTGTTCGGGGGATGGCCCACGGAGCGCCTGGGTCGCAAAAAAACACTACTCTGGATTGGAGTCCTCTATTTTATCTCCTCGATCGGGTCAGGCCTGGCTCCTGAGGTGTATTCCTTTATGGTATTCCGCTTTATCGGGGGGGTTGGCATCGGGGTTTGCACCGTGGCCGCGCCGTTGTACATTGCCGAGATTTCCCCCCCAAAATCCCGGGGCCGCCTGACCGGCATGTTCCAGTTCAATATCGTTTTCGGCATCCTCATGGCCTTCCTGTCCAATGCCTGGCTCAGTGATATCGGGGAAAATGCCTGGCGCTGGATGCTGGGAATTGTCGCCATCCCGTCCGTAATCTATTCGATTTTCTGCTTTTTCCTGCCCGAAAGCCCGCGGTGGCTGATCACCCATGGACGGGATCGTGCAGCGGGAATCCAGGTGTTCCGCCGGATCATGCCGGATGCCCCGGAGTCCGAAATTGAAACCCTCGCGAACGAGGTGGAGCGCTCCATGGGGAATCGCGAGCATCCCGAAAAATTCTTTACCCGCCGCCTGTTCACCCCGATCAGTCTGGCGTTTCTCATTGCCTTCTTCAATCAGCTCTCGG
>CAJBSZ010000389.1 GCA_903958395.1 uncultured bacterium | reverse complement strand
TTCCCGGACGCACAATACCAGTCGGCGTCGTTCCTTGAGGTGACAATGGGCCGCACGGGTGATAAGCGTATCGGAAATGCCATGGGCCACCTTGGCCATCGTGTTGGAGGAGCAGGGTAGGATCACCATGCCGATGGTGGGAACTGAGCCGGAGGAGATGGCAGCGGCCAGATCGGCATCGTCATAAACCGTGTCGGCCAAAGCGGCCAGCCGGTTAAAATCGCCGCATTCACGGGCGGCCACATTTTTCCCCCACTCGCTGGCCACCAACGCCACAGGCCAGGGCGACTTTTTGAGAAGTCGCTCCGCGGCATGCGCGCCCGTTGCACCGTTGATGGCTACTATCAAGTTCATTTCATGTCTTTCAACAAGGGAATCAATGCCCCGGCGATACCGGCCACGGCGGATACCGGAAAAAACCGGAATGCCAGCGGCAATCGCTCCCAATACATCGTTATCAAGGCGAGTCCGGTGACGACCAGCGCCAGGCCCGACACCGCTCCCATGCCCGTTATCCGCCAGAGACCAAAAGCCGACGCCACCGCCACAAGGTGTACCCCCGCAGCGATCCAGCGGGCGCCTGTCGGTCCAAACGAAACCGGAATGCTGTGCACGCCGGTTTCCCTGTCGGAGGCCAAGTCCTGAAAAGCATACAGGATATCCGATCCGCTGATCCAGCAGAAGGTGAAGAGCGTCAGGAGCAGGAGGGCTGGCGGAGCCGTGGTACCGCCGGTAACCGCCACATGCGCCCCCAGCGGACCGAGCGCCAGTGACAGGCCAATTCCGAAATGGCAGAGAGGGGTGAACCGTTTCAGGAGTGAATAGGAAATCAGGACCAGTGCTGGAACGGGCGAGAGTTTCAAACAGACAGGACCCAGGGCGGCACAGGCCAGAAGATAAAGTCCGAGCCCCACCGCCGCGACACCCCAAGCCTGGGCCGGAGTGAGCTTTCCGCTCGGAAGATCCCGGGCAAGGGTCCGCGGATTCAAGCTGTCCAACCTGCGATCCAGGATCCGGTTCATGGCCATACCCAGCGTGCGGGCGCCGAGTCCGGCCAGAGTGATGAGAATCAATGCCTGCAAGCCCGGCCACTGATAATGGGCTCCGATCCAGGCGCCGGAAAACAACAGGGGCAGGCTGAAGATCGTGTGCTCGACTTTGACGAAATTTGCCATCCTGACCAGCAGGCTTGATTTGGGTTCGCTGAAGCGTTCAAGCCCTTTGACGACTTCCTGAGCCAGCACCTCGGAGACCCGGGTAAGATTCTGCATCAGATGGTCACGACCCGACTCATCGGCGAGATCGCTGACGCCTTTGAGGAGATAACAGGGGATGCCCTGCCGCCGGGCGGCTTGTGCCACGGCGTGGCCTTCCATATCGACGATATCCGCATGGGTGGCCAGACGTTGCCGGGGGGCGCCCCCGAACACGGGTTTCGTGACCGAGGCTAGTCTGGCGGGAGCAAAGTGCTTCCAGGACTCATGAGTGAGCAGGGGAGAAACGGGCGCATTACCGGATTGAAGAATGACATCTCCCTCGATCGTTGTCATGACGCGACACAAGTCGCCCGGCTTTAGCGATCCAGCCAAAGCCCCGCAAATTCCAAAGTTAATAACCGTCTTGGCTCCGCAATTACGAATGGCATAGTCAGCGGCCTTTGCGGCAAATTCCGGGCCCATGCCGCTGATCACGATCAGTCCCCCGGGATATCCATAGGCAGGGAATGGCTGGTTCAGTTGTTGTTCCGCCTTGAGCAAAGCCAGAAGCGGCTGGGCTTCATCCAAGGTGGCCACAAGTAGGGCGATCATGGCGTGCCTTGATAGAGGGTGGCGTTGTTCACCTTGGCCACTTCCGCCAGGCGCCGGGGGTCATCCCAGTTGCATTCCGCGGCCATGATCCTGGAGCAGGCTTCCAGCGCATCGGGGGCGGGGCGTCCGGCGGAGCCGAGATCGGTTCGGCGCAGGACAGCATCGGCAAGGGTAACGGCCATTTCCGCGCGGACTGCGTGGGCTACCTCGGCACCGAGCACGGATGTTGAAGGGGCTAGCGGCGCAAGAAGCGCAGGCGCGGCTTTTCCGATGCTGAGCACGTCATGGGTTTCAGTTCCATAATTGTAGACCAGATGCTCGATCACGGTGCTGGATAATGGGGCGGGTGCAAGAGTGTTTGACTCACTCAGGAAGGCATTAAAATCGGGGATGGCTCCACCCGGAAGAGGACGCTGATCCGAACCGGACTCGGTTCGGGGGCAGCCTAGTTTCGCCAGAGCGTGGCGCAGGGTTCGGGCGGCCACGTCTCGGGCGGTGGTATACTTCACCCCGACAACGGTCATCAATCCCTCAATGGCGTCACTGCCGGCATGGTCAATGATCGAGAAGTGGTTCGCGAGGGCGGGTTCCCCATTGACCAGTTGAGTATGCTTGACCGGAAGTAAACCGGGCAGGATGGCGGCGATATCACTGTGTTTGATTTCGGCGGCGGGGTAGGCCTGAGTGAGGTCGGACAGCAGAATCTCAATATCCTGTTCGGTGACTTTCATGGAGTCGGCCGGGCCCTGGTGTGGCCGGTAATAGGTGCCTGCCAGGGTTTGCCCGCGCCAGGGCATCATAAACATCAGGCGTTGCGATTCTCCGGCGTTCCGACGGGATCGGAGTCCGGCGGAATAATGGGGAAGCAGGCTGCGTTTCAAAATGAAGTTTAGCCCGAGCGCCAGGCCATTGACGGGGGCGGGGCTGCCCGGCATCAAGGTTGCCAGCACTTCATTAGCCCAAGGTCCGGCGGCATTGATAACAAGTTTGGCGGCGATATCGAACTCGGCGCCAGCGAGCTCATCACGAACCCGGATGGCGGTGATGCGACTGTCGCGTTTATGAAAGCCTGTCAGTTTGACATAGTTGGCAGCGGTGGCTCCGGCCTCAACGGCACTCCGGACCATGGCGGTGACGAGTCGTTCTGAGTTGTAGACATAGGCGTCATGCCAGGCGGCTCCGCCGGTAATGTCGTCGGGCGAAAAGCCCGGCACGCGGCGACAAACCTCATCCCGGGAAATCAGGTGGCACCCGGGGATGACCTTCTCGGGATCCATCCGGCGATTACGGTCGGCGCTGAGGATATCGTTCAGGAGCATTCCACAGAACATGGCCTCGCGGCCTTTCATCAAGTGGCCCTGTGTGGGCATGAGGCAGGGCAGGGGATGGACAAGATGGGGGGCAATGCGAAGCAGGGTGCGCCGTTCAGTTGCTGAGTTGCGGAGGCGGGCAATATCCATTTGCTGCAGGTAGCGCAAGCCGCCATGAATGATCTTCAGACTGCTGGCAGAGGTGGCGGAACAGAAGTCGTTTTTTTCAATAAGGGCGGTGGAGAGTCCGCAGAGGGCGGCCTCCCGGGCAATGGCCGCGCCGTAAATGCCGCCGCCCACGACGACCACATCAAATTCCTTGTTCGCCAAAAGTGAGAGAGTTCGTTTCATTCGATCCATAATATTGACGGGAGAGGGTGTCATCAAGCTTTGTTCACGATTTCAGTTTGTATTGTCAAACGCGGAAAAAAACGGCATTAAATCCCGCATGAAACATAATTCATATTTTGACGGAAAAGTTCAGAGCCTGGTCATCACCACTACTGAAGGCCCGGCCACGGTCGGCGTCATCGAGCCTGGTCAATACAGTTTCGGCACCGACTGTGTGGAGCATATGCATGTCGTTTCTGGCACGCTCAAGGCCAAGTTGCCCGATGGCGAGTGGCAGACCTATGGAAAAGGCCAGTTCTTCATCGTCCCCAAAGGCGTGAAGTTTGAGGTTGAAGCCGTCGGCGACGTGGCCTATCTCTGCTATTACAAGCGCTGACAGTTGACTACGTTCCAGAATGCACGCAATCTTTGCGCTGGACGAGCACCTTGAAGGTGTGGCCCATAAGGGTGGGGTGGATGAGTTGATGCAGACGGTTTCGGTCAGGGCTCCAACGGCCGGCATCCCGTGTCGTGATTTCCTCGAGCAGATCCTTTCCGCACTCCAGAAGGAACTGTGACTGATCGCAGAACATGACCGTTTCCAGTCCGACCTGTCGGCCCGCTTCCATCACTGAGGTGAATTCGACATGGGCGGTGATGTCCTGCTGCCCGATGCGGGCGAAGGGATCCCGGTTGGCCGTGTGCTGGTAATGGCACAGCAGGGTGCCGTCCCGCCGGTGCGGCGCAAAATACCCGTCTCGGTCGTGGCCGTAGTCGACGGTGACGACATAACCTTGATCCAAACGTCTGGCGATTTCCCGGATCCAGTTCATGGCGCGGAGATTGATTTCGGTGGTGTAGCCTTCCATCAGGTGTGCGGGCAGGCCTTCGAGCCGTTCGGTTAAGAGGGGGGTGGACAACTCGCCCGGAATCTCCATGAAAGAACAGTCTACTTCATGACCTTTGGTGACATACAGTTCCTGCCATTGCCCGTTCACCACGCGAACCCGGTGAACAGGGAAGGCATCCAGGAGCTCATTTGAGAAAATGCAGCCGGTAATATGCTCAGGCGGAGAACCGCTCGCCTCGACCACCGTGTAATCCAGGCCGGGCGCTTCCCGTAGTACATCGTCTCGTAATTGCCCCCGGTGCCCCCCGAATTCGATCACTCGGAAATCCGGCGGGTTACCGAGGCTTTCCCGGTAGCGGAGGAACTGCCGGGCCAGGATGCGCCCGTAGAGATCGCCGACACTGACATTGGTGAAGAAATCGCCGTTTTGGCCAATGGGGGGGCGGTTGACGTAATAGCCCAGCCCAGGGTGGTAAAGCGCCATTTCCATAAAACGCTCAAACGTGATCCGTCCGCCCGCTGCCCGGATACTTTCCGTAATCCGGGCCACCAGTTCAGGGTTTCCCGGGGGCTTACTGAACTGTCCTTTATTCCTACTTTCAGTCATGGCGTACAAAGCAATAGCAAGTTTTCCCTGAGACTTGAATAATCTTCGTCTTTCGATATACTCCAAAGCTTCTCTATAGGTTAAGTGGTTAATTTGAATCGGACGGAATCACTCCGATCCGTCTGTTCAAAAGGAGATTTGTGCTGATTAGTCCGGAATACAGGGCGTTTGTTGAGGCTGGGGCCATGCTGGTCGCAGCTGTCTTGTTCGCGTGTGCCGGTATTTTCATACCGGTTCTCATCGGGCCGCGCCGGACACACGGTCCTGTCAAGGATAGTCCCTACGAGTGCGGACTTCCGACGATCGGCGACCGGGCGCGTTTTGCCGTCAAGTTTCATATCGTGGCGATGCTCTTCATCCTGTTCGATGTGGAAGTTGTCTTTCTGATCGGGTGGGCCGCCATGTACCGCGACCTGATCAAGCCGATTGATGAGGGCGGCATTGGCTGGCCCATGCTCATTGGTGCTGTTGTTTTTCTACTGCTTCTCGAGGTCGGGCATCTCTATGCCTGGAAGAAGGGCGCCTTGAATTGGAAGACCAAGCGGGGGCGCCCATGACTCGGAAGATTGAGGAAACTTACGGGCTCAAGGGCCTGGAGCATGAAGTCATCGTCACCCGGGTGGACGCGGCGGTCAACTGGATCCGCAAGAATTCCTGCTGGCCGCAACCGATGGGACTCGCCTGCTGCGCGATCGAGATGATGGCCGCCGGAGCGGCGCGGTTTGATATTGCGCGGTTCGGTGCCGAAGTGATGCGATTCTCTCCGAGACAGGCCGATTGTATGATCGTGGCCGGTACCTGTGTGTACAAGATGGCGGGCGTGGTTAAGCGGGTTTGGGATCAGATGCCCGAGCCGAAATGGTGTATCGCCATGGGTGCTTGCGCCAGCACGGGCGGCATGTATCGAAGCTATTCCGTCGTCCAGGGCGTCGATCATTTTCTGCCTGTTGACGTCTACATCTCTGGCTGTCCCCCGCGCCCGGAGGCGCTGCTGGAGGGATTTATGGCGATCCAGCGCAAGATCGACCACTCAAAGGGGTTCGGGGCACTGAAGTCTCCCGCATCCACTCCACTGGATGCCGGTGCCATGGAAGGCCCGATCATCATTCGCGGCGAATAACCCATGAACATACCTGATGCCATCAGTATCCTGAAAGCACGCCTGGGCGATGCCATTACGGAAACGCCTGTCTTTCGGGGCGAATCAGGGGTTAGCCTGCCACGTGAACGGATTGTCGAGGTCTGTCGCCTGCTGAAGGAAGAGGGCCGGTTCGACATGTTGACCGACCTTTCCGGTGTTGACAATGCGGACACGGTACCACGCTTTGAGGTGCATTACCTGGTGTATTCCTTTTCGGACCGCTGCCGTTTGCGTCTTGTCGTCGGGATTCCGGAGGACGACCCCGTCGTGGATTCCGTGAGCGGGATCTGGGCCACCGCAAACTGGCATGAGCGCGAGGCTTACGATATGTTCGGGTTGCGTTTCAGTGGACACCCCGACCTGCGTCGTATCCTGATGTGGGACGGGTATCCCCATCATCCCTTGCGCAAAGATTTTCCGGTGGCCGGGCTTCCGGCAGAACTTCCCATGACGGCCGTGGAGACCGGTACAGTGGAATCCGCCCCGATGGCAGGCGGCCCCTTTGTGGCAGCCATCGGAACGCCTTCTTCCACCCGGCGCGAGCCGCGTGCCTGTGATACCGTCGCCGAACGGGATCGTGCCGTGACGGATCCCAATCGCCGGGAGGAGATCTGACATGGCCTGGTCCCCGCAAGCCGAAGGCGATCGCATGATCATCAATCTTGGCCCCCAACATCCCAGTACGCACGGGGTTCTGCGCGTGATCCTGGAACTTGATGGTGAGGAGATCACCCGTTTGTGGCCGGACATCGGGTATCTACACCGGGGTGATGAGAAGATTGCCGAGAACATGACCTACCAGCAGTTTCTACCTTACACCGACCGGTTGGATTACCTGGCGCCTCTGGCCAATAATGTGGCCTATGCCTATGCTGTTGAAAAATTGCTGGGCGTTGAGGTGCCTCCCCGCTGCCACGTCATTCGGGTGATCTGCTGCGAACTCTCCCGCATCGCTTCCCATTTGCTTGGCCTGGGCTGTTACGCCATGGATGTGGGAGCGATGACCGTATTTCTCTACTGCATGCGGGAACGCGAAAAAATCATGGATCTTTTTGAGACGCTCAGCGGGGCTCGTTTCACAAGCAGTTACATCCGGATAGGCGGCCTTGCCAACGATCTCCCGCCGGAGTTTGTTCCGGGCGTGCGTGCCTTTCTCGCGGAACTTCCGGCGGGCGTCGCCGAGATTGACGGCCTGCTGACCCGTAACCGAATCTTCGTTGACCGCACGCGTGACATCGCGGTGCTGAGCCGTGAGCAGGCGATTAATCTCGGCATGACCGGCCCGAACCTGAGGGCCTCGGGAGTGGATTGGGATCTGCGCCGGGCCCATCCCTATTCCGCGTATCCGGATTTTGAATTCGAGGTTCCGCTGGGCTCGGTGGGCGATTGTTATGACCGGTTTCTTGTTCGTCTGGAGGAAGTGCGCCAGAGCCGGAGCATTGTGTTGCAGGCGCTGGATCGTCTGCCAGCGGGGCCCTGGTATGTGGACGATGGCAAGGTGTTCCTGCCGCCCAAGACGGATGTGCTCACGCGGATGGAGCCGTTGATCCATCAGTTTATGCTTATCACCGAGGGCATCAACGCCCCGCCCGGTGAAATCTATTTTTCGGCCGAGAATCCCAAGGGCGAACTCGGGTTCATGATCATCAGCCGGGGCGGCGGTGTACCGCACCGCCTGAAAATCCGCGCGCCCTCGTTCGTCAACCTGCAGGCGCTTTCTGTTATGGCGGTCGGTCATCTGTTGAGCGATATGACTGCCATTTTGGGCAGTCTGGATTTCGTGATGGGGGAGTGTGACCGGTAATATGACCCTTCCTATCCCCATCGATTTAGAAGCGCGGATGGACGAACTGATCCGGCATTATCCCGAGGATCGCCGCCGGGCGGCGGTGCTTTGGGTGCTTCATTTGTTACAGGATCATTTCGGCTATCTGGGGCGAGAACAGGTGGAGTGGACGGCTACCAAGCTGCAGCTGGCTGAAATCAATGTCTGGGAATTGATCCGGTTCTACCCGATGTTCTCCGAGGTACCACGGGGACGGTTCCATATCAAGGTATGCCGGTCAGTTTCCTGTGAGCAATGTGGATGCGGCTCGATCTTCCAGCAACTTCAGAAGATTCTGGGCGTTCTCCCGGAGACCGTGACGCCGGACGGTCTGTTTTCAGTGTCCTCCGTAGAATGCCTGGCGGCCTGCGGGACGGGACCCGTCATGATGATCAACGATGAGCTTTACGAAAATCTGACACCTGCCGACGTGGATCGGATCATCGCGGGTATTCGAGCGACGGGCCGGATTGAGGCACCCCGCTTGTTGCCCGTACCGCCAGCGCACCCGCTTGAGCGGCGGATGCTGATGACGGCGATGGCCAAACCCGGGTACACGGGGTCGCTTGACGATTATCTGGCGGCGGGAGGCTACCAGTCGCTGCCCAAGGCGTTCGGCATGAAGCCCGAGCAGACGATCCGGGAAGTTGCCGAAAGCCGGTTGAAAGGCCGGGGTGGGGCGGGATTTCCAACCGGAGTGAAATGGAAATATGTTGATCGCCGGTCCGGCAAGCCGATCTATCTGGTCTGCAATGCGGACGAGAGCGAGCCGGGTACATTCAAGGATCGTCAACTGATCTACCGCGATCCCCATCTGCTGATCGAAGGGATCCTGATTTCCTGTTATGCGATCGGGGCGCAGACCGCCTATATCTATATCCGGGGCGAATTCGCCGCGGGTGCCGAGATTCTGGCCCGTGCGATTGAGGAGGCTCGAGCAAGGAATCTGGTGGGCGACACAATTCTGGGCAGTGACTTTAACTGCGAAATCCATATTCACAGGGGTGCAGGCGCGTACATCTGTGGCGAGGAAACCGGGCTCATCGAGTCGCTGGAGGGCAAGCGCGCCTATCCGCGCATCAAGCCGCCGTTTCCCGCCGTGAAGGGACTGTTCGACTGTCCCACAGTGGTCAATAACGTTGAGACGCTCTGCACCGTTCCGTTTATCATCCAGCATGGAAGTGAATGGTTCCGATCCCTGGGGGTGGCCGGCTCGTTTGGAACTCGCATCATTTCCCTGAGCGGTTCCGTGAAGCGGCCGGGCTGCTATGAAATTGAAATGGGGAAAATCACCTTGCGGCAGTTGATCGATGACGTGGGGGGCGGCACGAGTCGGGGGCTTCCCGTCAAGGCCGTCATACCCGGCGGAAGTTCGATGCCCATGCTGCCTGCGGACAAACTGGATGTGACCCTTGATTTCGATGCGATTCAGGCGGCCGGATCCATGGCCGGATCCGGTGGAGTGATTGTTTTGGAAGAGGGGGATGATCTTGTTGAGCGCGCGCTCAGCGTGGCGAGGTTCTATGCCCATGAATCCTGTGGGCAATGCACACCCTGCCGCGAGGGAACTCTCTGGATGGAAAAGATCATCGAGCGTATCCACAGCGGTCACGGCCGTCCCGTGGATGTCGATCTTCTTATGAATGTGGCCAACAACATCGACGGCACAACGATTTGCGCCCTGGGTGAGGCGGCCGCCTGGCCGATTAAGGCCTTCCTGCGCCATTGCCGGACCGACTTCGAGCAGGCGGTAGCGGGAGGGAAGTCATGAGCGAGTCCCTCGTCAAACTAACCATCAATGGACAGCTCATTGAGGCGCCCATAGGACTCAACCTTATTGAAGCGGCCAAGTTGATCGGCGTGGAAATTCCCCATTTTTGTTATCACCCCGATCTTTGTATCGCTGGAAACTGCCGCATGTGTGTGGTTGAGGTGGCAACGCTTCGCACCGGGCCGACGGGAACTCCCATCCTGGAGTGGAATCCCAAGCTGACTATTGCCTGTAACACCACGGTTGTGGAGGGCATGGAAGTCCTGACCCATACTCCAAGGATTATCGAGGCGCGACGCGGGGTCATGGAGTTTCTCCTGATCAACCACCCGCTTGACTGTCCGATCTGTGATCAGGCGGGCGAATGCCGGTTGCAAGAATTGGCGATGGATTACGGCCGGGCGGAAAGCCGATTTGTTGAGGAGAAGGAGCGGAAACCCAAGCGGACGCTGCTCGGACCCAAGATCATGCTCGATGACGAACGATGCATACTGTGCTCACGCTGTATCCGTTTCATGCGCGATGTGGCCGGACAGGATTGCCTCGGTTTCATGGGGCGGGGCAGTCGCTCCACGCTGACGTGTTATCCCGGACGCGAACCGTCCACAAACTACGATTTGAATATCGTAGACTTGTGCCCGGTCGGCGCTCTGACTTCGGTTGATTTCCGGTTCAAGCAACGGGTGTGGTTCCTTAAGCAGACGCGAAGCCTCTGCCCGCACTGTTCAACCGGCTGTAATATTGTGATCGGATCCCGGGAAAATACGGTGTGCCGTCTGACGCCGCGTGACAACGAGGCCGTGAATCAGCGCTGGATGTGTGACGAAGGGCGATTGAACTATCGCTTTATCAATGACCCGACCCGACTGGTGGAGCCCCTGTCACGAATGAACGAAAACGTTCAATCGTTATCATGGGACGAGGCTACCCGGCAAATTGCCGAACGCCTTACGGCCTTGCGCGACGGGGGTGAGGGTCGGATTGCCTTTATCGGATCCGCAGGAGCAACTACGGAGGAACTCTTCCTGTTTCGACAGCTTGCAGGCGTTTTGGGCGTGACGCTTATGGATGTTGTGCCTCACACGGGTTCCGCCGATGCCAGGCTTCTGCAGTCAGACCGGAACCCCAACACGGCGGGGGCCCTCGTGACCGGCGTGGCGGCGATTCCGCCCGGCAGTCGACTGCTTGAGATAGCGCAGGGGATTCAAGATGGGCGTATCCGTGCCTTGGTAGTTTTGAATGAGGATATCATCCCGGCGGGAATCGGGGCAGACCTTCTTGGAAAACTGGAATTACTTATTTCGGTGAGCCGTCTTCCCAGTGCTGTAACGGAGGCGGCGCATTATCTCCTGCCGGGCGCCACTTTTGCGGAAAAGTCAGGAACCTTCATCAATCGGGCGGGACGGATCCAGCGGATGAACCCGGCCGTGGCGTCGCCTGGAAATGCCCGGCCAGAATGGCGTATTCTGGCGGGACTCCTTGCCGAACTAGGCCAGCCCCAGGAAGAGTCCTTAGAGTCGATTTACCGGGCCATGGCACAGGTGCTGGCACCGGTATGGGGTGTGACGTGGGATGCCATCGGATCGCAGGGGGTGCAACTCCATGTGGACTGATCCCGCCATTCTTGAGTGGATTTTCATCCTGGTGAAAATCATCGTGATTTTCGGCCTGGTTCTTTCGATCGTGCCCTACACGGTGCTGGCAGAACGCCGGATCTGTGCCTGGATACAGGATCGGGTGGGGCCCAACCGGGTCGGGTTCCAAGGTTTGTTGCAACCGATTGCCGACGCTCTGAAACTGATGTTGAAGGAAGACATGCTGTCGAATCACGTCCATAAGGTTGTATTCACGCTGGCTCCCGCCCTGGTGTTTATGCCCTCGCTCATGGTGCTGGCTGTCATTCCATGGGGAAGCGCGATCGGGCCCATGACGTGTGTTCTCTCCGACATGAATGCCGGCATGTTGTTTGCCCTGGCGGTCGCCTCGTTCAGTGTCTATGGCATTGCCCTGGCAGGGTGGGCGAGCAATTCCAAGTATCCCTTCCTGGGCGGGATGCGCTCAGCGGCGCAGATGATCTCCTATGAAGTGTGCCTGGGCCTGAGCCTGGTGCCGCTGTTTATGCAGACCGGTTCCCTGAACCTCAGCGCGATCGTGGAGTACCAGACCCAGCATGGCTGGCTGATGTTATATCATCCCGTGGCGTGTTTTATTTTTATCACAAGCCTGTTTGCGGAATGCAACCGGACTCCATTCGATCTTCCGGAAGCGGAGCAGGAGCTGGTGAGCGGCTATAACATAGAATACAGTTCCCTGAAATTCGGACTGTTTTTTCTGGGCGAGTACGCGAATATGCTGGTGGCTTCGGCGCTGGTGACGACGCTTTTCCTGGGAGGGTGGTCGCTTCCCTTTGCGCCTTTTAATGCACCGGCCACGGTGATCTGGGTCGGTCTAGCTCATGTGGGAATTTTTGTAGCCAAGGTGTGCGCGATGCTGTTTCTGTTCATCTGGGTGCGCTGGACGGTGCCGCGCTTCCGGTATGACCAGTTGATGGCGCTGGGCTGGAAGGTATTCTTCCCCCTGGCGCTGGTGAATATCGTGGTGGTGGCCGTGATCATGGCCTGCAGGGCAAACTTATGATTGTGGAACGTCCAAAACTGACTATTTGGGACCGGCTCTATATGCCGCAGATTCTTAAAGGAATGTGGATTACCCTGAAGCATATTCCCATGAAGCGTTTCACCCGGCAGTACCCGGAGGAGACCCCGCCCTTGCCGAAGCGGTACCGTGGCGTGCCCACCCTGGTGCGCGACCCGGAGCAGCGGGTCAAGTGCGTGGCCTGCCAGTTATGTGAGTTTGTCTGTCCGCCCCGGGCGATCACGGTCATTCCGGGGTTTCGGGCCGAAACCGGGCCGGACGCGAAGGTAGAAAAAGAGCCTTCGGATTTTATCATCGACATGGCCCGCTGCATCTATTGCGGTCTGTGCGAGGAGGCGTGCCCGGAAGAGGCGATTTTCCTGAAGAAGGATTATGCCATGGCTTCGTATACGCGGGAGCAGATGAAGCTCCACAAGGAGAAGCTGTTGGAGTTGGGCGGCATTCACGAAGACCGGATCTGTAAATGGAAGAAGAAATAGACGCATGAACGCAGGCGACGCATTATTTTTATTTTTCAGCCTGGCTCTGGTGCTAAGCGCCTTGATGGTTGTTCTTAGCCCCAATGCGGTCGTGAGCGCCCTGTATCTGGTACTGGTTTTTCTCTTCACCGCCGGGCTGTACATTTTGCTTCAGGCATTTTTCCTGGCTCTCCTTCAGGTACTGGTCTATGCGGGGGCGATCATGGTGCTGTTCCTATTCGTGATGATGGTGCTCGATCTGCGCAAGCCGTGTCGCTGGTGGGATGGAAATCTACCTGCGCTGATGGGCGGCCCCCTGGTGGGCCTGGCTTTCGGGGCGGCGGTGTGGGCGACGTTGCGACGTACCGTATGGCCGGAAGCCACCTCAGAAACCCTGTTCCGTGGTGATCTGGCTGCTGTAGTGACTCCGCTCTTTTCTCGTTTCCTGTTGCCAGTTGAAATCATCGCCCTGTTACTGTTGGTTGCCACCATCGGGGTGGTTGTACTGACCCGACGGGAGGATCACCCATGATCATCGGCCTCGACCATTATCTGGCGGTGAGTGCCATCCTGTTCGGGCTGGGCCTCACCTGTATCCTAATGCGGCGCGATCTTTTACTGATCCTGATGGGTTTGGAGATGAACCTCAATGCGGCCAACCTGGCGCTGGTGGCTTTTTCCCGGTACGGCCGGGGTGCCGACGGGCAGGTGCTGACCCTCTTTGTGATCGCCATCGCGGCGGCCGAGGCGGCTGTCGGACTGGCGATCGTAGTGGCGCTGTTCAAAAATCGACGCTCCGTGAATGCGGATGATTTCAGGAGCTTAAAAGGATGAGCATGCCGAGTCCTGAACAACTGACCTGGTTCCTGCTGTTTGCCCCGCTGGTGGCGACGGTGGGAATCCTGCTGTTCACACGGCGCCGCCCGATGGCGAGCGCCGTGCTGTCGATTGCGGCCGTATCGCTCAGTTTCGTGGCGGCGGTGAAGCTTTTTCTTGTGGTCGCGAGCGGAGCGGTTGTGTCCATCCCTCCGCATATCTGGCTGGCCGCTGGTCCCTTGATCGTGGAGTGGGGGGGCGTGGTGGACCGGTTGAGCGTATTGATGCTGCTGGTGGTGACGGGAGTGGGCACGGCCATCCAGGTTTATTCAGTAGGCTACATGCGGGGCGATTCCGGGGTTCCGCGCTATTTTTCGCTCATGTCCTTTTTCACCTTTTCGATGCTTGGAATTGTGCTGGCACCGAACTTCATCCAGATGTTCATATTCTGGGAACTGGTCGGAGTGTCATCCACCCTGCTCATCGGATTCTGGTTTGAGCGCCCGGCGGCGGCTGCGGCGGGGGTGAAGGCCTTTATCGTCAACCGGGTGGGTGATGCCGGCATGATCCTCGGAATCCTGATGGTGTGGGGCTATGCGGGGTCTTTTGATTTTGCGGTGCTGGCGGGAAAATGGCAGGGACTGGGGCTGAGTCCGGTGATCCTGGCGGCGGCGGCCGGTCTGATTTTCTGCGGAGCGGCCGGAAAGAGCGCGCAGATACCGCTGCATGTCTGGCTACCGGATGCCATGGAGGGCCCGACTCCGGTGAGCGCACTGATCCATGCCGCCACAATGGTGGCGGCGGGTGTCTATATGGTTTGCCGCGTCGCCTGGCTCATGGCGGCCAGTCCGGCCATGATGACGGTTATTGCCTGGACCGGCGGACTCACGGCGCTGATGGCGGCTCTTATTGCCGTAACTCAGACAGATATCAAGCGCGTGCTCGCCTATTCAACCCTTTCACAGCTGGGCTACATGATGTTGGCCGCCGGGCTCGGAGGGACAACGGAAGCGATGTTCCACCTGACCACCCACGCGTTTTTCAAAGCTCTGCTTTTCCTTGCGGCCGGCAGTGTGATCATGGCTTTGCATCACGAACAGGGAATCTGGCGGATGGGCGGCCTGTGGAAGCGGATGCCCCTGACCTTCATTGCCTTTCTGATCGGCGCCTTGGCGTTGTCCGGAATCTGGCCGTTCAGTGGATTCTATAGCAAGGACGAGATCCTGTTCCTGGCTCTTGAGCAGAGTCGCGGACTGCTGGTGATCGGCCTGGTAACGGCCTTTCTGACTGCATTTTATATGGGGCGCATCCTCTGGGTTGTCTTTTTCGGGGAGCCCCGCGACGGGGTCCTGTACGGGCACGCCCGGGAATCTTCGATGGTGATCATCCTGCCGCTGGGGATTCTGGCGGTTCTTTCCGTGGCGGGCGGCTGGTATTCCGTAGTTCCACATTTTCTGAACCCGGGACTCGTGGCGGCGGTGCCTTCGGATAAAATCATGGCGGGCTTTCTCGCGGTGCCTTTGATCGGGTTCCTGCTGGCGTGGCGGGTATATGGAAAGGCTCCGACGGATGATGCCGTATTGCGACGAATCCTGGGCCCCGTTTACCGGTGGATGGAGAACAAGTTCTATTTTGACGAGATGTATGGCTGGCTCGTGGATTCGGTGCAGGACACGATAGCCCTGGTTTGCGAAACTTTTGACCGTTGGATTTTGCAGGGCGTAGGTGTTGGCGGAATTTCCGGAATAACGCGGGGGCTCGGCGGGGTGGTGCGGGTGATCCAGTCAGGCGATCTCCGGTTTTATCTCTTCATGGCGGGCGCCGGCGTGGTCGCTCTTCTGTTCTGGTGGATGAGACTATGACGACACTTTTACTCATGATTGTATTGCTCCCGCTGGCCTCGGCGGTTTTGCTGCTTGTGTTGCCGGGCGGTGCCCGAGTTGCACGGGGCCAGGCGATCACCGTAACGGGTCTCACCTTAGTGTTCGCTTTGGCTCTATTTGCAGCGTTCGATCGCACAACCGGAGTCGCCCAGTTCTGCAGTTCAACCCCATGGCTGTCGGAGTTTGGAATTTCCTTTTCCCTTGGATTAGACGGAATGTCGCTTGTGGCCGTACTCCTCACGGCCCTGGTCGCGTTTGCGGGGGCATGGGTGAGTGGTTCGGTGAAATCAAGGGAGCGGGAATTTTATGCCCTGTACCTGGCTCTGGTGGGAGGAGCCTTCGGGGCGTTCACCACCACCAGTGTGTTCTTTTTCTATTTCTTCGCTGAATTCGAGGTGCTGTGCTCCTATCTCCTGATCGTTGGGTGGGGTAGTGACGAAAGGGAGGCAACACATCGGGCGGCTCTACAGATGACGCTATTCGTGGCGGCGGGGGCGGTGGTGACTCTGCTCGGATTTCTGGTTCTTGCATCCTATGGAGGAACCTTTGATCTGAACGGGTTGCATGACGCGTTGCGGGCGAACCCGATTCCGGCACCTCTTCAGAAGACTTTGTTTATGCTGTTCCTGGCGGGATTCGGGGTATTGCTGTCCATCTGGCCTCTTCATGTCTGGGCTCCGCCTGCGTATGCGGCCGCGCCGACACCGGTCAGCATGCTCAGCGCGGGGGTATTGAAGCAACTGGGGGCGTATGGGCTGTTGCGTTTCGCGGTGCCGCTGTTGCCCGAGGGTGTGCGCTGGGCGGTCCCTTGTCTGGTGGTGCTGGCAATGGTGAACATTCTGTACGGAGGGTGGATTGCGTTGCGCCAGCGGGACTGGAAACTCCTGATCAGTTACGGCGCGATCAGTCATGCCGGTTATATTCTTCTTGGAATTGCCGCCCTGAATCCCGTCGGACAGGGTGGGGTGGTGCTGATGATGTTTGCCGGAGCGGTGTCGGTGGCCCTGCTGTTCGCTCTGGTCGGGACGATGGAGGAGCAGGCTGGAACCCGTGACGTGAGCCGGTTCAGCGGTTTGGCGCGGCGGGCACCGTTTATCGGGGGCTGCACGGTGCTGGCGGCGCTGGCGGCGGCGGGAGTTCCGGGGTTCGCGGGATTTGTCAGCGAGGTGATGGTTCTCGCGGGTGCGTGGATGGAAGGTCCGATGATTTTTCGGGTGGCGGTTGTGGTGGGAGCGTGGGGACTTGTGCTCACGGCCGTGTACATGCTGGGCGCCTTACGGGAAGGAATTTTCGGGCCGCCTGCGGTGGATATCCTGAAAGTGCTCGATGCGCGCTCCCTGAAGAGCCGTCTACCGTTTCTGATTCTGCTGGCGGCACTGCTGGCGGTTGGGCTCTGCCCCCGCCTGTTGACGGATCCCGTTCAGCGTAGCGTGGAGAGCGTGAAGTTTGAAATGGATAAACCCTGATGGATATCTACGGAATACAACTTGAGATCATGCTGGTTCTGCTGGGCGTTGCCGGGTTGTTGGTGAACGTCTGTGTGCCCCGATTGAGCGTTCGTGGGGTTGCGGGGATTCTGGCGGGCTCGGTGGGTGCGCTGTTTCTGTACAGCCTGATGATGCAGCCGATTCCGGCACTGTTTTACAAGCAGTTGTTGCTTGCGGGAACGGGCGTGGCGTTGCTTTTGGCCATGGATTCACCGTCAATCAGGGCGCAGGGCGCAGAATTCTTTTCTCTGATGCTTTTTGCGGCGGCGGGAATGTTGCTGCTGGTGTCGGTGAATGACTTTATCTGCCTGTTCGTGGCGCTGGAGACGGTCACTCTCTGTTTCTATGTCATGACGGCTTTTCCGAGTGGTTCCAATCGTGACGCCGTGGTTCTGGAGGCGGGGATCAAGTATCTGGTTATGGGCGCGGTATCGGCCTCATTGACGATCTATGGGATCAGTTACATCTATGGCGCTACGGGGCATACCGGATTTGAAGCCGTACGGGAGAGTATGATGCAGGGCGGGGGAACGGCGGCGGCGTACCGGTTCGGGTTCCTGCTGGTTCTGCTGGGAGTGGGTTTCAAACTGGCGATGGTGCCGTTGCAACTGTGGGCGCCGGATGTGTATCAGGGCGCGCCGACTCCAGCCACGGCCTTTCTGGCCTCGTGCAGCAAGGTGGCAGGGTTTGTTTTGTTGCTCAGGCTGATTAATGCGGGGCTTTTGCCGCAGGGCCGGGACAGCCTGATCCTGATCGGAGTGCTGGCTGGAATCACGCTGCTGTACGGGACTCTGGGCGCCTTGGCGCAGATGGATTTGAAACGTCTGCTCGGTTATTCCTCAATTGCCCATGCCGGTTACCTGTTGATGGGGCTGGCGGCGGGCACCGTGGCGGGGCGGGTGGCGGTATCGTATTACCTGACCCAGTACCTGTTTACGGTATTGTGCGCATTTCTGGTGATTTCTGCGGTGGCCAATGCGACCGGACAGACCGGGCGCGCGGTGTTGAGGGGACTGTACCAGCGCTCCCCGCTGCTGGCGTTGGCGCTGTTTGCAGCCATGATGTCGCTGGCCGGGGTTCCGCCCCTCAGCGGAGCGCTGGGTAAGTTTTTCATCCTGTTGGAGCTGGTGAAACAGGGAGGGGTGATGGGCTATGGTCTGGCGGGGTTAGGCGCGCTGTCGGCGGTGATCTCCCTGGTGTTTTATGTCGGCGTGCTTCGATCAGCCTTCACGGCATCCAATGCCGATGAACTCACTATTCCTGTTCCCCTCACGACCCGTCTGGCAATAGGCATCTGCCTGGCTGTGATGCTGATCCTAGGCGTCTGGCCGCATCTTTTGATGTGATTGTAACAGAGTCGGAACATCACGTCGTTTCTTCCATTAATCGTTAATAAGTCCTATTTCTTATCCGCTCAGGTCTGTGCCATAATACGAAGCGAGTAATGAATCCATTTTTTAACAACGCTTGTGTCTTATTAATAAAAGTGAGGGGAAATTGATCATGATGAGTCCTTTTAGAAAAGTTATGCCAAAGATCGTTGTGTTTTTCGTTTTGGTCGCGTTCTTTGCCGGATTGAAGGCTGATGCTCAATTCCCGTTGGTTTCGCCGGCTCTCAGAGCCCGGCCCTTGACGCCAGGAGAGCGAACTAAATCCGGCTTAACCAACACGACGCAGTTGGCGAGCGGAATCCGTAACGAAGGTGTGGGGACGCCTATCTACCTGGAGGTTCTGGTGACGAACAAGACCGTGCGCGGGCTTCCGCCTGTTGCGGTGTCCAACGTTGTCTGGAGTTTTGTCAATCGTCCGACGAATTCCGTTGCGACCCTGCTGCCGAGTCCGCTGTTGACCAGCGGCCTTGGGATGACCACCAACATCCACTTCGGGTACACCAATTTCTTGTATGTGTGGGTTCCGGCCCTTACGAATATCACCGGCGTGTGTGTCCCTTATGATGCGGGGGATCGTCTGCAATACACGGTCGCTGGCAGGGCCCTGCTCGTTCCTGATGTTGCCTGCTGGCCGACCGTCAATGGGGTTGGCGATTACAGTGTTCAGGCTGCGGTCACCTTTACCAATGGGCTGAAGTTGTATATCACCAATACCGTTTACGGCTCCTTGTACATGGGGGCGGCAAATGTGCCTCTGGATAGCGTTGGGAATGGCTTCTGCTATAAATGTCACAATGCGATTTTAGCGGGACAAAAGATGGATAGCTGGGGCCAGACGGCGCATGCCACCGCGCTCATCCGCAAGATTAATGGGACTGAGGGTCAGTTCAAGTCATCTTGCATTTCCTGCCATTCCGTTGGTTACGATGCAACAGCGTCCGCGACCAATGGCAACTTTTATGATGTCTGGACGCATGGTGCGGGAACCAACTGGGCGTTCCCGACAAACCTGACAACGGCGGCCCTGACGGCAAACCCTTTTGGCGCGACGAACAACTGGAACCTGATGCCGGTGTTGTTGCAGAATAAGGCGAACATCCAATGTGAAAGCTGCCATGGACCTGCAGATCGACATATGCAAAATCTGGGCGACAAGGCGTCGATCGGGATTTCGCTGAGCGCCGGAAACTGCGGCTTCTGTCATGACGCTCCGACGCACCACATGAAGAACTTCGAGTTTACTCAGAGCGGACACGCGAACGGAGAACGCGCCTTCTACCGGCCTTATGTCAATGCCACGAATTTCGATCAGGCTGCTTTTCGCTTGACTGCCAGCAACTCGTGGAATGGCAACATGTATAACGGGTTTTCCCGGAGCGATGGATCCATTCCCAAGTTCAATAATGTCTGTGGTCATTGTCACACTGCCCAGGGTTTCATCTTGGATATGGATCCGGATTGGGTGAATGAAACCAACCTCACTGCGCTGGGGACAGCTTATGAAGGCCTGACCTGCGTGGTTTGCCATGACCCGCACTCGGTCGGCATGGGCGACTACCAGCTCCGTTCCTTTTCGAAAGTGGTGTTGATGAACAACTACACCAATACGCTGGGCGGAAACAGTCTCATCTGCATGCAGTGTCATCATGACCGCAAGAATGGCGCCTACGTAGATGCTATGACGGTGGCTGATGCGAATACCTACACGCCGCATGACAGCCCCCAGACTGACATGCTGCTCGGCCAGAACGCGATCGAGTACGGGATGAAGATGCCGAAGTCGCGTCACATCAATGTGCTGGAAGAAGGCTGCATCGAGTGCCATATGGCGAATGCGCCGACCAATGGTCCGGCCAAAAATCATGTGGGTGGGCATACTTGGATGCTGAGCTATGACTGCCCGACCAACTCGACAACCTATGAGTTGACTGAAACCTGTATTCCCTGCCATGGCGAGATTGAAGGGTTTGACTTCGGTGGCGAGGACTACGACCGTGACGGCAAGGTGGAGGGGGTGCAGAGTGAAGTCAAGGGCCTGCTCCTAGCGGTTCTCCGGTTGTTGCCCTACAGCAATACGACGACCCGCGTTGTGTCCTACGGGACTACGAATGAGCCTCAGCAGGTTTCCCGGAACTTCCCGTTGTGGTGGGATATTCACCTGCGCAAGGCCGCTTACAACTACTATTTCGTGAAGTACGATGGCAGTTTCGGCGTGCACAATCCGAAGTATGCGGCGGCGATCCTGCAGGCCTCTGTTGATGATTTGCGTGGCGGTATCGACGTGGACCGCAATGGGTTGCTTGATTCGTGGGAAATCGCAAAATTCGGAAGTATCGGCCAGGATCCGAATGGGGATCCCGATGGCGATGGCGTTGTGAACAGGCTGGAGATGGCGGCTGGAACCAACCCCAATAATCCCGATTCCGACTTTGATGGTTTCTCGGATGGCGCCGAACTTGCGGCAGGGACGGATCCGTTGAGCTTCGCCTCGAATCCTACCTCCAAGACGAACACGGTGACCATGCTGCCTGCCTATGAGCTGGCGTTCCTGGCGTCGACTCCGGGCAAGACTCAGCAGTTCCAGTCAGTTGATGCGATGAGTGGTTCGTGGACTGGTATTGGAACGAACTTCATTACCTCGTCCAATGCCTGGTACTACCAGTTGATCTCCACCCGGAATGCGACGCAGCGGTTCTTCCGTGTGAGCACAACGAACTAAGTGGTAATCGTTTGAACGGACGGAGCGGGTTGTCTTGACCCGCTCCGTTTGGTCTGTTATGGGGGTGTTTTTAGGCTGATGAAACTGGCCGTGAACATGAACCTTCAGAAAGCGAGTCTTCAGGAATGAGAGTTATAAGTCATCTCTTCGCGACACTCCTTCTGATCGCATTGTTCTCCAGTTGTCTCCCTGCAGGTGCCCAATCGAATGCCCTGCCGGTGCAGGTGAAATATGATGCGCGCGTGCGCACGGTTTATGACTATCGCTCACAAGGGAGCGACACAGATCAGGATCTTTACGAATACTGGAATGGCGGCGCACGGGACCTGGCGGGAGGGCGTCTCGACATCTATGCATCCGGTCGCTCGCACCAGGATCTTGACGGAAAACCGTCCTCGTCGTTAGCGGATAATCAGTATCTGGGCATTTCGGACACCCGCAAAACCGAGGAAAACCGAATCCTGCAATTATATGCTGACGGACATGATCGGGATGGCAGGGTTAGCGCACGCGTGGGACGACAGTATATTGACAGCTCGGATTTTCTTCACCTGGATGGGGTTCAAGTCTCTTTGTTCGCGCAGGCGAGGCTTGGGGTGGGGGGCTATTATGGAAATCCCGTCAGTTACTACTCGTCTCTGGATGGGGATCATGCCGGTGGTGTCTGGGTTACAGGAAAGCCGTGGGAAGGGAACCGGAGCAAGATTACCTTTGCCCAGTATGACGACCACAACGGCAGTCAGGATCATGATTATTTTATAGAGTCTCATCAGAATCTGACTGATTATGTGAAGGTCAACGCCCAGGCTTCGGTGCTGAACGAGGATTTTCGCATGGTGCGGGGTGATTTCTATTACTTTGCACCGGGTGGGGGAACGGATGTCTACTGTGGTGGCAGCCGCTGGGGCTCTTTTGATGCCAAGACTATTGAGTATTCCCCCCTGTACAATGTTCTGGGCAAGCAGGAACCGGCAACCTATGCCTATGCCAGAGTATCTCAGAGAGTGTCGCCGTATTTCATGGTAACGCCGGGAGTATCCTGTCGTTTTGCCGAGGGGGATGCTCATGAATATGCAAACCGTAACTACAACGACTATGATGTGGCCCTGACATTCGAACCCAACAAGAAAATCAGCGCCTCGGTCTCATTCGACTACTATGATATGTCTGAGGGCGACAGTTTCCTGGGGCTCAGCGGTGAGATTCGATACCGCCAGGCACGTGTCTGGGAAGTCGCTCTGGGAACCTCGTACGCGGATTACACCTACAATTCCTATTCCGATATCGCCTACTCCCTAAACGGGGGGCAGACCGTTTTCTCACAGGATGGAACCGTGTCGGTGGAGAATCCCAACAGTTACACCTATTTTCTCCGGATGAAGTGGAAATTAAACCGGAGGCTGACCTTGAGGCTTCACGGGGATATCGAAGACAACAGCACATCATCGGACCTTGGTTATCGCGGACGCGCATCGATAGAGGTGAGACTATGAGCGGGATAAGTCGCATGAGGCCGATGTTCGCAACCGTGCTGATGGGTGCTCTGGTTGCGGTGATGGGCTGTGATAAGGATGCCGCCAAATTGGCATTCAACCACAATCTGCATGTCGTCGATAACGGTATGGCGTGCGCCGACTGTCACGGGAAACTTAAAGAAGGCCGGTTCGCGTCTGCCGGACATGATGCATGCAAGGATTGTCATGGCGACTGGATGGACGAGAAGAAGGTGGATGCGAGCACGTGCGGCAAGTGTCATAAGGTCAAGTACATGAAGACGGCCTTGAACGCGCTGAAAGCCGCTCCCGAGCAGGTTCC
>CAJBSZ010000388.1 GCA_903958395.1 uncultured bacterium | reverse complement strand
CCGCCCAAGACGTTGTCGGCATCCGGCGGCAGCGTCAGGTCGGTGGGCGCCCATAACACGCCGCCCGGAGCCCCGACGTTCGCCACCACCACTTCGCGACCGATTTGACTGACCGCCGCATCGTGAAGGTTCTTTTCCAACGCCAGGTCGCTGGGGTATAAAAGCAGAGTGCCTTTGCCGTTACTCATGGTCAGTGCGAAAGCGATATTGTCCGTAGTGGATCCGTCACTTTCTGGGTTCTTTAGCTTGGCAAAAAAATAGGCGCGATAGGCATCCAATGCGGCGCGATACTGACCCGCCTTGCACAGGCACTCAAATTCCTCAAGGCCGGGCGTACCGGGAACCAATACGCGCTGAAAATCGCGGCACAGACTAGCCAGCGCTTCCGGGTCATTGCGGTGTGCAAAGTGCTCTCGGCGCAATGCTGCGTCGGCAGGCACCCCAACCGGCAGCTCCACTTGCGGCAGCGAGGAATCGATCTCTTGCCGGGGCAGATCTGGGAATTGCCCCGTAGGGAGAAGTGTGCCGCGGGTGGCGGCAGACGTGGAGGCCGCCACTGCATCTTTTCGGCCGTCATAATAAACCAGAGTATACGGGCGAGTACCATCGGCCAGCACGGTGTCGAGCGCATCAAAATAACTTTGAACGGTCTTCATCTCCTCCGGTTTGACTCGGGTGGCGAAATTGGGGATCGCTTTGAGACGGGCAATCTTCAGGTCCTTGAGTTCCTGTCGCAGTCTTGCCTCCTTCGCTTCCAAAAGAGGGAATTGTGCCGCCAACCGGTCGTGCGCCAGAAACTGCGCGTAGTCCGAAAACTGCGAAAAGACCTTCCGCCGCTTTTCCTCACTTGCCGATTCCAGCTCCCTCGCTGCCAACTGTTGCTGGGCCGCCAGCGCCTGAACGGCGGGGTCTTGGTTGATGCCCAGCCGGGTGAGAATGTCATTGGCGGAACGTTCGAGCTGACGCATCGGATCCAGAGGGATCAGGCGGATATCCACCAGCTTGATCAAGAAGAGGGAATGGATCCAAGCGGTGGGACGGTATTCGACGATTTGTTCGCCGGCCTCCAGATTCACTTCGCCCATTTCAAGGGGCGCAAAAATATTCCATCCTCCGGTACTGTCAATATCCCGTGCCACGCTTTGAAAGTTCTGTCCCCAGAATGAGATAGTGGCTGAACTCTCACGTCCGGTGTTGGTGGCGCGGTTGATGACCACCCGGTATCGGCCCGTCTGCGGTACATCCAGTTTCCAGTAGGGCCGCTCGCTGTCGCCGTTCCAGACCGTGATGGCATGGTCTTTGGGCGACAGGCGAAGTTGTCCTCCGCCACTATTTACCAGGGCCACATGCTTATCCTGCCACTTGAGGATGGCCGCCGCCTCCGCGTTCAGGCAGATGACCCCGTTCGACTGGGGATGCAGCACCGGCGCATCCTTCAAAAGTGCTCTTGCCGACGGGTCGAGCTCCACCGCGCCGCTACTGGATATCACCGCACCGAATACCATAAATGCCACTGCACATCTTTGAAGTCTGTTCATCGCTGTTTCTCCGATTTAGAAATTGCTTCGCGGACCAAATCCACCAATCCTCCGCTGGCCACCATGGCAGGTAACTTAGTGCCTGGCTTTTGATATCCCACGAAGACACCGTACAGTTCATACTTGTGATCGATCCAAGGGTAGAATCCGGCATAGCTCGGACTGCTGACCACTTCCGCCGCGCCGGCAGCGTTCACGAATTCACGCCATTCGCCGAAGCCATAGCAGCCGTGTTTCGCCTTGCGCACATCCGACACA
This sequence comes from uncultured bacterium, assembly GCA_903958395.1. Taxonomy (GTDB): domain Bacteria; phylum Verrucomicrobiota; class Kiritimatiellia; order CAIKKV01; family CAITUY01; genus JAABPW01. The sequence continues at coordinate 1,277 of CAJBSZ010000388.1, read as the reverse complement.
TACTGGTGTTCCGGCATGGAGGCGGTCTTCACCTGATCCGCCTGCATCTCCCGGATCAGACGCGCTGAGATTACTTGCCGCCCCTCGAACTTCCCGTCGTGAGCGATCATCGAAAGAAAGTTGCAGTAGTCGTTCAGGTTGCTGTTGGGGTACACGTTCCGTCCCTGGTTCAGAAAACTCAGGTTGAGCCCTTCGCATGTGCGCTTCATCCGGCAAGGACCGGCGATGTTATCCTGGAAGACCTGTTCGTAGGACTTGCCGGTAAGGATCTCGGCGATACGGCCGGCGATGACCAGGTTCTGGCCGCCGTATTCCCACTGCGTGCCCGGCTTATTTGTCAGGGTCGTTAGTTCTGCTGCGATGACTTCGGTGTATTCGGCGATGTTGCGGGCCTTTTTCATCTTCTCCCCGCCCACATCGGCGTAGCGGATGCCGCTGGTATGTGAGAGAAGCTGGCGGAGGGTAATTGTTCCTACATCGCCCTTGAAGTTCGGCAGGAAATTGCTTATCGGCTCATCGAGTCCAATCCGGCCCTCATCCACAAGCGTCATCATCGTCGCCGCACACAGCCACTTGGCGGCCGAGGCAATGTAAGGGGCGGTGTCCGGCGTGTAGCCATTGAAGCATTTCTCGTAGATGATCTGATCCTTGCGCACGATCCGGATGGCGGCACCCGGATAGTTGCCATCATCCACCCATTTCTGGATCGCCGCCTCCACCTTTGAGAAGTCATATTTCGGATTCTCGTCGCCAGCCCGGGCACTCGTACAAACCCCGGCCACCAACCATGAGACAAAAACAACCGCCGCGAACATCTTATTCTTTTCTATCATTATTCACTCCTTGATATACTCTTATACAAGAAACTCTTCCCTGAAACTAGTGGCACAACATGCCCGCCGGAATAGCCTGCTTCTCCAGGCCAGGGCCCGAGATCTTAAGTCCCGGCTTGTTGCCCCTGTAGTAAGAGTCCTCAAAACCATTCGCCACGTCACCCCACAGGGTCGTAGTCTGCTGGTTAATGTATAACACCCTGACCGCATGCTTGCCGGCTTTGAGCGGAATCGACCAGTTCCCATAATTCTGAGGCTGGGTCGCCGGATACCACTCCCTGCCGTCCACGAACAGGCGCAGGTCATACCCGGCATGAATCGTCGGATTCACGAACTCCGGCGGAGCATGGATCGTATAAAGTCCTTCCTTTGCAACGTCGAGATAACCGGCATAGATGAATGCGTATCCGATATTGGTGTTCGCCAACCCGGTATCGAACAAGT
>CAJBSZ010000387.1 GCA_903958395.1 uncultured bacterium | reverse complement strand
GTTCACGGATCTCTGGGGAATGAATAACACCGGCCAAACAGGAGGTGTGCCGGATGCCGACATTGACGCTCCAGAGGCTTGGGAGAGCGGCGCAGGCAGCACGTCTGTGACGGTCGCCGTCATCGATACGGGCGTCGACTACACACATGAAGATCTCGCGGGCAATATGTGGACAAATCCCGGAGAGATTCCCGGCAACGGCATCGACGACGACGGCAACGGCTATGTCGATGATGTCTACGGGTATGACTTCTTCAACAGGGACGCGGATCCGCTGGATGACCATGGCCACGGCACACATTGTTCGGGAACGATCGGCGCGGTGGGCAATAATGGCGTCGGCGTGGCCGGCGTCTGCTGGAACGTGAAGATCATGGCTCTAAAGTTTCTCAGCGCTGCGGGCGAGGGCGACACGGCTGACGCCATCAGTTGCATTCAATACGCGGTGCAAATGGGTGCCAAAGTACTCAGCAATTCATGGGGTGATATACCTGGCGGACCTTATGAGCAGGCACTCAAGGACGCGATCGATGCAGCGGGCACGGCAGATGTCCTGTTCGTTGCAGCAGCGGCTAACGACTACGGTAATGACAATGACGTGAACCCGATTTATCCGGCCAGCTACGAGTCGGCTAACATCATTTCCGTCATGTCGGTCTCCGCTTCTGGCGCGAGGTCGAGTTTCTCTAATTACGGTCTGACGTCGGTCGATCTGGCCGCGCCAGGATCGTACATCCTGAGCTGCAAGCCAGGTGGCGGTTATCAATACATGAGCGGCACCTCGATGGCGACGCCGCACGTCGCCGGAGCGTGTGCGCTACTACGCTCACTGAACAGCGGATACTCGTATCAGCAGGTCAAGAGCGCGCTCGTGACAACGACCGACTCGAGCCTGCCGGGGCTGTGCGTGTCCGGGGGGCTGATGAAGCTGGCGAACGCGATCGCCCTGTCGCCAGCATGGTTGCGGCTGATGCCAGTCTCGGGGGCAAATATGGCACCTGGTGTCTCGTCGAACATCACTGTTACCACCGATGCGGGGCTGATGACCGCAGGCACCTACGAGGGACTGATCCGAGTCGCCAGCAATGACCACAACACGCCAGTCACGAACGTGCCGATCACTATGGTGGTCCTCCAGGACGATCTGAGGATCCAACCGTCCGGCTCCTTTGTGTCGAGCGGCTTCACGGGTGGACCGTTCAGCCCGTCCAACATGGTTTACACGTTGACGAACGCAGGATTGACCAGCCTGTCGTGGTCGGCCAGGCATGGAAACCCTTGGGTCGCTGTAGCGCCTGCGGATGGGACACTTGCCGCCGGTCAAACCGCACAGGTGTCGGTCTCGTTCGCTGCACCAGCCGGACTTCTCTCGCCTGGGGAGTTCACTGACAGCATAGTCATCTCCAACATGACCCATACGACCGCTCAGCATCGCGGGGTCAGCCTGACTGTCTTGGAACGCCAGCTCGACCACTTTGAGTGGCAATCTATCGCGCCGACGCAGTATGTCGGACAGGCCTTCGGTGTGACAGCTCAAGCCATCGACACCATGGGGCACGTGCTGACTAACTTCACAGGTACAGTTGCTCTCAATATACCTACGGGAGTGGTTTCGCAGCACGATGTGCTCACTGGAACAAATGCGTGGAATTATCCCATGGCGACTTATTACCAGGATGCCCGCACACAGGTGATTTATCTGAACAGCGAACTCGGAGTGTCTAATCTACTCACAGGAGTCTCGCTCTACGTCAGTGGTGTGCCGGGTCAGCAAATGAACACATGGACAATCAGGATGAAACATACATTGCGGACCGGTTATAGCAACAGTGCAAAGCAGTGGGAAACAAATGATTGGGTCGTCATGGTTCAGACAAATATAATCATTGCGTCAACCGGCTGGGTCAGGTTTGGCTTCGCGACACCTTTCGCCTACAACGGAATTGACAATCTTCTTGTGGATTTCAGTTTCAATAACACGAGCTGGTCATCAGACGGCACGTGTTGGTCCGCTGGCGTATCAACGAATCGGAGCCTTTTTTATCGGGCGGACAGCGATTATGGTGATCCGCTCACCTGGTCAGGAACCACGCCGAGCGGCTTTATCACCAATCAAGTCCCAGTCATACGCATTGAAAAAAGCGCACGTGTCCCCATAACGCCTATGGCGACAGGTAACTTTGTCAATGGCGTTTGGAGTGGAAACGTAACGGTCTTGGATTCTGTCACACCTGCTCGGCTTTACGCCAACGATGGGGCAGGACATGGAGGCAGCAGCAATCCGTTTGATGTGTTATTCCAGACCATCGGGTTGCCAGATGCGGTGGACTGCAAGGCGCTGACATGGACTTCTGGAGGTTCGGCTTCATGGTTCGGGCAGACCGTTATCTCCCACGACGGGGTGGATGCCGCACGGAATGAAAGAATTGGAAACCGCCAAGCGTCGTGGATGGAAACCCAGGCGAAAGGCCCCTGCAATGCGTCGTTCTGGTGGCGCGTCTCCTCAGAGGCCGATTGGGACTGGCTTGAATTTTACGTGGATGATGTTTTTGTTGACCGGATCACAGGCGAGACAGGCTGGTTACAGAAAACTGCGGCCCTCGCCGCAGGCACGCATACGCGCAGTGGGCGTGGCAGAAGAATGGTATGGGT
>CAJBSZ010000386.1 GCA_903958395.1 uncultured bacterium | reverse complement strand
TTTAACCACCAGCGTATATGAATTGTTCCTGTTCGGCGGCCTGACGGATCAGTGTTTTAATTTTCTGTCTACGACTAATCTGGTCATGAACCAATGGTCGACGAACACCGTATTGGAACTGTTCGATCCCTCTGGTACCATTTACTTTTTGCGTACCCGTGTTTTTGAGACCCCACCCGATGCGGAATTTTATCTTACACAGCTTGTGTTGGGGACGACGAGCATTTACACCGTGACCTTCGACGCGCAGGGTGGGGCGACGCCAACACCCGCCTCGACGAACGTGACCTACGGTTCGACCTACGGGACGCTGGCGACCACATCGCGTACAGGCTACGTCTTCGGCGGTTGGTGGACTGGCGTCGGGGGCACGGGCACGCAAGCACTCTCAACAACAACCGTCGCCATTACATCTGCCCAGACGCTATACGCCCAATGGATAGCCACGGCGACCACCACCACCCTTGTTCAGGTGCCATACGCTTGGCTAGACCAATACCCTGTCTTGTTGAGTCTTGCGAGTGGCGATTATGAAGCAATGGCATTAGCGGATGCAGACGGCGATGGACAACTGGGCTGGCAGGAGTATGTTGCCGGGACCGTACCCACGAACCGCGAATCGGTTTTTATGTCCCTAATATCGCTGAGCAATGGAGTCCCATGGGTGACGTGGACTCCCGATCTTGGTACAGCGCGAGTGTACACGGTATACGGAAGGACAAACCTGACCGAAGGCACATGGGGAACAACCAATGCAAGCAGCCGTTTCTTCCGCGTGAACGTCGGGATGCCATAACGTGTATCTGGGTGAATTCTTCCCTTTCTTTGCTTGCTTAGTTACGTCGAGAAGTGCTGATTTGGGGATTGACTGTTATCCCCTATCCCCTATAAAATATTACCTGATGAAAATGACATGCGAAATAGTTCGATTCAATCTCTATAAGCTCATAAGAAAGGTTAATGCTCTGGGCGTGGTTCTGTTTTTTGTCGCGCTAGGGCCATTCTATAATGCTGAAGCTGTTCCGGCCTGCCCTCAAGGTGTTGATGTCCTGCAACCCGGAGGAAAAACGATTCGGATCCGTTTACGCGGCGATGAGTTCTTGCATTGGACGGAGGACGCGGCTGGCTATACGATACTGCGCGATAACACGACCCAAAAATGGGTCTATGCCATCCGCGATAAAACAGGCCAACTGACAACGAGTTCTGCTGTTGTCGGCGAGCAGGATCCCACCACTCTCGCCTTGCCGAAGAGCCTCCTGCCCGTCACCGCACTCAGTGATAAGCAATCAACGTTGGTCAGTCGTTCAGCGACGCCCTCAGCGACTAGTGTGCCGCTGGCAGCTCCGAAAACGGGGACAATGAAAAACCTCGTTCTGTTGGTAAACTTTGCCGATAAAACAAATACGCATACGCGAGCTGAGTTTGAAGAGCTGTTCAACACAATCGGGTACACGGTCGATGGTGCGCAGGGCTCTGTGAAAGACTACTACAATGAGGTTTCGTATAATCAACTCACTGTGGATTCGATCGTTGTCGAACCCATCACGCTCGCCAATGGTTACGCCTATTACGGTGAGAATGTGTCGGGCTTCGATGCGCGTCCCCAGCAGATGGTTCAAGAAGCACTCGCTGCACTTGAGACGCGCGGATTTGACTTTACGACAGTTGATAGTGATAACGATGGGTGGGTTGACGGACTGACCGTGATTCACGCGGGAGGCGGCGAGGAATATGGAGGCAATGATCCCAACTATATTTGGTCGCATCAGTGGTCTATTCCTACCGTGACTTATGATGGCAAATCCCTGAGCACCTACCATACGGAACCCGAGCGTCGTGGATGGGACTTATATTCCTACACTCAGGGTATTACACGCATCGGTGTGATATGCCACGAGAATGGACATTTCTTAGGGCTTCCAGACCTCTATGATTATGGGGGCGATAGCGCGGGTGTCGGCAATTTTTGCTTGATGGCAAGTGGATCGTGGAATGGCGACGATGGAACCCAGCCAGCGCACATGAGCGCGTGGTGCAAAAAAAATCTCGGATGGTTGACCCCGGTCACTGTCACGACGTATGGTACGTATTCGGTGCCACGCGTGGAAGACAGTAAGACGGTGTATCGACTCAGCGGCGGGTTTCCGTCTACGCAGTACTTCCTGATCGAAAACCGGCAGGGTTTTGGCTTTGATGCAAGCATGCCCGGGAGCACACGCGGATTGCTCATCTGGCATGTCGATGAAACGATTGCCAATAATAATGACCAGACGCACTATAAAGTTGACCTTGAAGAGGCCAGCGGCACGCAACACCTTGAACAAAACTCGGGGAGTGGTGATGACGCAGACTTCTTTCGTTCCGGAACCCTGACGACCTTTAACTACAATACGACGCCGAATAGTCGTAGTTATGCTGGTGTCGCTCTCGGACTAGACATCAATGCCGTGTCAGCATCGTCCGCCACGATGACCTTTACAATACCCTCGCCCTCCACCCTGCAATTGAAGTCGGCAACGACTTCGGTGGTTGAAAATGCAGGCAGCGCCTGGGTCTATGTCAGTCGGTCGAATGGCACATATGGCGTGGCCAGCGTAAACTATGTGACGGCCAATGGGACCGCTTTAGCAGGATCGGATTACACGGCGACCAATGGAACCTTGACGTGGGCAGATGGAGACGCTGCGGACAAGTCTATTGTAGTGAAGATACTGGATGATGTCATATATGAAAATAGCGAAACGTTTAAGGTGAGTCTGAGTAATGTCAGCGGCGCCAATCCGGGCAGTATTTTAACCAATAGTGTGACGATCATTGACAATGACTCCGTGCCCATAATTACCACGCAACCCATTGCTCAGACAATACTGGTGGGAGGTTCGGCGACCTTTGTGACGGCTGTTGCAGGGGCGCCGCCGTTTTTCTATCAATGGCGATTAAATGGAGCCAGCATCAGCACGGCAACGAATGCCTCTTATGGTATTGTTAATGCGCAGACCAACCAGGCTGGCCAGTACGTTGTCGTGGTCACCAACGCCTACGGCACCGCGACAAGTTCGAATGCCTTGCTGACGGTTCAGAACGCGCTGGATCATTTCCTCTGGTCTGCCATTCCCAATCCCCAGACCAGCGGCATCCCCTTTACCGTGTCCATCAGTGCTCGAGATGGTTATGAGAATCTTTTAACGGCGTGGACCAACAAGGCGACTTTTTCAGGCGCGGGCAGCGCGGGTTCAGTCACGCTACAGCCGACCACAAGCGAAACTTTTGTGGCCGGACAATGGACCGGCAGTATTCTGATTACCAAGGCTGACAATAATATTCGATTGACGGCCAGCGATGGATTAGGGCATACCGGCACGAGTAGTGTCTTTAACGTGATGTCTGGTCCGCTCCATCATTTCACGTGGGGGTCTGTCGCGTCAACGCAGTATGTCAGACAATCCTTCCCGGTGACCCTTACCGCACAGGACAGCCTCTCCAACACGTGCGCGACCTTCACCGGACCTGTGATGCTCAGCGGTTGGACGCCTCTACTGCCGGACGATATCGAGGGAGGCGCGAATGGATGGACCACCAATGGCACTATAAATTTGTGGCATATCTCCACGACCCTCTATAACTCATCTAGCCACGCCTGGTATTGCGGGTATGAACCGACAAAGAAATATTGGCCGGGTATGGACTGTTCACTGGTCAGCACGACACTGGTTCTGAGCGCAGGAACAAGACTCTCGTTTCAGCACTGGTATAAGTTTGGGTCGAAAGTCTCTTGTTATGTGGAGCTATCCACGGATAATGGGGTCTCATATAGTCAGTTAGCCACGTTCGCCGACCTCAACAGTTCTGGGTGGAAGGGGCAAACCAACGATTTGTCAGCATATACAGGTCAACAGGTGAAAATTAGATTTCGATTCAATTCGAGGAGTACCGCCATCCCCACTGCCGCAACTTCAGGTTGGTTCATCGATGATATTATGATTGGGGCTAACAGTGGCCAAGTAGCTGTTGCTATCAGTCCGACAAACTCTGGAAATTTCGTGAACGGGGTCTGGAACGGTGCGGTCAGTGTGCAGCAGGCGGCAAAGAATGTCTTCCTGAAAGCCTATAACAGTCAGGGTATTAGTGGCACAAGCGGCATCATTAGTGTCGTCCAGCAGACGACTGGAACGGCGACTTTACAAGGGACGCCTTTTCTCTGGCTTGATAACTATAGTTTGGTTGCTGGTGGGGATTATGCGGCCGCAGAGTTGACGGATACGGATAAAGATGGGTATATGGCGTGGCAGGAGTATGTGGCGGACACCGACCCCACCAATGCGGCCTCGTGCTTCCGCATCGTGGCTGTCAGTAATCTGCCACCCTGGCGAGTTTATTTTAACAGCTCCTCGACTGGGCGGCAGTATACGATGCATTGGACGACAAATTTAACTTCCGCTGCATGGACGAATGATCCAAGCCAGGCACCGGTCTGGGGACATGGCGGTCTTGATTCCCTGGCTGACACCAATACTGCGGTCACTGGAAAATTATATCGTCTCAGAGTGACGATTCCGTAACCAGCGAATCAAACGCCGCTCATCACTTAGCCTCATTCACCACCGGCAGCTCAGGCCGCGCGGCCCACTCCGTCCAGCCAGCGTCATACCAGCGGACATGCGTGTAACCCAAGAGACGGGTCAGTACGAAAAACGTCTGGCTGGCTTGATGCCCAGTACGGCAGTGGACAATGACCGGCGAATCTTTGGAGGGGATGAGCTTCGCGTAGACAGCCGCCAGTTCAGGTACCGGCTTCAGCTTGCTGAATGCCTCGCCCTTGGCCATGTCATCTGTGTAAGGTCTGTTGACGGCTCCGGGGACATGACCGCCCCTCGCTTCGTCGCGTTTCTTGCCCGTGAAGAAATCCGCTGGCCTGACATCGAGGATCACAGTTCCGGGCTTCCCGATCGCTGATAGCACAGCTTTGGCGCTGACCGTGAAAACGTCAGCCTTCGCGGGTACAGGATAACTCGTCGGTGTGACAACAGGCAGCAAGGTATCCGCTGGCCGCTTCTCGCTCTGCCACTTGGCGAAGCCACCCCGCAATACTGCAAAGCGGCTATGTCCCAGCCTTTCGCACGCCATGCCCACGAGCGTGGCGTCCTGCTGCTTGTCGCCCCAGATGACGATAAGAGTGTCCTCTGGATGAATCCCCAT
>CAJBSZ010000385.1 GCA_903958395.1 uncultured bacterium | reverse complement strand
GGCGGAGACCGCCGGCTCCAGAAAGGCGCCTGGGGCCGGCCGTCCCCCGCCCGTACCGGCGGAGACCGCCGGCTCCAGGCAGGTGGTCTGTTACCGATCAGTTGACAGCAGGCGGCCACCGGCGCCGGCCACGGTATAGGCGACATGGCAAGCGATCACCAGTTCAGGATGGGCGCGCTGGAGGTCGGCGGCATAGCGAGCGACCTGGTCGGCGTCCTCCGGCAGGGGGGCGGCGAGGGTCAGAATCCCGAGGCGTTCGCCTTCCTTCCGGGTGAAGTGCTTGAACTCGATGACGCAGGCCTTGCCTTCGAAGGGCGAGCCTTTCCGGCCCACGGCCTGCCAGTCGCAGCGGCCGCTGTGGGTGTTTACCTCGATGGCGAAGTGGAAATCCGGCGAGAGATACCGGGTGCAAAGTTCGTAGAAGGTGGTGCGGAAGAAGTTCTCGTTGGCTTTATCGAAGGCCTGGGCCGGGATTTGGCCCACGTAACGCTCCCAGTAGCCCGCGAACAAGGCGATCCAATCGCCATCGGAGAGGAACCGCCGGAACATGTCGGTGTAGCCCTCTGAGACTGAGATATGTTCCAGTTCGTTGAAGTATTCGGTAAAGATCTTCTTCACGCTGAGGTTCGGAAAAGCCAGGCTGAAACGGTCGCGGAAGGTTACCATGCCCAGATAGTAAAGGCTCAGCGGGAAGAACTCGCGCTGGAAGAAGCGTGTCATGTTGAACTTCGAGGAGAGCATGTCCATGTCCACAGGCAGCGTGCCGTCGAACATCAGTTGCTCGACCAGTTCGCGGGCGGGCTCCGTGCCGCCGGTCAGGCGCCTGAGCCAGTTGACGTCAACGCGCAGGTTGTCGTCTATCATTTCGCGGGGAACCTTGCCGTTACCGATGGCCAGTTTGTTCAGGTAGAAGTTGCAGATGGTCGAGTTGTAGAGCGTTTCCCGGGCATCGGGCAGGAGCCGGTAGCCGTTGTAATGGGCGCGCAGATCCTCCAGTACGCGCCGTTGCAGGGCATCCGGCCAGTCACGTTCCGAGAATATCGCGCCGACGTAGGTTTCCACCTCGGCCTGGGTGAAGCCCATCATGTTGAGGGTATGCTCCTCCAGGGTGATGATCTGGGCGATGTTGAAACCGCTGGTGAGGTCGTCAATGGTGATGGGTAGAACCCCGGTGATGAAGACCCGGGCGACGGTGCCCTCGCCGATGCCGGCCTTGATGACTTTGAAGAAGGTGCGCAGGAAGGAGTCGCCGGTGGTGACCTCCTTGTACAGGTGATCCTTGTGCGTGGTCAGCAACTGGTTGGTGAAATTGTCGTATTCGTCGATGATGATGTGGACGGGCGGGGTGTCGGCGTTGCGAACGGTATTGAGGATGGATTCCAGAGATTCACTGGCGGTAGCCGTCTCGGCTGGGTCGGCAAAGTCGGAGAGAGTCCGGTAGCTGGAGGTGAAGACCCGCATGGCTTTATTGCAGAGCGTATTAAATGAGATTTCCAGTGCGGCTAGATTCGGCTTAACCTCCACTTTGGAGAAGTCGAAGCGCATGACGAGGTTGGAATTGCGGGCCGGGGTGGGGGTGCGTCCGATATCGGTGTTGGCGAAGAGTGTGTCGAAGCGGTTCTTTCGGTTGACGTCGTAGTAGCATTCGAGGATGGAGCACCAGAGGCTTTTGCCGAAGCGCCGGGGGCGGAGCATGACGGGGACTTTGTAGTTTTCCAGTTCGCGGATGAAGCGGGTCTTATCCACGAAATGGTAGCGGCCTTCGACAATCTCCTCATAGTTAGCCACCGCATATGGAATCCGTCTTTGCATGGCGTTCACTATAGCCGTCAAAACAAGGCCCGCGCAACCGTTTTCTGGGGTGAAGGTGCCATTCGTGCCTGTCCCTAGGGCCTCTCCTTCGCTACGAAGCACGAGCCGCTGGCCGCCGCGGCGCGCAAGGGCCTGCGCGACCCATAGCTATCAAGCTAAGGGTCCAAGAGCGAAAAATCGACGTTCTGATGCCATATCATCGAGGAAGATTTTGAACAGAAGATCACAAAGATCACGAAGGTTTAAGGTTTTTACCGCCTCCGGCGGAACCCTAACCCATT
>CAJBSZ010000384.1 GCA_903958395.1 uncultured bacterium | reverse complement strand
TTCAAACGGCTGTGGAAGGATTCACAGGGAAGACCGCCGTGGATGCCGGCCAAAGAGCCCGGGAGCAGATCAAGGCGGCGGCTGACGTGAGGAATAAAAACTTGGAAGAAATGGGGCAGTAGCCCTTATTTCAACAGTTCCAGTCGGAGCCTGTTCAAAGCGGTTTTGGCGGCTCGATCACGAATCATGGTTCGGGATCCCGGAAAATGAAAACACTCCGCCTGGGTGCTGATTCCCGATTTACTCCGATGCCCGATAGCGATCCAAACCGTACCAACCGGCTTCCCGGAAGAGCCCCCTTCGGGGCCGGCAATGCCGGTGGTTGATATCGACCAATCCACCGCTTCCTGCCTCAAGGCTCCTTCCGCCATGGCGCAGGCCACCGCCTGGCTGACGGCTCCTTCCCGCTCGATCAAGGAGGTGGGCACCCCTAATTCACGCGTTTTCATCGCATTGGAATAGACCACCCACCCGCCAATAAAATATTGGCTCGCCCCCGCCTCATCAGTCAGCATTTGTGCCACCAGTCCACCTGTGCAGCTTTCCGCGGTGGTCACCTTGACTCCCCTTTGGCCAGCAAGCTTACCCACAGCCCCCCCCAGAGTTTCCCCGCCCCGTCCGAAAATCAAGACTCCCAGGCGAGCTTCGACGGCCTTCACAGTGGCCGCCAATTGCTTCTGGGCCAGCATCCGGGTGGGTGCCTCACTGCGGATCCGGATTGTGACCACCCCTTGCGAAACCGTCGTTCCGACCAGGGGATTCCGGTCGCGGCGCATGAGGTCACCCAGTTGCTCAGCCACCGTGGACTCTCCTGCACCGAAGGTGTGAAGCGCCTCTGTGAACACCGCTGAGTCGCCATTATTTTGAAACAATGGGAACACATCCCGCTCCGCCATCTTCATCATCTCGCGGGGAACCCCCGGAAAAATGAAAACCAGCACCTTTCCGACCTTCACCTTCATGCCCGGGGCTGTTCCCCAGTCGTTATCCAACACCTCTACACCCCTGGGAACCATGGCCTGGATCCGGTTGATCACCGCCATCTCCTTACCCAGTGACTTGAAAAACGCGCGAATCCGTTCCAGGGAGGGGGGATGAAGATCCAGGGGACGCTTCAGGAAAGCAGCCAGGGCATGACGGGTAAGATCATCATCAGTCGGCCCCAATCCGCCCGTCACCACCACCACCTCGGACAGGGCGCAAGCTTCCTTCAGCGCCAGGACAATTGCCGTCGCGTCATCCGGCACCGTCTTATGATAGAGCGTCATGATGCCAAGATCGGCCAACCGCTCACTCAGCCAGGCCGAGTTGGTGTCAATCGTCTGACCCATAATCAATTCGTCACCAATTGATAATATAACCGCCTGCATGATTATTTCTTATCAAGCCAAACGAAAAATGATCGAACACCCATGTCCGTTGAGATCCCAGTCCGTGGCACCATCCGACTTTTCGGGAACGGCCTCACAGGACAGGCTCAGGGTCTCGGTGGTGATATACTCCCGATATTTCGCCACAGCCGCCCGCACAGCATCATCGCCGGTAAACCGGACATGAATCCGCTGGGTCACTTCCAAATCCGCTGTCTTGCGCATATTCTGGAGCTTGCTGACAAACTCCCGGGCGAGGCCTTCCTCGATCAAAGCCGGTGTCAGCGCCGTATCCAACGCCACCACAATACCGCCCTCGGCGGCCACAACACTGCCCTCACGCGGCACATGTTCGATGATCACATCGTCCAACGTCAGCACCAGGGACTGGCCCTCGACGGTAAGGGAAACCGATTCGCCGCCCGCCAGGAGTTCGACCTGCTCGCTCTTCAGTCCGGCAATGACTCCGGCGGCTTTTTTCACTAGCGGCCCCAGCTTGGGTCCGAGCCGCGCAAAGTTGGCTTTCACCTTCAGGGTCGCAAAATCGGATTCATGCGGCCTGAATTGGGCATCCTTGACGTTTAATTCCTCAAGGATGATGTCCTTCAAGTCCCCGATGCTGGCTAGCAATTCCGCATTCCGACAGGCCACATGCAGGGTTTTCAGCGGCTGGCGAACCTTGAGGTCGTGCGCGGAGCGAAGGGTCCGCCCCAACGCCACTACCGTCATCACTGCCGCCATCTGCCGCTCCAGCGCCGCGTCACGACGGACGCTGTCCCCAGCGGGAAAATCACACAGGTGCACCGAATCCGGCATGCCGGCCGTTTTTAAATTCCGGTAAATAGCCTCGCTGGTAAAGGGAATGAATGGCGCGGCAATCTTCGAGAGCTGCAACAGCACAACGTAGAGCGTCTCGTAGGCCTGCGCCTTGTCCCCGTCATCCAGCGATTTCCAGAAACGGCGGCGGCTGCGCCGGATGTACCAGTTCGTCAGGTCCTCAATGAACCGCACGAACGGCCTCACGGAATTCTGGAGATCATAGTTGTCCATCGCTTGCGTCACATTGGCCGAAAGCGTTTCCAAGGAACTCCGGATCCACCGGTCCAACAAATTGGACGGCTGTTGAGTTGTTGAGTTGTCTTGTTGTTGGGTGCCGGGCTTCGGCTCCCATCCGTCGACGTTGGCGTAAGTGACAAAGAACCCGTATGCGTTCCAGAGTGGAATCAGGAGGTTTCGCAGCAATTCCTGGACCCCCGCCTCAGAGAAGCGCAAATCCTCGGCACGCACCACGGGCGAGTTGACCAGGTACAACCGCAGGGCATCGGCCCCGTACTGGTTGATCATGGTGCTCGGATCGGGGTAATTCTTCAGGCGTTTGCTCATCTTGCGCCCGTCCTCGGCCAGCACGAGGCCGTTCACAACCACGTTGCGAAATGCCGGACGATCGAACAACGCGGTGGCTAGAATGGTCAGGGTGTAGAACCAGCCACGGGTCTGATCCAGTCCCTCGGCAATAAAATCAGCAGGGAAATGAGCCTCGAACTGGGCCTTGTTTTCAAACGGATAGTGCGCCTGCGCATAAGGCATGGCGCCGCTCTCGAACCAGCAGTCGAGCACTTCGGGAATGCGCTTGAGCATACCCCGCCCCTCACGGGATGGAATTTCGATCTTGTCGACAAAATGCTTGTGCAGATCGCTGACTTTCCGGCCTGACAATTTTTCCAATTCCGCAACGGAGCCGATGCAGAGGACTTCCTTGCCGTCGTCACTGCGCCAAACAGGAAGCGGGGCACCCCAATAACGGTTGCGCGAAATGTTCCAGTCGCGCGCCTGCTCCAGCCACTTGCCAAACCGGCCGTCACGAAGATGTTCCGGAACCCAGCGGGTCTGACTGTTGGCCTTGATGATCCGGTCACGGATCTGTTCCACCCTCACATACCAAGCCGAGATGGCGCGGTAAATCAGAGGGGTGTCGCAACGCCAGCAATGCGGGTAGCTGTGATTGATCACCGCCTGGTGAATCAGTTTTCCCTCCTGCTTGAGACGCTTGATGATATCGGCGTCAGCCTCCTTGACGGCACGCCCAACGTAATCCGGGATGTCCTCGGTAAACCGCCCTTCCTCATCCACCGGGCAGGGAGCGGGAAGTTTCTCCACCTGACCGACACGACTATCGTCCTCACCAAAGCCCGGAGCAATGTGAACCACGCCCGCACCGTCCCCGGTTGAGACAAAATCAGCGGCAATGACGCGGAATGCGCCTTTGACCTTGAGCCCGGCGTAATAAGGGAAGAGCGGTTCATAAGTCACGCCCACCAGTTTGTCGCCCGTCAATTCTTCAATAATCTCGTATTTCGAGCCCTTCTTGTAGTAGGCGGCCACACGATCCTTGGCGAGGTAGTAGAAATCGTCACCATCCTTGATCTTGAGATAAACGATGTCTTTACCCACGGCCAACGCCATGTTGGACGGCAGGGTCCAGGGGGTTGTGGTCCAGGCCAGCACATAGGTCCGGTCCGCGCCCTCGACCTTGAAGCGGATCGTGATGGCGGGATCCTGGACATCGGCGTAGCCCTGGTTCGTCTCGAAATTCGAAAGCGGGGTCGTGCAGCGCGGACAATAGGGAACAATCCGGTGACCCTCATAGATCAGTCCCTTCTCCCAGAGGGAATTGAACACCCACCAGATGGATTCCATGTAGGCGGGATCCATGGTCTTATAGTCGTGGTCAAAATCGACCCACCGTCCCATGCGGGTGACCACCTCGCGCCATTCCTTCGTGTAGCGGAGCACAATGCTGCGGCACCGCTCATTGAAAACATCCACACCCATCTTTTCAATGTCACGCTTGCCGCTGATCTTGAGATCCTGTTCGACCTCGTATTCCACCGGCAATCCATGGCAATCCCAGCCAAACCGGCGGCTGACATAGTGGCCGCGCATGGTCTGGTAACGGGGAACAATATCCTTGATCGTGCCGGCCAGCAGATGTCCATAGTGGGGTAATCCGGTGGCGAAGGGAGGCCCATCGTAAAAGACATACTCCGGCGCGTCCTTCCGCTGCTCCATCGACCGCTCGAAAATCCGTTCCGTTTTCCAGAATTCGAGGACGTCCAGCTCCTGTCCCGGGAAATCCACCTTGCGAGAAACCGCCTTAAACATAATCCTTCGCCCTTTCAAAACCCTGTTTACGTTCCGGCCTGTTTCTGCTGCACGGCTTTCCGGATAGCCTTTCGAAAGGCCAGGGGACCATACTTCAATTCATGGGAACCCCGGGTGATCTTGCACAGGCTGACCCCCAGTTCGGAGGCTATGGCCCGCTGGGTAAGTCCTTCCTCCAGCATGCAGACCAGTTTCCACCGGAGCGCGATTTTCTCCCGTTCCGGCGGGGTCAGCAGGGTACAAAGAACTTCGTGAAGCTCGTCCTTCCCAAGAGAAACAAGAACAGCCGCAAGCTCACGGAGCGCACCCTCAACCTTGGAGTCCGGTTTGGACATAACGACTCAACGATCCTCCCCCGACACCCGTTTCTCGCCTGCCTTAGAATTTAAAGCAGACACTGCCACCGAACTCGATGTCGTCAAACTTGAACTTGCCCAGGGTCCCCCAGCTCTCAAAAACATAATAGGCGTTGGCCTGGATGCTCAGCCGGTCACCCAGCGGAACATTCAATCCCAGAATCCACTGCCAGTACATATCCGTCCAATCGCTCTTCCCCCCGCCGTTACGGGTGTAGGTGGAAAGAATGCCCAGTCCGCCCTGATAAATCCCATCTTTCGCCAGAAGATTCAGTTCCGGGGTGATCCCGTAATCCAGATCCTTGTTATCCTTGAATTCAGGGGTGAATCCGCAGTTAATCTGGAGCATGGAATTCTCCTCGTTGATCTCGTAGCCCGCCGTATAGGTCCAGTCGCCGTCCGCATAAGGCAAACTGACAAATTCCGAATGCTTCGTATGGTAACGAGCGCCCACGTCTACTCCCGTCGAAGTGGCGGCCACAGCGACCCCGGACAGGACACTCAAAAATACCCCGGCAACGAATAGGACTTTTTGTGTTTTCATGGGCGGAATAATAAGCGCAAACCCGTCTGGCGCAAGCTTTTTCAGACCGCGAGCAACCGTCCCAGGAGCGCCGGAACAACCTGCTCGGTTCGCAGGATGCGCGGCCCCATCGTTACCGGCTCAAACCCGGCACCCACCAGCCTCTCAATTTCGTAGTCCGTGAACCCGCCCTCCGGTCCTATGGCCAGGGAAACCGGACCGGGAATGGCCGCCGGACAAAACCCACCCCGCCCGGGATGGGCCACCAGGCACCGCGTCCCTTTCGACAGCAGGGGAAGCACATCCTCCACAAAGGGTTTGAAATGCGGATGCAGGGTCACTTCCGGAAGCACGGTGTCACACGCCTGCTCCAACCCCAGAATCATCTGGTGACGAAGTTCATCCAGATCAAGCCAGGGACTCTGCCAGTAACTTTTCTCAACCCGGAAGGCCCCGAACAGGGCAATCCGCTTGATCCCCAGGGACGTGGCACACTGGATAACCCGCCGGAAGACTTTCGGGCGGGGCATGGCCAGCAGAAGCGTCACGGGCACCGGAGCCGGGGGGGCGTCCGACAGGGTCACGCTCATCATGAGATCCGTCCCGTCAGGGTTCTGAACCACTCCGGTTCCGATTTTTCCATTCAGCAATCCAACACGCAAGGCTTCACCCGGTGCCGCGCGATGCACCGTGCGAACATGGTCGGCCCGCCGCCCGGTAAGCCGGACCGCTCCTTCACCAATAAAATCATCAGGGCGCAACACAATCAGATTCACGGCGCGTGACCTTATCATTCTCCGGTCAAAACGCAAAATGATTGCAACAGCTCGCTTGATCCAGCTATAATCGTGCCCTTATTTCAATCGAACCGGAGGAAAACATGAAGCTGTGGCAGTATACAACAACCGTGATTCTGGGGGCGTTGTGTGTGGGGCTGAGCGCCACCATCATAATCACCTCGAAAAGCAATATCGCAATTCAGGAAGAGATCCAGGGGCGCCAGCAGAAACTGAATAACGGCGTTCTGGGACAGCAAGCCCAGCAGATCACAGGCACCATTCTCCAGGACATGGCGGCAGTTGCCGCCAAGAATGAAAAAATGCGAAAACTGCTTTCCAAGCACGGATACAACATCCCGGCTGCGCAGACCGCGCCCTCTAAAAAAACCGCCGTCGAAAAGACCCCCGAGGAGACCTGATCCATGACAAATCCCACACCTGAAAAATCCTTCAGCGCCTTTCTTCCCGTCACTCTGATCGCCCTGGGCAGCATCATGCTGTTGTCCTGGAACCTGGTGATTGTAATCAGCCAGCATTCCAACGGCCTTCGAATCAGCGCCCAGCAGGAGGTCCAACTCGAGCAGGCCGCCCAAGCCGAGATGAAGCTGAAACAGATGATGACCGAACTTGTCGATCTATCCAAGGACGACACCGATGCGGCAACCATTGTGAAGCGTTACGGCATTGTCTTCAATACCCCCGCAGGAAAAGGCCCTGTTCAAGAAGCAAAGCCGGCGGCAAAGGAACCCGCTGACAAGTAATGCCCGCGGCAATTTTATGGATTTAGAATTCTGCAGAACGCCCCTCGTCCTGAGGGGCGTTTCTTTTTCGCCCCCGCTCTTCTGCGCCCCCATGGCGGGGATTACCCATAGCGCCTTCCGAAGACTTCTCTCTGACTTCGGCGGCATGGGCGGGGTCTTCACTGAAATGCTCTCGGCTAAAATGGTCGTCCATGAGAATGCACTAAACTCCCCCTGGCTGAAACGCCGCCCCACCGATGGCCGGGTGATTTACCAGCTCCTCGTCGTGGATACCCGGGAACTCACGCAGGCGCTCGACCGCCTTGCCCCCGTGGCCGGCGACGGAATCGACATCAACCTGGCCTGCCCTGCCGCCACCGTCCAACAACAGGGCGGAGGCTCCAATCTTTTTGATGACCCCGGCCGCCTGCGCGACATCATCCGGGTCATCCGCCCCCACCATGCCGGCCCCCTGCTGGTAAAAATCCGGCTGGGCCGCCCCACCCCGGACTGGCGCGCTGTCCTTCAGGAGCGGTTCCGACTTCTGGAGGACGAAGGCGTGGATGCCATCACCCTACACCCGCGGTTTGCTGAAGAGTCCTTAAACCGGTTTCCCGCCCGCCATGCATTACACGCGGAATTGGCTTCGGAAACAAAACTCCCCATCATTGCCAATGGTGATATCACCGGTATCGATTATGCCCGGGAACGGGCGGGCGCGTTCGCCTCAACAGGCGGCCTGATGATCGGCCGGATGGCGGCCGCCCGTCCCTGGGTTTTCGCCCAATGGCACAATCCGGACTTGACGGTTGACCTGGCTGAAGTCTGGAACCGGTTCTGCCATTATCTTGAGGACGACTTCAGCCCGGAGAAGGCCTTTATCAAACTGAAGGTTTTCACTCCCTACTTCGCCCGCAACTTCGTCTTCGGCCACACCCTCTTTGCCGCCGTCCAAGGCTCTTCCAATTGGCTGGAAGCAAAAAAAAGGGCCGGCCAATTCCTGGCCGGCCACCCTCCCTTGATGCGGGATATTTTCCTCAGCGGGCTTTAAATCATCAAACGTCACGCTCCACTTTTAGCTACTCCCGCAACTGATGACCGGGCATGGAGCAGCGGGCGTTTCTCCCGATAACGTTCAAGGTGTACCGGCCACCTTGCGGGCAAATGGGCATTCGCCCTGTCCCCAGGTACTTGAGGATGCCTGGAGCCAGCACGGCATCCCCTTGCGCCTTCTTGTTTTCCAGAGCCCATTGTTCCTTGGCCGCCTCGAGCATCCGGAGGTTGTTGATGCAGGCATTCGACTGCGAAGTACTCCGCGCTTTCATAAAACTCGGAATGGCAATGGCGGCCATAAGACCAACCGGAGCAATCATCACGCTGGCCGCCATTTCTTTCGCACCAGCGGATGATATCCCCACAACCGAAAGCCCGTTGCGCGTGTTCAGGAACACCTTCGCGGCGCTCATGTCCTTTTTGCAACCCATCATCTCGTCCATCAGACCCGCCATCTTCGCCCCCTGGGCCGGATCGCGGGAAATCATCGCCTTCTGAACATCCATAACGGTGTTCATGAAACGCGGACTCATGTAGGCCAGCCCGTTGTTGACCATCGGCAATCCCTTGAACGCCTTCTGGAACTCGGGGGTGGACGTCAGGCCGGTCTTGCCCCGAAAGGCCGTGATCCCCGCCGCCACCACATCGGGGGTGGATCCGAATAGGAAAAATCCCTCATGAACCGTGTACGCCGGCTGGAACGGGAAGGGAATCGGAAGCGGCAACTTAATGATTTTGATGCCGTCTCCCCGATTCGTGACGGAAAGCATTCCGCTCTTCGCAATCGCCGCTTCAAGAGCCTCCACCAGCGCGTTATCCTTGACCGCCGTGCCCATCAGGAACGCAGGCTCAGGCATGCTCACGGGTGCCCCGGCCCCAGCTCCGGGCAAGGCCATGGTTTTTGTCTTTGAGAACTGGATGGAGAAGAACGCTTCACCGGCCATGGACTCAAAAATCTTATCAAGATTGACTCCCCAATTGGTGGCCAGAACCGCTATCTGGCTGTTGAAGCTGACGACAAATGCCGGGGTCCCGAGTTCTGCCACGCCTGATCGGATCATTTTCCACAAGGCGCCACATTCACCGGTGCCCGTCTGGGCGAGTTCCGTGTCCGCAGGAAGGAAATCCGTACAGGCGATGGTCCTCGGCTTCCCGCCGACCATCGCGAGCCAGAGCGGAGTCCAGGTCACCGCCGGATCACGGGCAATAAAACACTTCATGTCATTCAAGCCATCGGCTCGCGGAACCATGCTTACCCCGAACCCCTGCAGTCCGTAGAACCCGTTTTTATTAAGGAAGCCCGGGAATTTCCCGAGGCATTCGATCACCGACTTGAATTCGGGGTCATTTCCGCCCATGAGGGTGATGGGCTTGACTAGGCTCTGAACGGCGTCCTGGATCCAGCCTTCCATGTTGGCGACGACGAGAAGATCACCACCGGCGTCAAGATTGGCCAGAATGAGATCATACCGTTGCTTGGATAAGGCGGGGCTTTTTGCCGGAGCGGCCACGGCCGGCTCCGCCCCATTGGCAGGGGCCAGAGTCTCCGCCGCCAGGGCAGCCAATCCCAGTCCCGCCACCATTCCCAAAACCGCCAGACGTCTCAAAGCGTTATGCATAAGAAGCTCCTTATTTGTTTTAACAAAAAACTATCGGCCATTCTATCGACCCCTTCACTTCGCACAAGAAGTATCCAAGGTCGTGCGGATGCGGTCGCCAGCCCGGTGTATTTCATCGGGTTTCGCGCCCAGACGGCGAAGGACCGAAATGCACATCGCCGAAGCCACCTCCGCCTCTCCGGAAAACACTTCATCCGCCCCGGCTGTTTCGAGAACAGGGCACTCGCTCAGATAGCTCGTATTGACCAAAATACGAATGTCCGGATTCATGGCACGGGCCTGCCTGATGATATCCGCCGCGGTGGGAATACCCGGTGCACTGAGAATCAGGGTGCCGGCCTGGTGAGTCCCGGCGGCCTTCAAAACCTCTGCGTGGCTGGCATCCCCGTACACAGCGGTTATGGATCGCGCTTTCAGGCGCTGAATGGTGTCGTGATTCATTTCGACAACCGTCGTCTCGACGGCATGCTCATGCAACAGGTCAGCCAGTGTCCGGCCAACAGGCCCGTACCCCACCAGAACGGCCCGGCGTCGATCCGCAGTCCCGCCCCCGCCATCACGATCACTCTGCGCCTCCTGAATGGATCCCCCGATCCGGTTAAGCCGGCGCCAGAGGCGAGGATGGCGGGCCAGCCAGGCCTCAACCGGGTCAGCCAGTCGCAGGAGAAACGGGTTGAGAATAAGGGACAGGATAGAGGCCACGACCAGCAGGTTTCCCGTACCGGTGTCGAGCAAACCCATTCTGCTGCCAACGCCCGCGAGGATAAATGAAAATTCTCCGATCTGGGCGAGAGCGAGGGAAAGGGTCAACGCATTCCGGGTGGGGCATCCCAGGATTATCATCAGGATCCCTGCCACAACAGGCTTTCCGAGCAGAACCAACGCCAGAGTGGCGAGCCCAAAGGCCGGCGTATCGAACAGACGGGCCGGCTCGAACAGCATCCCGACCGAAACAAAGAACAGGACCGAAAAGGCATCGCGCATGGGCAACGCCTCAGTCGCCGCCCTCATACTGAAATCCGACCGTCCGACCACCATCCCGGCCATCAAGGCGCCTAACGCCATGGAAATGCCGAATAGAACCGAGGCCCCCACCGCAATTCCGAGCGCGGTCACCAGGATGGTCAACGTGAACAATTCACGCGATCGCGTCGCGGCAATATGCCTGAGGATCCAGGGAATGACGCGCCCCCCGAGCAGAAAGGTAGCCGCAATGACCGCCAGAATTTTAATGACGGCAAACCCGGTCACACGAATCAGGTCAACAGCAGAGCGCTGCCCTTCTCCCAGCACAGCGGGAAGAAGAATCAGGACGAAAACCATGAAGAGATCCTCCATGACAAGCCACCCGGTGGCGCGGTTCCCCGCCGGAGTATGCAGACGGCTGGCATCAGAAAACACACGGATCATCGCCACCGTACTCGCCACCGACAAGGCCAATCCATAGACCACGCCCGCCTTCAGGCCCAGGCCAAAGGCCAGGGCGACCAGAGTTCCCAGTAAGGCGGTGATCAGACTTTGAAGAAGGGCGCCGGGCACCACCAGGCGCTTCACTCCGGCGAGCTTCTTGAAGTTGAATTGAATACCGACCCCGAACATGAGGAGGATAATTCCAATATCCGCCATTTGCGAGGCCAGCTCCCGGTTGGCAATAAATCCCGGAGT
Organism: uncultured bacterium; assembly: GCA_903958395.1. GTDB lineage: Bacteria > Verrucomicrobiota > Kiritimatiellia > CAIKKV01 > CAITUY01 > JAABPW01. Next base: position 72,161 of record CAJBSZ010000384.1, on the reverse strand, counting down.
ATGGGGGCCGACGACGATTCCGGCGATCAGGTAACCCGCAATCGCGGAGATCTTGAGCCGGTTCATGAGGTATCCCAACACGAGGGCGGCGGCCAGGCCGCCCGTCAAGGTCAGGATGAGGTCAATGTTTTGCATAACAACACGGCGAAGTTTAATCAGGCCTCATCAGTCCGTCAACCTGTTCTGACGACACCGTCCATTATTATTGATGCCCCGATGATTCTTTGTGGCAATTATCTCCTGAAATGTGCAATATGGTAGTCATGAAAGCGGTTGTTCAGAAAATTATTCAGGGGGGAATGGGTACCGGCGTGTCAAATTGGCGGCTGGCCCAAACCGTTTCGCGAATCGGACAATTGGGACTCGTCTCAGGAACCGGGCTCGATCATATCCTGATCCGACGGCTCCAGGATGGCGATCCCGAAGGCCATATGCGCAGGGCGCTCAGTCATTTTCCCTTCCCGAAAATGGTTCAGCGTATTCTGGACACCTATTTCATTCCCGGCGGGAAGGCGGTTTCCGCTACCTACAAGAGTAGCGGGTTCCATACGGTTGAAGGGAATCGCGCTCCGCAGGAAATGTGCATTGCGGCCAACTTCGTTGAGGTATTTCTGGCACGGGAAGGACACTCCAATCCGGTCGGCATCAACTATCTCGAAAAAATTCAGCTTCCCCATCTTCCCTCCATTTACGGAGCCATGCTGGCGGGAGTCAGTGTCGTGGTCATGGGCGCGGGAATTCCTCTGGAGGTTCCCGGCATCCTGGACACCCTGGTCCGGCACGAAAGTGTTTCCTATCCCATCTATGTGGCTGGCTTGAAGGGCGCTGAAAGTTACCGGATGACCTTCAATCCCCACGATTTCATGGAAGACAACCTGTCGCTGAATCCTCTGGAGCGCCCCGCGTTTCTTCCAATCGTGGCCTCCGATACCCTGGCCACCATGCTGTTGCGCCGGGCAACCGGCTCCATCCAGGGATTTATCATTGAAGGCCCCCTGGCAGGCGGTCACAACGCCCCACCCCGCGGAAGGCTTCAACTCTCCGCGACCGGTGAACCGATCTACGGCCCACGCGATGTCGTCAATCTGGAAGCCTTCCGGGCCATGAATGTGCCCTTCTGGCTCGCGGGTGCCTATGGCTCTGCTGAGGGGCTCCGCAAGGCCCTGGCCGAGGGTGCCACCGGCATCCAGGCGGGCTCGGCGTTCGCCCTCTGCGAGGAATCGGGCCTGACAACGGAATTCCGACGCGCCCTGGTTCAAAAGGCACTCGACGGCAAGGCCGAAATCTTCACAGATCCCCTCGCCTCGCCCACTGGATTCCCCTTCAAGGTGGCCAAGCTTGAGGGAACACTCTCGGAACCGGAGGTCTACGCCAGGCGTCAACGGCGGTGCGATCTGGGCTTCCTCCGGGAAGTGTACCGCAAGGAAGACGGAGCCATCGGATACCGGTGCCCCGCAGAACCCGTGGCCTCGTATGTCGCCAAGGGCGGAAAAGCCGAGGACACCCTCAACCGCAAGTGCCTGTGCAACGGGCTCGTCGCTGATGTGGGATATCCCCAGAGCTTAAGCAACGGAACCCATGAACCGCCAGTGGTCACACTCGGCGATGACTACATCCATGTCGGCCAGTTCTGCCGCCAGGGCAAACCTGACTACACGGCGGCGGATGTGATTCGAACCATTCTGGGATAGTGGACCGGGAAAAAGGGTTCAGGGAAATCCAATCAATAAAAAAGGGCTGCCTTTCGGCAGCCCTTTTTATTGACCCCTTGAGCGAGATCTCAACCGTATAGCGGGCCGAAGTTCTTGCAAGCCCGGTAATCCGCGCCCTGCGCATCCTGCTCGCCGAACAAGCCCCAGGTGCTGGGGCGGAAAACACTGTCCTCTTCGACATTATGCATGGCCACCGGAATGCGCAGCATCGCGGCCAGCGAAATCAGATCCGCGCCCACATGCCCGTAACTGATCGCGCCATGGTTGGCACTCCAGTTGTTCATCACGCTGTAGACATCCTTGAAGGCACCCTTGCCCGTCAGCTTCGGCGCAAACCACGTGGTCGGCCACGTCTGGTTGGTGCGTTCGCTGAGGGTCTTGTGAACCTTTCCGGGAATATCCACGGACCAGCCTTCCGCAATCTGGAGAATCGGACCCAGGCCCTTGACCAGGCTGACGCGCATCATGGTCATCGGCATACCGCCGCGTGACAGATAGCACGACGAGAAGCCGCCGCCGCGGAAGTATTCATAGACCGCCTGCGGCCAGGTTGTGGCCTTCAGACACTTCTGCGCTTCCGCCTCGGTGATATCCCAGAAAGGCTTCATCGCCGGCGTGCCGTTAATAGACTGTTCGCCGCACCCGTCGAGGGTCGCCGCGCCGGAATTGATCAAATGAATCAACCCGTTGGCCGCCGGGCCAGTCAACTTCATCCCAGTCACGCGCTTGACCGCATCCGGGCTCCAGAAGGTACGCACATCGGCGAAAATCTGGGCCGTATTGGTCAGCAGGTAACCGAACAACATGCACACTCCGTTCAGGCTGTCGTTCTCGGTCGCCATCACCATCGGCGCACGACGGCCGTTCCAGTCGAAGGACGATGTCAGCATCGCCTCCATGAAGTCGCCATTGGGATAGTGGTCGGTCCATTGACGCTGACCCTGGAATCCGCCGGCGATGGCGTTGTGCCCGAGCGCTTCCTCGCCGAAGCCCAGTTGTGCCAGGCGCGGATTGCCCTGCATCAGGTCGCGGGCGATCAGGGTCATCTTGACCACGGTCTCCCACTCCCAGTCCTTGCGCTTGGAATCACGGGGCGTGCGGTTGACATTTTCGCCCTCCTTGCAGTTCTTACGCGTCCAGGCGTAGGCCTTTTCAAATTCCTTGGGATCATAGATCTTTTCCTCGATACGGCGGGTCAACTCGCTCATATCCACGCACTCGACGCGCATGCCTAGGAATTCCTCGAAGAAGGGCTGATCCACGATCGACCCGGCAATACCCATCGAGACACCGCCCAATGAGAGATAGGATTTTCCGCGCATGGTGGCCACGGCCAAACCGGCCTTGGCAAAACGGAGAAGTTTCTCCTGCACATCGGCGGGAATCGTGGTGTCACCCTTGTCCTGGACATCACGCCCGTAAATCCCGAAGGCCGGAAGCCCCTTCTGATTGTGGCCCGCCAGGCAGGCGGCCAGATACACCGCGCCGGGACGCTCGGTGCCGTTGAATCCCCACACCGCCTTGGGCATCGTGGGATCCATATCCATCGTCTCGCTGCCATAACACCAGCAAGGCGTCACAGTCAGCGAAACGCCTACGCCCTCGCGGCGAAACTTGTCGGCACACGCCGCAGCTTCAGTCACCCCGCCAATGCAGGTATCGGCAATGACACACTGCACCGGCTTGCCGTCCGGTTGCTTCAAGTTGGCCGTCAGGAATTTGACCGCCGTCTCAGCCATGGTCATAACCTGTTTTTCAAGCGACTCGCGAACCCCCATCCGCCGCCCGTCAATCGTGGGACGAATACCGATTTTTGGAAATCCACCGATCCATGAAGTCATACTTACATTCTCCTATTTGGTTGGTTGCTGACATCCTACCAATCCCCGCCCGTCAGCCAATGGCCGCCATTGACGCCAAGATGTCATTTTTTGACTTTTCTTGAAAGACCCAAGCGGGTATTCTTTCCCTCATGAACCCCGTCGAACCCCGGTATTTCAGTGAGCAGGTTTTCTCCGCGCAGCGGTTCTACCTGCGCCTGAACCCGGGTGAACGGACGCCGCTGACGGTCATCAGCGGCGGGGTGGAGCACTGTCGCCCTGATTACGAGATCAATCGCGAGGGATTTCCCCACCCCATCATTGAATTTGTCGCCAGGGGCGCCGGACAACTGACTCTCCGGGGCGTCTCCCACCGGCTGACGGCAGGCACGGTCTTCACCTACAGCCGGGGGCTTTCGCACCGCATCCAGTGCGATCCCGCACAGCCACTGACCAAATATTTCGTGGTCCTCAGCGGCGAAGCCGGGCGGGAGCTGATGAAGGAGTGCCGGCTGTCACCGGGCACCGTATGCCGGATCCTCCATCCGGAGCAGATCCAGCAGGTATTTGAGGATCTGATCCGGCACGGGCGCGGGGATCATCCCGACCGGCACCGCATGTGTACGGTCGCCGTTCAATACCTGATCATGAAAATCGGGGATCTGGCCGCACCGTGCGGAGATTCCGCCTCAGGGGCCTTCGCCACCTACCAGCGCTGTCGCCGGTTCATTGAGGAGAATTACCTTTCCGTCCAAAGCCTGAACGAAGTGGCCCTGGCCTGCCATGTGGATCTGGCCTACCTGTGCCGTCTGTTCCAGCGGTTCGGGCGTGAACGCCCCTTCCGCTATCTTCAGCACCTGCGCCTGAACCGGGCGGCGGAACTCATCCAGAACTCCGACCTGATGATCAAGGAAGTGTCCGACAAGCTGGGGTTCAGCGACCCCTATAATTTCTCAAGGGCGTTCCGTCGCGCCTTCGGCGTCTCTCCGGGCCACCTCAGGCAGGGGGAGAAAGAGGGAAGAAAAGGGTCAGGGGTCAGGGGTCAGGAAGGAAGTTTCCGCCTGAACCCTGACTCCTGAACCCTGCTCCCTACTTTTTCGCCTTCTTGGGATTGAACCCGTACTCGCCCAGGATTTTGACAAGCTGGTCTGGCTTCACTCCGGCGTAGACCTTTTCATCCACAATCATCACCGGAGCCAGCGCACAGGCGCCGACGCAACGGGCCACATCAATGGAAAACAGGCCATCGGCGGACGTTTCACCCACTTTGATCCCCAGTAAGTCCTGAAGCTTGTCCAACACCTTGCCCGCACCCTTGACGAAACACGCCGTTCCCATGCAGAGCGAAACCCGGTGTTTTCCGCGCGGGGTGAAGTTGAAGAAATGGTAGAAGCTTGCCACTCCCGTTACCTTCGCCGCCGGGATCTGCATCAACACGGACACCGCGTCCATATGTTCCCTGGCGAGGAACCCGAAGTGTTCCTGAACCTTGTGAAGCACCGAAATCAGATGGCTGTTCGGGTTTTTTTTCTTCGCACAGTCCTGAATGTAGCGCACCACCGGCTCGGGCAGGAGAGCCATCGCCTTGTCTATTTCCTTTTGAAGCAGTTCGTTCTTCATTTCACACCTCGCGGGGTCTTGGGTTCATAATGGGTATGCAGCAACTCATGGCACAGATGACTGTTCGGCGCGCCCAGGAAATTCTCATACAACAGTTCGATGGCGGGATTCTCATGCGATTTCCGCAGCGACTTGCTGCCGTCAATCGAGTAGAGCGCCTTGGCCCGCAATCGACCCAACTCCGGGTCCAGCACATGCATACCGCGGGGCGGATAGGGTTGCCCGCCACCGGCCACGCAACCGCCCGGACACGCCATAATCTCGATGATGTGGTATTGCTTCTCGCCGCTGGCGACGCGGTCCAGCAGGTTCTTGGCGTTCTGGAGACCATTGGCCACGCCGATATTGATGGTCAGGCCATTGATCTGGATCGACGTCTCCTTGACGCCCTCCACCCCGCGAACCGTCTCGAAATCAAGGGCTTCCAGCTCCTGCCCGGTAATCTTCTCGTAGGCCGTACGCAAAGCCGCCTCCATGACGCCGCCTGTCGCGCCGAAGATATCCGCCGCACCCGAGGAGACTCCGAGCGGGGAGTCAAAGGCACTGTCCTCAAGATTATGAAAATCCACACCGAGACACTTCAGCATCCAGACCAGTTCCCGGGTGGTCAGCACCGCATCCGTATAGGGTTTGCCCCACGGCGCCATGTGCTCGGAGCGTTTCGCCTCGAACTTCTTGGCCGTACAGGGCATCACCGCCACCACAAAGATTTTCTCGGGATCCACTCCCATCTGCTGGGCGTAGTAGGTTTTCAGAAGCGTCGATAGCATGCTCATCGGCGACTTGCAGGTAGAGGTCAGGGGAATCAGCTCCGGATAAAAGCGCTCCATGAAATTCACCCACCCGGGCGAACAGGATGTGATCAACGGGAGCCGTTCTTTTTTCTGGACCCGGCTCAGAAACTCCGTGGACTCCTCGATGATCGTGAGGTCGGCTCCGAAATTCGTGTCGAACACCTTGTGAAAGCCGGCCATACGCAGTGCCGTGACCAGCTTTCCAGTCACCGGCGTGCCCGGCCGGAACCCGAACCCCTCGCCGATCGTAGCCCGGATCGCCGGCGCGGTGTGAACCACGACATGAAGATCCGGGTTCGACAAGGCCTCGAACACCGACTCCGTGGCATCCTGCTCCGTGAAGGCGGCTGTGGGGCAGACGTTGACGCACTGCCCGCAATGAATACAAACGGAATCAATCATCTTGCAGTCATGCGCCGGAGCCACGACATTATGGAAACCGCGGTGCTGGACGCTCAGATTATGAACGCCCTGCACCTCATCACAAACCCGCACACAGCGGCCGCACAAGATGCACTTCTCGGGATTGCGGTGCACCGGGGACGAAGTGTCCACGGGAAAGCGCTTGCGTTCGCCCTCGAACAGGCGTTCCCGGACCCCCAGATCGTAGGCCAGCTTCTGCAACTCGCAGGTTCCGTTCCGCACGCACGACTGGCAATCCTGGGGATGATTGTCCAGGATCAGCTCAACGACATCACGACGGAGGCGCCGCAGCAGGGGCGAGGAGGTCTTGACCTTCATTCCCTCGGCCACCGGATACGAGCAGGAAGCCACCGGATTGCGTTGCCCGTCGACCTCCACCACGCAAACCCGGCAGGCGCCAATCACGCTCAGGTCGGGGTGATAGCACAGGCTGGGAACATTGATATTGATTGAGTCGGCCGCCTGGAGAATGGTGGTCTTTTCAGGCACCGTCACCTTGACGCCGTCAATCCACAGCGTTACTTTTTTTTCTGTTGTCATGACTAGCTCCTCTTCACTGCGTCAAACTTGCATGCCTCAAAACACTGCCCGCACTTGATACAGCGGGCCTGATCAATTTCATGAACTTCCTTCGGCTTCCCCGCGATACAGGGAACGGGACACTTGCGCTTGCAGGCCCCGCACCCGATGCACTTCTCCGCAATGATCGAAAAGGTGAGGAGCCCCGCGCAGACACCCGCCGGGCACCGCTTCTCGCGGATATGCGCCTCATATTCGTCACGGAAATGCTTGATCGTGCTGATCACCGGATTCGGCGATGCCTGACCCAGGCCGCACAACGACGTTCGCTTGATCGTGTCGCCCAGACGCAGCAACTTCTCGATATCGCCTTCAACCCCACGCCCCGAGGTGATGCGCTGCAGGATTTCCAGCATGCGCTTGGTCCCCTCCCGGCACGGGGTACATTTTCCGCAGGACTCGTCCTGGGTGAAATCCAGGAAGAACCGGGCCACGTCCACCATGCAGGAATCCTCGTCGATCACGATCATGCCACCGCTGCCCATCATCGAGCCGGCCGCCGTCAACGACTCATAGTCCACCGGGGTGTCGAGGTACGATTCGGGCAGGCAGCCGCCCGCGGGGCCGCCCGTCTGGACCGCCTTGAATTTCTTTCCGTCGCGAATGCCGCCGCCGACTCCGTACACCACATCCCGCAGCGTTGTGCCCATGGGCACTTCAACCAGGCCTGTGTTGCAGACTTTTCCGGCCAGGGCGAAGACCTTGGTTCCCTTGCTCTTGGCCGTACCGATGGACGAAAACCATTCGGGCCCATCCAGAATCACCACGGGGATGTTGGCAAAGGTTTCAACATTGTTGATCACCGTGGGCTTGCCCCACAACCCCGACGCGGCGGGATACGGCGGACGGGGCCGCGGCATGCCGCGTTCCCCTTCGATCGACCGGATCAGGGCGGTTTCCTCGCCGCACACAAATGCGCCTGCGCCGAGCCGGATCTCGATGTCAAAATCCCAGTTCGTTCCAAAAATTCCGGTTCCGAGGAACCCCGCCTGGCGGGCCGCCGCAATAGCGAGCTCCAGCCGCTTGATGGCGAGGGGATACTCGGCCCGAATGTACACATAACCCACCCGGGCGCCAATCGCATAGCCTCCGATGATCATGCCCTCAATCACGGTGTGGGGATCACCCTCGATGGTGCTGCGATCCATGAACGCACCGGGATCCCCCTCGTCTGCATTGCAGACGATGTACTTCTCCTCGTTCTTCTGGGCGAGGGCGAAATTCCATTTAACCCCCGTTGAAAACCCGCCGCCGCCGCGACCACGCAGGCCCGACTTAATGACGGTATTGACCACATCATTGGGCGTCATCTCGGTGAGGACCTTCACCGCCGCCTGGTAGCCGCGAACCATGAGATATTCATCCATGTCCTCGGGGTCAATCACGCCGCAGTTGCGCAGCGTCATGCGCATCTGCTTGCCAAAAAAGTGAACATCACCGAAAACGGACGAAAACCGGTCCGTGAGTCTCGCATCCGCCCAGAGCTTCTCCTCGGTGAAATCCGTATCCTGAACGACCCCGACGGGCATCGCCAGAGCCTTGAGCGGAATCGCCTTCAGGACATGCGAGTCGAACACCTTCTCCACCTTGTCGGGCGTCATGGCGATGTATTTCACAGGAGTGGTTCGCTGGCTGAACACCGTCACCACCGGCTCCATGTCGCACCGGCCGGTACAACCCACGCGGCTCAGGGTAACATCCTTCAAGCCGTGCTTCCTGATCAATTCCTCAATCTTCTTGAAAACGTCAGGCGCCCCGGCCGCATTCTCACAGGTGGCGGATCCCACCGTGATACGAACCTTGGCGTTAAATTTCTCCCGGCGAAGTCGTTTTTCGGCATTTTCGCGCCGTTCAAGCAACTGCTCCATTGGATTACTCATCATGATTCCTTTCTAAAGCACTACAACCCCGAACCCTGAACCCCTTTTCAATCCTATACCTGCCGGCTCCTCACCGAATAGGCCAATTCCCTTAAACTCGACAAAACGCGGGTATCCACCACCGGTACCGCCGCCGGCGTCCGGAGATGCGCGGTGGTCAGGTTCAACAACCCGCGCACTCGCGACAAAATCAACTGGTCGGCCACGGCCTGTGCCGCCTCGTGCGGAACGGACAGGATGCCGATCTCCACTTTCTGCTGCGCCACCACGGCGACCAGATCCGCCATGGGCCGGACAATAAAATGCCCGACCTTTTTCCCCACAACGGCGGGAGAACTGTCAAACACGCCAACAATCTTGAAGCCCTGCCGCCCGAATCCCTCATGCAGGGCAAGGGCCCGGCCCAGGTTTCCGGCACCGACCAGGATGCAGGTGATGTCATGGTCAACCCCGAGGGTCCGGGCGAGAGCAGCCTCAAGGCCCACGGTTGAATACCCGCGCTTGGAAACCCCTTGAAAATCAATGTGTGAAAGATCCTGCCGCACGGTGGAACTTGTCAGGCCCAACGCCTCGGCCAGGGACAACGACGATACCCACTGCACCCCTTCCTGACGCAAGTATTGGGCCTGGGTCAGGTATTTCGGCATCCGCCGAACCACCGCCACCGGAATTTTTAAGCGGGTCATGTCTTCAGTGTTCATAAGGGGCCTTTTTTGAAAGGAAAGACGTTTACACCATCGCCCCAAGCTCTGTCAAATGTTTAACGTTAAAGTTTTAACATTTTAGACAAAATTCTGATGTAGAGAATTATCCGACTTTGATTCCTCCTTCAGGGCAGGGAGGCCTCTCCGAGGCCGCCCCGGACGGCTCGGAGAGCCGTCCCCACCCTCATGGGATTAGACCCGTTGCCGGGCACCATATTCCGTATGAAGGAGGTGATGGGAGACTTTGCCGAGGGGTTCACCCAGAAACTCCGCGTAGATCTTAAGAACCTCCGGGTTCTCGTGCGATTTCCGGAGTTTCTTCCCCTCATCCTCCCGGTAGATGGCGTTGATTCGCTTCTGCCGGATTTCGTTGGTCGTCTTGCGAGGCTGGCCGCCCCCGCCGATGCAGCCGCCGGGGCACGTCATGATTTCCACGAAGTGATACGACACTTCGCCCGTCTTGATCTTGTCCACCAGCACCTTGGCATTGCTGAGGCTGGACGCCACCGCCACCTTGACGGTGACTCCCTCCAGGAAGGACCACGCCGGAAGCGTACCGGTGAGTGTCGCTTCCGCTTGTTTGATCCCGCTCAATCCCATCAGGGGCGGCACATGGAGATTTAGGAACGGCAACTCCCGTCCGGTAACCACTTCCCACACGGTCCGAAGCGCCGCTTCCATCACCCCGCCGCTATTGGCGAAAATATCCGCCGCACCGGTTGAGGCTCCCATGAGGGAATCCATTCCCTCTTCCGGAAGCATAGTGAAGTCGATTCCCGCCTCCTTGATCATCCGGCCCAACTCACGGGTGGTCAGTGCCACATCCACATCCCGCACACCGCTGTCATTCATCTCCGGCCGCTCGGATTCGGATTTCTTGGCATGGCACGGCATCACGGAAACCACAACGATGTCCTCCGCCTTCTTTCCGACTTTCCCGGCCCAATAGGTCTTCGCCAGCGCGCCAAACATCTGCTGGGGCGATTTGCAGGAGGAAAGGTACGGCAGCATTTCGGGATAGAAATACTCCATGTAGCGGATCCAGCCGGGCGAACAACTGGTGAACTGAGGCAGGGCCACGGGCTTCTTATCCTTGACCGCCAGCGTCAGGCGATGCAACAGCTCGTGTCCTTCCTCGATGATGGTCAGATCGGCGGTGAAATTGGTGTCGAACACCGCTGAAAAACCGAGCCGCCGCAAGGCCGCCACCATTTTGCCCGTCACCAGGGTACCGGGTTCCATCCCGAAACATTCACCCAATGAAGCGCGCACCGCCGGTGCCACCTGAACCACCACGGTCTTGGATTTGTCGTCCAGCGCCTTCCACACCTCCGAGATATGGCTTTTTTCGGAAATGGCCCCCACGGGGCACACCGCCGCGCATTGTCCGCACTGGACACAGGCCACCGTCTCGAGATCCGCGCCGAACGCGGGACCGATCACGGTTTTAAAGCCACGGAACTGCGGGAAAAGTGCCCCCACCGACTGGATCTGCCCGCATACCGCCACACACCGCCGGCATTTGATGCACTTGCCGTTGTCACGAACCACACCCGGCGTGCTCGTATCCAAACCCGCTGCGGTTTTGACGCCTTCGAACCGGATCGACTTGATGTCGAGTTCATGGGCCAGAGCCTGAAGTTCACAGTCGTTATTGCGGTCACACACCTGGCAATCGCCATTATGCTCGGACAACAATAACTCCACCACCGTCCGCCGCGCCTCACGAACCCGTTTGGTGTGGGTCGAGATTTTCATTCCGTCGAACACCGGCATGACACAAGAGGCGGCGAGGGTTTTGGCCCCCTCCACTTCCACCACGCAAACGCGGCAGGCCCCGATGGCATGAATGTCCTCCATGTGACATAACGTCGGAATCCTGACCCCAACCAATTTTGCCGCATTGAGAATCGAGGTCCCCTCGGGAACCTCCACTGAAGTCCCATCTATGGTCACTTTCGGCATGGCACACTCTCGCTTTCTTCCTTCGCCCTGTAATCACACCGGAGACACCGGCGGGCCTGTCGCACGGCCTCAGTCTCCGACCAGGATTGCTCCACTTCATCAAAGTTATTTGTCCGCCGTTCCGCCGGCAACAGCACCAGCGTGCCACGGGGATCCATCCGGGGATCGGCATCGGGATCAAACCCGGTCTCCACGACCGCCTCGACCCGCCAGAAGGCGTGCGATTCACCCGTCAGGTACGCATCCATCCCGACCGCCGCGCGCTCGCCGGACGCCACGGCCTCCACGACGGACGACGGGCCCACGGCGGCATCGCCACCGGCAAAGAGCCAGGGAACGCTCGTTTTTCCCGTCAGGGCCTCCGCCATGATCTGGCTCTTCCCGATCAATTCAACAGGAAGATCGCCAATCACCTTTTTGGCATCCAGTGTCTGGCCGATGGCCAAAATGACCTGGTCGGCATCCAGCACCAGTTCCTCCCCGCTCCCTTCCGGGCGGCGACGGCCGGACCGGTCAAACTCGCCCAGCTTCATCCGGCGGCAGCGCATCCCAGCCACGGAACCGTTCTTGACGATGATTTCCTCGGGCGCAGTCAGCGTCTGCAGAATAACCCCCTCCTGGCGGGCCTGCTCGATTTCCTCGGCATAAGCCGGCATTTCTGCTTCGGTGCGCCGGTACACCACCGTCACCGCCGCGCCCAGGCGCAGCGCGGTCCGGGCGGCGTCAATCGCCGCATTACCGCCACCGACCACGATCACCTTCTTGCCCACCTTGACGGACCCCCGGAGATTATATTCGCGCAGGAAGGCAATGGATTCAACCACGCCCCGGGCGTCACTGCCCGGCATCTCCACACGAACTCCATCCGGTGCACCAACGCCCACAAAGACGGCGTCATAGCCCTGATTCTTGAGGGACTCCAGGGTAAAGTCGCGACCGAGTTTCTTACCCGTCTTGATCTCCACCCCCATCCGCTCAATCATCCGGATTTCCCGGGCCAGCAACTCACGCGGTAACCGGTAGGCCGGAATGGTCTGCACCAGCATGCCCCCGGGCCGCGGTTCCGCCTCGAAGACCTTCGGCTGATACCCCAGCCGGGCCAGAAAATAGGCGCAGGACAAGCCTGCCGGACCGGCACCGATGATCGCCACCTTGCGCTTCGCATTTTCCTTGTTCTCCCGGACGGCGGGAATCAGGGGCTTGAGCTCCTGATCCACCATGTAGCGCTTGATGCCCCGGATCGAAACGGAATCATCGAGCGAGGCCCGGCGGCACTTATCCTCACAGGTATGGAAACAGACCCGGGCACAAACCGAGGCAAACGGATTGCGCTCACGATGCAGTTTTAACGCTTCGGAATACCGTTTCTCGCCAACCAGCGATACAAATCCCGGAACATCCACATGGGCGGGACAGGCGCTCTGGCAGGGAGCCCGAACCAGCCCGGGGCAAATCCCGGCTTCGCAATGCTTCTGCCGGATATGCGCCTCGTACTCGTTCCGGAAATGCCGGATCGTCGAAAGAACCGGATTGGCGGCCGTCTGACCGAGTCCGCACAGAGCCGTGTCGCGGATCTGGTGTCCCAGCGAGATCAGGCGATCGATATCCTCCATCTCGCCATGGCCCTCGCAAATCCGGTCAAGAATCTCGAGCATTCGCTTGGTGCCCACGCGGCAGGGCACGCACTTTCCACACGACTCATCCTGAACAAAATCCAGGAAATAACGGGCCACATCCACCATGCAGGTGTCCTCATCCATGACGATCAAGCCGCCGGATCCCATGATCGCGCCGAGCTCCGCCAGGGATTCATAGTCCACCGGCACATTAAGGTGCTGGCGCGGAATACACCCGCCTGAGGGCCCGCCAATCTGGGCCGCCTTGAACTTCTTCCCGTTGGGGATGCCGCCCCCGATATCATAGATGATCTCGCCGAGCGGGGTTCCGACCGGCACTTCCACCAGCCCCGTCATGGTCACGGCACCAGCCAGCGCGAACACCTTGGTCCCCTTGCTCTTCCCGGTTCCGTACGAGGCAAACCAGTCCGCCCCCCGATTGATAATGGCAGGGATGGAGGCATAGGTTTCCACATTATTTAAAACGCTGGGCTTGCCCCAGAGTCCCTTGTTCGCCGGGAAGGGGGGACGCGGGCGCGGCTCGCCGCGCTGCCCCTCGATGGAGGTCATGAGCGCGGTTTCCTCGCCGCAGACAAAAGCGCCTGCTCCCATTCGGATTTCAAGGTCAAAATTAAAATCCGATCCGAAAATGGCGTTCCCCAGAAAGCCGGACTCCCGGGCGCTTTCAATGGCTTTGGTCAACCGTTCCACCGCCAACGGATATTCCGCACGGCAATACACAAACCCCTTTGACGCGCCCACCGCATAGGCGCCGATAACCATGGCCTCGATCACGCTGTGGGGGTCGCCCTCCAGCACGCTACGATCCATGAACGCTCCGGGATCGCCCTCATCGGCGTTGCAGAGCATGTACTTCTCACCGCCCGCCGCCTTACGGGTCAGGCTCCACTTCATCCATGTTGGGAACCCCGCCCCGCCCCGCCCGCGCAGGCCGGATTGTTTAATGGTCTCAATGACCTCGTCGGGCTTCATCGTGGTCAGGACTTTGGCCAACGCCAGATACCCGTCGCGCCCGATATACTCCTCAATACTGAGGGGATCGATGATGCCGCAATTGCGCAGGACGATCTTGGTCTGCTTGTTCAGGAACTCGATGTCCTTCATGGCCGGCACGGGGGTTTGGAAGGGCTCCTTCTTGTGGACAAACTCCTCCACAATCTTCCCTTTCTTCAGGTGTTCCCGGGCAATCCGGACCGCGCGCTTCGGCGTGAGATTCTCGTAGAATGTCCCTTCGGGATAGACCACGACCACGGGACCAACCGCACAGGGACCCAGGCACCCGGTAGCAAACACCTTCACCTGGGAAGCCAGGCCAAGCCGCTTGATTTCCTGTTCCAGCGCGGCCTTGACATCGAGCGCACCCGATGCAATGCATCCGCCGCCGGTACAGACGAGGACATGATGCTTGATCTTTCCGGAGGGTGCCTTACCGCCGGTCTGGATCCGGCCTTCAACTTTGATTTTGTATTCAGCCGCCAAAGCCTTCAGGGCGGCCGGGGTTGCGATCTTCCTGTGTGCTGTCATGACTTCACCCTCTTCTGCCTGGCCGCCTTGCCTTTTGGAACTTTCCTGTAGGAATTAATGATCTCATGCACCTTCGCGGACTTGACCCGCTGATGGACATCGTCATTCACGGTGATGGCGGGGGCCAGTCCACAGGCGCCGAAACACCGGGCCACCTCGAGCGAAAAAAGTTTGTCGGGCGTGGTCTGCCCCACATCAATGCCCAGATGCTTCTTGATGGCCTCAAGCACCTGTTTGCCCCCACGAACATAGCACGCCGTCCCCAGGCAGACCCGGATCAGATTGCGGCCCCGTGGAACGGTGGAAAAAAACGAGTAGAACCCGACCACCCCGGCCACTTCACTGTAGGATTTGTCCAGGCCGAGACTGATCCGCTTGAGCGCCACTTCCGGAAGATAGCCGAACAGCCCCTGGGCGATCTGGAGCACAGGAATCAATGCCCCGGGCTTTTCCCGATATTCCTTGATGACGACATCCAGGCGTTTAAGACATTTGACTTCATCAACCTGCTGTTGACAGTCACACAGATGTTTAGATTCTGCCATCGTCGTGCTCCTCGATATTTCGTTAAGAAATTAACGGTATGAGCAAATATTTATAGTCCTCCCGATAGTTATTGTCCATGAAAAATCCGGAGGCGCCGGGACTTTCTAGCCCAGATGGGTCAATGCCCGGAATGCCTCATGCCGCTGTTCAATATCGCTTCGCGACAAATTCTGAAGGCGGGCCAGACTGAAATCCTCCACGCCGAAGGACGCCACGACGCTGCCGTAACTCATGGCCTTGCGGATAGCCGCCTCATTTACATCCCCGCGCTCGCTCAAGGCACCCATGAATCCGCCGGCAAAGGTGTCCCCGGCGCCAGTGGGATCATGGACCACTTCCAGCGGATAGGCGTGCACGATGAACATCCCTGATTTCGAGAACAGCATCGCCCCGTGTTCGCCCTTCTTGATGATGACATACTTGGGTCCGCAGCCCAGAATCATCCGGGCCGCCTTGATCAGGTTGTTCTCACCGGACAACAGTCGCGCCTCGGATTCGTTGAGCGTCAGCAGATCGACCGCGCTGATGACCTCCATCAGGGGCTTGCGGGCAATATTGATCCAGAGATCCATCGTGTCGGCCACAACGAACTTGGGTGACTTGACCTGGGACAGGACATGAAGCTGCAATTCGGGCGAAATGTTGGCCAGGAATAGAAACGGTGCCCGGGTGTAGTCATCCGGAAGTTCAGGCATGAATGTCCCCAGGACATTGAGATCCGTGGCAAGGGTCCGGCGGTTATTCATGTCCTGTTCATAGACGCCGGACCAGCGGAAGGTTTTACCCGGCGCCTTCTGTAGCCCCTTCAGATCAATCCCGAACTGACGGTAGACGTCCACGCAGGGTTCCGGAAAATCCGCGCCGACCACCCCCACCATTCCGGTAGTGGCGAAAAACGAGGCACCGGCGCAGGCATAGCTGACCGAGCCCCCGAGAATCTCTGACTTCCGGGCATGCGGAGTTTCAATGGTATCCAACCCGATCGACCCGACCACGACTAATTGAACCGGCTTCATTCCTGTATCTCCTGTTTTCTTCCATTCCTGGGAAAGGACTCAGGAATCGACTGAACCTCGTCAGCGGGATAATCCAGTATCCGCCCATCCTCCAGACGCACCTTCACCCGCTGCCCCATGATATCCTTGTCCCAAACACACCCACACCCATCCCCGCACCGTACGGGCGCACCGTCACGGGGAAGGGATTCCCCCATCTGGCGATAGCTGTCGAACTCGTATTTCAGACAGCACTTCAACCGTCCGCACATTCCGCTGATCGTGGTCGGATTGAGTGTCAGCCGCTGGGTCTTGGCCATTTTAACGCTCACCCCCTCGAAATCCTTGAGCCATGACTTGCAGCAGATCGACCGACCGCAGACTCCCATGCCGCCCACCAACCGGGCGACATCCCGGACGCCAAGGAATTTCATCTCGATACGCGCCTGTAATTCACCGGCCAATGATCTGACAAATTCGGTATACTCGATACGCTCCTCCGCCGTGAACGTCACGTGGAGAATAGACCGGTCAAAACTGTAGCGCACATGAAGCAGGCGAAGGGGAAGTTTCTGTTCATCAACCCGTTTATGAACCGTCTTGGAGGCCATGCGCCCGGTCAACGAGTTTTCCCGCGCCCGGGCCTGATCCTGCAAGGTCGCCCGGCGCAGGACAACCGGTGCCGCGCCACGCTGCGGGAGGGCTCCCTCCTGATCCGCCAACTGAACCACCTGCCCGAATTCAGGCACCCGCTGACACTCCACCACGCAAAAATCACCCCGATGAATGGCTAATTCAGCCGGACTCACAGCCTGAATCAGCGAATCATCTTCAAGATGAATGGTTAGAGAACGGTACACGCCCATCAGAATACAGAATCCAGAGTACAGAATCCAGAATAATGCGCCCCAATAATTACTATTTCCTTCTCAAGACGAAGTGCGATATCGTGACCGGATGATTACAGCACTGATTATCGTATTTATTCTGGCCTATACCGCCATTGCGCTTGAGCACCCACTCAAGGTTAATAAAACGGCTTCCGCACTTATCGGCGCCGGGCTCCTCTGGACACTCTATGCCCTGATGACCGGTGATCACGAGGCCGTAAAGCACAATTTGAATGAATCCGTGGCGGCCACGGCCCAGATCGTCTTCTTCCTGATGGGAGCCATGACGATTGTCGAGGTGATCGATGCCCATAACGGTTTTTATGTCATCACCTCGCGAATCAAGACCGCTAAACTCACCTCATTGCTCTGGCTGGTGGGATTTGTCAGCTTTTTCCTGAGTTCGATTCTCGATAACCTGACGACCACCATCGTCATGATCTCCCTCATGAAACGACTGCTCGACCGGCATGATGACCGCCTCTTTTTTGCCGGCATCATTGTCATTGCCGCCAATGCCGGCGGAGCCTGGACCCCCATTGGCGATGTCACCACAACCATGCTGTGGATCGGCGGCCAGATCACCACACTCAATATCATGAAAGGCGTTTTCCTCCCCTCCCTGGCCTGCCTTGTGGTGCCGTTGATCCTGTTGACCTTCACCCTCCGCGGCAAACTGGTCGTACCCCCGAAAAGCAGCGCCAGTGACAGCCTCATGCAGACAACCCCCTTTGAGCGAACCTTTATCTTCTGCCTGGGCATCGGGACCCTGGTCGCGGTGCCCCTGTTCAAGTCGGTGACTCATCTGCCCCCGTTTATGGGAATCCTCTTTGGCCTGGGCATTCTCTGGCTGGTGGGAGAGTTGCTTCACCGCAACAAAAAGGACGAATTCAAGCTGCACCTCACCCTGACGGCGGCGCTGAAACGCATCGACATGAGTTGCATCGTCTTCTTTGTGGGCATCCTTCTGGCCGTGGCCACTCTGGAACATACGCACATTCTCGCCTCCCTCGCCGGGTGGCTCGACCGGACGGTCGGTCGCCAGGACATCATCGTCACCTTGATCGGCCTTGCCAGCGCGGTGGTCGATAACGTTCCTCTGGTTGCCGCCTCCATGGGAATGTACGACCTGGCAACCTACCCGCCTGACAGTTTTCTCTGGGGCTTCATGTCCTACTGCGCCGGCACCGGCGGATCGATTCTCATTATCGGCTCAGCCGCAGGCGTGGCCGCCATGGGACTGGAGAAAATTCACTTCTTCTGGTATGCGAAAAAAATCGGCGGCCTGGCCGCACTCGGATATTTTTCCGGTATTGCCGTCTTTCTGCTTCAGAACGGGCTGAGCCATTAAATTCAATCTACGTCGGGCTTGTGAGCCAATGCCAGGAACTGATCCGGATCCTTGCCGGTATCCTTCGTCACAAGACTGACAACGAAGAGCACGATAAATGAGGCGCTGACCCCGAAGAGGCCCGGCCCGCCCGCCACCGGCAACCCGAGAAACTTGTATTTGACTCCCTTGATGAACAACAGGACGATGAATAACACGGACACGGCCAGTCCAGTCAGGATACTGCCAATCACGGCCTGCCGGGTCGTCCGCTTCCACCACAGGGTGGCCAGCATAGCCGGGAAGATGGCGCTGGCGGCAATGCCAAAGGCCAGCATCACCAGCCAGGCAATATTTTCGTTTTTCAGGAGGACCGCCAAAGAAACCGCAACGGCAGACATCACCAGGGTGGTGACCTTGGCAATCCCGAGTTCCTGTTTCTCGGTGGCATTCCGATTGATGTAGACCTTATAGAGGTCATGACTGATGGAAGAGGCCACAGTGATCATCAGCCCGGCGGCGGTGGACAAAATCGCCGCAACGGCACCGGCCGCGCCGATGGCCATCAACCAGGGACCGCCAACCATCTGACTGATCTCGAGAACGGCCATATTCTTGGCCAATCCGACCCCGGTCGCTCCCTGCGCAATCCAACCCACCAGCTTGGGATAGATGGCGGGGAAAAGCAGGAAGCCGAGAATTATTGCGCACAAGTAGAAGATGCCCAACGCCACGATGCAGAGCGTCACGCTCTTCTTCGCCGCCCGCGCGCTGGGGACGGTAAAGAACATGATCAGGATATGCGGCAGTCCCGCCGTTCCAAATACCAGCGCGATGACAGTGCTGATCATGGCCAGCGTACTGTCGGTCTTGACGCCAATGGACATGACGCTATCCGCCGCGGGCATTACCTGACGAACGGCCGTAATGGCCTGCTCCGCAGACAACCCGGCAATCGCTTTCACCGCTTCCGGATTCTTGCCAGCAAGCATGGGGGGCACCGTCTCATAGGCGCTCTGCAGAATCCCCGAAAATGAGCCATGACCCACGACGAAATAGGCCATCACCGTCAGCACCACCATGGCAATCCAGAGAAACACCGCCTGGATGACCTGGTTGTAAAGGGTAGACTTCATGCCGCCAAAGATGATGTAGACACTCATCAAGACGCCGAGCCCGACAGTCACCCAGACAAAATTCCAGCCCAGCAGCATTTCGAACAACAATCCGGCACCCAGCATCTGGGGCACCAGGTAGAAGGTGGAAATCACGATGGTACAGACCATCACCGCCAGCTTGACACGGTCATCGGGAAAGCGGCGGTACAGGGCTCCCGCCACCGTATAGGAACCCACATTGCGCAAGGGACCGGCAATCAGCAGCAACACGGCCATGTACCCGCCGAAGAAGCCGATGGAGAGCCAGATCGAGTCGATCCCGAACACCCCGATGTCGCCTGCACAGCCCAGGAAACTTGCAGCGGAAAGATAGCTTCCCACCATGGCAATGCCCACCTGGACCCAGGGAACCCCTTTCCCGGCCACGTAAAAATCACTGGCGGACTTGGTGGAGCGACTGGTCCACCACGTGATGACAATACTCGCCACCACAAAGAACATGATAAAACCGATGACAATACCCGTGTCGAGGGTGCTGCCCTTGAGGGCATCCGGGGCGGCCACGGCGAAAACAGGTGAAGCAAGAAATGCAGGGAGTGTATTAAACATGGGGATCACCGCGCCTTTTTGAACCAGATTACAATCAACAGCCACGACACCGGGAAAATCATCAGCGAGAGAAGCAACCCGAACGGCATTCCAAACACCTGCCGGGCGGCAATGTCCTTGCAGGAGGGCGTCTGCACTACGGCCGCGCCAAGATAGAAGAAGAAAAAGAGGGCAAAAAGGCCAAAGTTGACCAGCACCTTTCGTCGCATGCCCGTAAGTGGCGGTGGGGCTGAGGAAATGTCCGGGTCGCTCATAGTCTTCTCCTGGGTTGTTACTAAATTTAAGGGCCATACCTTATCAATAAGGAGGGGAGACTTGTCAAGCGGGGGATTCGGGTGCTATAAGCCGAAGCATGGCTCACCCACATTACAGCTGGCGTCAGTTCGGACTGGGCATTGTCTCTCCCGCCATCCTGGTGCTGCTTCTTTTTGTCCTGGCAATCTTCGGAATTGTCACACCAACGGTTGAAACTTCAATCACCGACCGGAAGAAGGAAATGATCCGGGAACTCACGGTCGCGGCATGGGGCATCCTTTCGGAATGTGGACGCCAGGAACAGTCCGGCACGCTGTCCCGCGAACAGGCCCAGCAACTTGCCCTGACGGAAATCCGTCACCTCCGCTATGGCAGCGAGGGCAAGGACTACTTCTGGATAACCGATCTGCGCCCGGTCATGGTCATGCACCCCTACCGGGCGGAACTGAATGGAAAGGATGTCTCCGGATATCGCGATGCGGCTGGCGACCCGGTGTTTGTGAAGTTTGTCAACATCGCCCGGACCCGGGGGGAAGGCTACGCCTCCTACCAATGGCAATGGAAGGATGATCCGGAGCGGATCGAACCCAAGCTCTCGTTTGTGAAGCTGTACGCGCCATGGGGCTGGATTATCGGAACGGGCGTCTATCTGGACGATGTGCGGGCAGAAACCCGGCGTTTGACCGGACGGCTGACCCGGCTGTCCCTGGCCATCGCCGCCGCACTGGCTGTGCTCCTGTTCGTCATCGGCCGCCAGAGTTACGACATCGAACGACGGCGGCGTCAGGCGGAGCAGGACCTGCGGGAATCCGAGGCCCGGTACCGGTTGCTGGTGGAGTCCGCATCGGAAGGAATTCTGCTGGTGGCTGACCAGCGCGTTCTGTTCTGCAACAAGCCTGCCCTGGCGCTGTTGGGCCTGGATGAGGCCTCCTGCCGGGAGCGGCCTGTCCTGGAGTTACTGGTCCGCGGGCATCCCGGCTCAGCCTCGCTGATTGAATGGCTGGAAAAAGGCCGGGGCGTGGCCCGTTTCGATGCCTTGATGCTTGGAAAAGACAACAAAACCTTGCCCGTGGCTCTGGCGGTGTCTGCCGTATCCGTGGGCGGAAAAACCGGCTTGCTGGTCAGTATCCGCGAATATCTCAAAGTGGCAGGTTTTGAGGCGGCTCCAACATTCGGAACCTTACTCGCCTTGATTGACGCTTCCGGGACTGAGGAGCTCTTAAAGGACGAAGGCCGAAACCTGCCGCTCCTGATCGGGCAGGTCCGGGAAGCCGGGACGCTGGAGGATATTCAACGGCTGTGCGCCAAGGCCTCCGCCTCAGTCCGCCTGCTTCTGGTGGCCGGCGCCAGGGCGGGTCATATCACCGGTTTTCTCTCAGCCCTGTGCGATGCGGTCACGATCCGGCTGATCGCCATGGCCGGGCGGGACCTCGGTCCGGCTCCGACGCCGTACGCAATTCTTGCACTGGGAAGCACCGGTCGGCGGGAGCAGACGCTCGCCACCGACCAGGACAACGCCCTGGTCTATGCTGATCCTGCCCCGGAAACCAAAGCAGCCTGCGAGGCCTATTTCAAAGCCCTGGCCACACGGATCTGCGACGGACTTCAGGCCGCAGGCTATGCCTATTGCCGGGGCGATGTCATGGCCCGGAATCCAAAATGGTGCCGCCCACTCAGCCAGTGGCGGCGTCTGTTTGACGACTGGGTCGAAAACAGCACGGCGGAGGCGCTTCAGGCCGTGAACATCGTATTCGACTTCAGGCATGTCGCGGGCGATGAGTCGCTTTCAGAGGAATTAAGGCTTCATGTTCTCCGCGATATCGGATCCCATGAGACCTTTTTCTTCAACCTGGCCCGCAGCACCCTGGAATTCAAGCCGCCCATCGGGTTCTTCGGCAAGATCGTGGTGGAGTCCGGCGGGAGCCATCCGGAAACCTTCGACATCAAAAGCGGCCTGGTTCCGATCGTCAATTTCGCCCGGGTGTATGCCTTGCGCCATGCCGTTCCGGCAATTGGAACGCTGGATCGCATCGGGCTCCTGTCCGCAGCCGGAGTGTTGCAACCGGCCAGCGCGGCGGAACTGGTGACCGCATTTGAGATGCTGTCCGTGTGGCGGCTGCGCCATCAGGCCGTCCAACTGGCCGCGGGTCAGCACCCGGACAATCATGTGAATCCCGCAGAACTCACGGAGATCGAGCAGGCGGCCTTGCGGAAGATTTTCGAGCAGATCGGCGTCTTCCAATCCCGGATCCGCCTTGATTTCACCCGGAGCCTATGAAAGTCCTCCTCTTAGGTGATGTCCATGGCGCTCACGCGGAGATGGCGGCAAGGCTTGCCCTTATCCGGGACCAGCATGGCATCGGCGCCGTGATCCAGGCGGGCGATTTTGGATTTTTTTCCTCCTTGTTCGCCGGCGGGTTTTCAGGGGGACGCCTTCCGGTTCCGGTGTATGCCATCGACGGTAACCACGACGACCACGCGTGGCTTCACCAGATGGAGAAGGCCGGCGAGCCTGAACGATGGCGGGAGCAGTATAGTCTTCATTTCCAACCGCGGGCGTCAATCATACAGTTGGACGGCGTGATGGTGGGATTTCTCGGGGGCGCACTGCATGTGGATCGGGCTCAATACCGGCACTGGTTCCGCAATATCGCCAATTTCATCATGGTTCACGAACGCGCCCGCGCCACAAAACTGTTCAATCACGAACACCCCGTGATGATCGTCACACACTCGTGTCCTGCGGATATCGGAGTGGGGATCCGGGGGAATCCTGAGTTTGCCGCCGACCTGGCCGTACATGTCCATGGCGCGGGGTTCGATCCGGGCCCTGAGCATGACTGCGGGGATATGGAGCTTTCCCGGCTATGGCACCATCTGGAGACCCGGCCCGCTCTCTGGGTATTTGGCCACTTCCATATCCGGCATGACCGGATGGTGAAAAAAACCCGTTTTCTTTGCGCCGACACCCTGTCGGCGCCGGACTTGCTTCTGTGGGATACCGGGACCGGGGTCATCAGCAGCATCCCCAATCCCAGTTTTTAGGATAGTCTCGCAATAGTCCAGATATATGACACGAGGGGGTGTTACAACAGGAATTGCAGGCTGGCCAGGATCTGGTCGGCGCTATCGCCCCACCGGTATTCCACACCGCCCCGGACAGTGTGGCCCTTGAGGAAATGGTGCAGGCCAAGGGTATAGTCCTCGGTCGTGGCGCCGGCATCGGGATCCTGGAACGAATATTTGCCCGTCAGCATGGTCTTGCCGATCCAGACACCGCTCTCGGCAAACATCGTGTCGCCTTCGAAGACAATGTTATCCCAGGTATACCAGGCGGCGTTCAGGATAACGCCCCAGTCATCCACCTCATAACCGGACTGCAGGTCCAGCACAAAGGCTTCCGAGTCGACAATCCTCGAGGAGGCGGGAACGGTGGGAGTCGCCTTAATGGCAAGCACGGAGGCCTCATCCTGCCGGTCCATGCCGGCTCCGAGAGTGAGATAGGTGAGTTTCTTGCCGATGCGGTTCTGGTTGTAGAACCACCCGGTTTCAACCTCACCGATGATCCCGGCGCACACATGGGCGGTGTAGCGAAAATCCGCTTCAGGATTCTTAGTGCTGCCTTCGGTATCGTAGCCGTCATAGACCCCGGCGACGTAACCGAATTTCTTATTGGCCAGGCTGCCATGAAACTCCGCGCCGTAATCGCGCCAGACAAAGGTGTTGGGCAGCTTGATGACTTCGGAATTGTAGTCATTCCCGAGAAGCGAACTCGCGCCCGAGCGGTTTTCAAGCGAGAAAGGCAACAGGATAAGCCCCGCTTTAAACCAGTGGTTGCTGCAACCGGGCAGGCGCAGGTCGATAAACGCATCCTGGATATCCACTTCTGCATCCGGGGCCCCCGCCTTACCGGCGTTCGGACTGTCGGTTTCGAGGAAGAACTGGACGCCATCCATCATCTGACCGGAAAGAATGACGCGGGCGCGGCGGAGGAAGAAGTCGGTTTGGTCGGCAGCGCCGTCAGTATAGGTGGCCTGAAACTGGCCAAGGGCTCCAACCTGCAGGTAGCTGTCGTTTGAAATCTCCAGTTTCGGCCCTGCAAGCACTGTGGCATTCGAGAGGAGAAGAAGTAAGGCAGCCAGGCCGGGAAGAAACTTATTCATATCCATTAGTCCTTTCTGTTTAGCCGGACAATGCCTGAAGCCTGAAGCGAATTCAAGAACGAAGACGGCGTGAATGTCGTTGCCGCGCGCAACACGGACATGATAGTTAATACTCTCTTTTGCGAGTTATCATGGATCGACTCACCTACTTTATCCGGCGCCTGCTCCTGGTGATTCCGACCTTTATCGGGATCACCCTGGTGTGCTATGGCCTGGTCCAGGTCGTTCCGGGCGGTCCGGTGGAACAGGCCATCATGCAGATGAAGGGGATGGGCGGCGGCGAAGGAAAACTGACCGGCGGCGCCTCGGGCACCATTTCTACAGAGCAGCGGAAGGCACTGGAAAAGCATTTCGGGTTCGACAAGCCATTCCTCACGCGATACTGGAAATGGCTCGCCCACGACCGGCTCGGCATGCGCCAGGACTCCTTCAAATATCCCAACAAAACCGCCTGGCAACTCATCCGGGAACGGTTCCCTGTCTCCCTCATTTTCGGACTCACCGGAATTGTGCTAAGTTACCTCATCTGCATTCCGCTGGGCATCACCAAGGCGTTGCGAAACGGGGGCAAGTTCGACATGGCCTCAAGCGTGGTCATCCTGACCGGCTACGCCATTCCGGCCCTGGCGCTGGGCATGGTGCTTAAGATGCTGTTTTGCGGGACAGTCGACAGCCTGTGGGATGTTCTGCCCCTATCCGGATTCCATTCCGAAAACTATGCCACCCTCTCGGCCTGGGGCCAGATGGGCGATATTGCCTCGCACATGGCGCTACCGGTGCTATGTTACGTCATCGGCGACTTTGCGGTGCTGACGCTCCTGATGAAGAATTCCCTTTTGGAGCAGATCGGCAAGGACTATCTGCGCACCGTGCTGGCCAAGGGCGGCTCCGCCCGGCGTGCCATCTGGGGCCATGCTTTGCGCAACGCCCTGATTCCCATCGCCACCGGGATCGGGGGGATCCTCAGCGTCATGTTCGCAGGGTCGGTGATTATCGAACAGATCTTTGAAATTCCCGGGATGGGTCGACTCAGCCTGGAAGCGATTGTCGGTCGCGACTACCCCGTTTTCATGGGCATCCTCGCCCTCACGTCCATTCTCGGTCTTCTCGGTAACCTGATTTCCGATTTCTGCTATATTCTCATCGATCCACGGATCAACTTTCACAAATAGGAGCCTCCCATGATCATTGAACCTCATATACATATGTATTCGCGGACAACGGATGACTATGTGGCCTTGTACAAGGCGGGGATCCGGGCTTGCGTAGAACCCTCATTCTGGATGGGCTGCAACCGCCGGTACGCCGGAACCTTCTTTGATTATTTCAACCTGATCCTTGAATTCGAGACCGTCCGGGCCCGCCGGTTCGGCATTGATCATTTCAGTGCCGTTTCGCTGAACCCGAAGGAGACGGAAGACCTTGCCCTGGCGAAGGAAGTCATTGACGGCCTGGCCCCCTACCTCGACCACCCCCGCTGCGTCGCGCTCGGCGAAATCGGATTCAACGCCATCACGGTCAATGAGGAGAAGGCCTTTACCCGGCAACTCCACATCGCCCATGAACGCCGGATGCCAGTGATCGTTCACCTGCCCCATGGGGACAAACTGCGAGGGACGCACCGCACCCTGGACATCGTGAAGGCGGAGGGAATCAGCCCTGACCTCGTGGTGATTGACCACAACACGGAGGAGACCATTGCCCTGTCGCGGGCGAGCGGCTGTTATTGCGGCATGACGGTCTACCCGATCTCCAAACTCAATCCGGAGCGGGTCTCCGCCATCATCCGCCAATACGGCAGCGAGCGCATGATCGTCAATGGTTCCGCCGACTGGGGTGTTTCCGACCCACTCAGCCTGATCAAGGTTGTAGCGCAACTCCGGCAGGACAACGTTCCCGAGGCCGATATCCAGAGACTGACCTTCGACAACGCGATGACTTTCTACAGCCACTCACCCCACTGGAAACCCGATTTTACGATCCAACCCCTCGATCCCCGCGAATTCCAGAGATAATCAGATTTCGATGCGCCAGGTGCAGGTGAAGGTTTTCCCAGGCTCCAACAGGATGATGCCGGGTTTTTGGAGCAGTTCACCGTTATGGGTGGCGGGGTCGGCATAGCCGTACCACGGCTCAATACACACAAACGGAGCGACGGGCTTGGCCCAAATACCGAGACTCGGATAGCCCGAGAATTCTACAGTCACCCGACGCGCATGGCGGCGGGAACACAGGCTGATGCTGCGCGAATTCAACTTGAGAAATATCAGGGCATCCCGGTCAAACATATTACTGCGTAGCGGAAGTACACGCTGGTTCGAGAGAAGGCGCTCGGATTGATCAGATAACAACCCGTTGGCATCGAGCAAATGGGCAACCAGCCGTTCCGGCTTTTCAAACTGCAGGGCGTAGTCCTCCACCTTGTCACCCGCGCCCCATTTCAGGGAAAACGCAGGATGCTCCCCGATCGAAAACGGCATCACCACAGCACCGGAATTGGTCACCTCGGTGGTGACCTCTACCCCGGCCTCCAACAGGCGGTAGTGGCGGAGCAGCGTAAAATCAAACGGGTACTGCTTCCGGGTTTCCTTCGTCGCCTGAAGGCGGTACGACAGAGTGGACTCGGTGGCGGCCACGAGTTCGAAGTCCGTATCCCGGGCAAACCCGTGCGGCGTCGTGATCTCATACTTTTTCCCGTCATACAAATACCACCCCTGAACCAGCTTCCCCACGATGGGAAACAGAAGCGGGGCATGGCGTGGCCAGACAGCGGGATCTGCCTGCCACATGTATTCCGTGCCATCGGCGGCCTTGAGTCCGCACAATTCCGCCCCGTGCTGTTTGACGGTCACCGATAGAACAAAATTCCGGAGTGTTTTTTGCATGATATCAGGCCTCACCCGAAGGTGGCTCCCTTGTGTCCCCAATGCGTGGCGGGCAGGTCGGTAAAGGTCAGGTAGACCCGGTCGCCGGGGATAGTCATCCACGTCAGCAGCAGGTCACACAACCGGGCGGAGAGTTTCGCATTGATCGGGGGGGTTAGGCCGCCGATGGCCCGGACATCGACATACGCGGCCGGGCCGCCCTTGCCGTCCAGCAGGAACGAACTGGACTCGCAGGTCACCATCATATAGCGTTCGGGCTTGCCGGTCACGTCCGACACCGCCGAGGAAACGGCGGCCAGGAAAAGGGTCCGCTTGTCGGCGGGTAATTCAACCGAGGACGAGATCTTAACAAGAGGCATGATCAAACTCCTTTCATTTAAAGGTTTCAGACTCCGGGCTTTAAGTTGGTCGGGGCGGTGGGATTTGAACCCACGACTTCCAACGCCCAAGGCTGGCGCGCTACCAGGCTGCGCTACACCCCGTATAGGAAAGAGGCGGAAACTACCATGCCCACCCTCTTCACACAAGCACTGGTTGCTCCAAAAATCATTCCTCCTTGTACAGCACCCTTCGATGCGATATACAAAAAGACACATGACTGTATGGTTTACGGCAGCATGGTTTGATTTTATAACTGAAGCACTCACGGAGGCTTAACTTGAAGCGTGATATTTCAAAGGTTCTGATCGTCTGTCTCCTGACCTTGATTATCCTTCCCCGCCTCGCTCCCGCTAGAAACAATACGCCTGCCCCTAATTTCGATACCATTCTTGGCCTTGCCCGGGAAATGGCGGCCAAACCTTTTGTCGATGACCGGCGCCCCCTCCCCGCCAGGCTCAGTGAGTTGAATTACGACCAGCTCCGGGATATCCGTTATAACCCGAAGGAATCGGTCTGGCGTCGGGAGCGACTCCCCTTTCAACTCCAGTTTTTCCACCCGGGCGGCCTGAATCGAGATCAGATCGGATACTATCTTGTCGATGGCGACGATGTTAAGGAGTTCCCCTATGACTCGGATCTCTATGATTTTGGGGCCAACAAATTGGGATGGATGGATTTGCGGCATCTCAAATTTTCAGGACTCCGGATCCACTATCCGCTAAACACTCCTGAATATCTTGATGAACTCGCTGTATTCCTTGGCTCAACCTATTTCCGAGCCCTGCCCGCCAGCCTGCTCTATGGCCTCTCCGCACGCGCCATCACCATCAATTGCGGCGGGGAAAGCCCGGAAGAATTCCCCATTTTCAAGGATATGTGGATTTTCAGGCCGGGCATCCAGGGCAACCAGATCCAGGTGATCGGCCTGTTTGACAGCCCCAGCCTTACAGGGGTGTCATCGTTCGTTATCAAGCCCGGCAAGGAAACGGTCATGGAGGCACGCGTGGCCGTCATCGCCCGGACCAACCTGACCCACTATGGCTTTGCCCCGCTGACCAGCATGTTCTGGTTCGGCAAAAACGGGACCCGCCGGTTCGACGACTACCGGCCCGAGGTTCATGATTCCGATGGCCTGCTCATGCAAAACGGAAAAAACGAGTGGCTCTGGCGCCCCCTTGAAAATGACGGGCGAGTTCGCCTGAACTCATACGAGGATATCAATCCGAAGGGATTTGGCCTGTTCCAGCGCGAACGCACCTACACGGCCTATCAGGATCTCGAGGCGAACTATCACCGACGCCCCTCCGCCTGGATCTGCCCGCAGGGCGACTGGGGAAAAGGCCGGGTCAAACTTCTGGAACTCCCCACCGGGACGGAATTTCAGGATAACATTGTCGTCTTCTGGGAGCCGGAGCGCGTCCTCACCGTCGGGGCTGTGGCCGATTTTGCCTACCAGATCCGATGGCTCGGAGAGCATCCCTCGCTCCCCGACCTCGGCCGCACCGTCGGGATGCGCACGGGTTCCATCAATATGCATAGGGCCCGCAAGTTTGTGATCGATTATGCCTGGGCGTCCCTGGCCCAGGAGGTCGCTTCCGGCGTCAAAATCGAACCCCAGGTCACCGTGACACGGGGCAAAATCATCCCCCTCTCGTTATCCTCTGAATACAGCCCCGATACCCGCACCTGGCGCATTGCCTTTGATGTAATTGCCAATGAAAATGAAGCCAGCGTAGATCTTCGTGCCCTGCTCAACAAAAACGGCGTGACCGCGACAGAAACATGGACTTACCTCTGGATGCCATAACATTACCGGCATGGGATCCGGTCATGGCCGCGGAATGGGATGAGGCCTTTGAAAAGGTCGAAAACTATCTCCGCGCCTGCCGGGTGGCCAGTCGCCTCCATCGTGCCCGGCTGGCCGCCGTGATCCTTCAGCGCGCCATCGAAAAACGCAATGCCACATCGGAAGGCAGCCCGTCCGTTCATCTGGCTACACTTGCCATTGACGAAGCGAGACGCCTGATCACGCAATGGATGAGCGGCCTGCTTCCGCCACGCTCCGACGAACGTCCTTACACCTTGCCCGAGGGGTATCTGGCACTCTACCTGTGCGATGCGCCTATGCGCTGGCCAAATGCCTTTCTCAACCCCCAGCTGTCGCCTCCCGGCTTTTCCGAAACCCTGCATGCCCGGCTTGTCAAAACCGGTCCGGAACTGGAAGTCAGCAGCATGGTCCCCCGCCCCCTGGATCGGGGCTTGATTCCTGATCTGGCGGATTCGGCCCGGGAGACGTTCGACCGGTTTCCCATCCTGCGAACCCTGTTTCTCTGGCTCTTAATCAGCGCCGGACTTGTTTTTCTTTTCTGGTACACACGCCGATGACAAATTCAGGCCAACCCCCAAACGTCGTCAAACTGGGTCGCCTCCGGCACTCGGGCACCCGCCAGGCCTTCTTCTTTACCGTGGTGCTGACCCTGACCGGTCTAGCCACCTGGGTCATGGCTGACATTCTCTGGCGCGGCGGCCTTGATGGCATTGAAATCGCCATGCTGATCCTCTTCGTCCCCCTCTTCGGCATGGTGACACTGGGATTCACGCAGGCTGTCTTCGGATTCTTCATTCTGTTACGGCGAAAAAACCCCTGCAGCATCTCGCGCACGCTGCCCGCCACCCTTCCCGAAATGGCCACACTCCCCGCCACGGCCATCGCCATCCCGATTTACAACGAGGATGTAAGCCGGGTCTACGAGGGAATCCGGACCATTTACCTGGATCTCGTACGCACCGGCTACATCGAGCGGTTCGATATCTTCATCCTCAGCGACTCCAATAATCCCAACAAATGGATCGAGGAGGAAGTCGCCTGGATCGACCTGTGCAAGCAGGTCAAGGGATTCGGCCGGATCTTCTACCGCAAGCGCAATATCGCCCTGAACCGGAAAAGCGGAAACATCAGCGATTTCCTGCGCCGCTGGGGCCGCAAGTACCGCTATATGGTGGTCCTTGATGCCGACAGCCTGATGGAGGGCAACACCCTGGCACGCATGGTCCAGATGATGGAGGCGAACCCCACGGCCGGCATTATTCAGACCGTGCCGTCCCCCATACAGGGACAGACTTTCTTTGCCCGGCTGATGCAATTCTCAGGAGTTCTCTACGGCCCGGTCTTCCAGGCGGGCCTGAATTACTGGCAGGCGGGAAGCGGAAACTTCTGGGGCCACAACGCCATCATCCGGGTGGCGCCTTTCATTGATCACTGCGCACTGCCGACCCTGCGGGCCTCGTCCGGTGGCGGGGGTAGCCGATTTATGAGCCACGACTATGTCGAAGCGGCCCTGATGCGCCGTGCAAATTATGAAGTATGGATGGCCTACGAACTGGGCGGCAGCTACGAAAATCTCCCGCCCACCCTGGTGGATCATGCCTGCCGAGACCGGCGCTGGTGCCGCGGCAATCTGCAGCACAGCTGGCTGCTCTCAGCCAAGGGCTTCCGCCCCATCAACCGGCTCCACCTCGCCCTCGGCGTCCTGTCTTACCTTGCCTCCCCCCTCTGGTTCATCTTCATGATCCTCGGCACCATCCAATGTCAACTCTACTGGGCTGCAGGAGCGCCGCCGCGGTTCGATTCCGACATCGGCCTGTCCTCGTTCCTGGACATTGGGGGCGGGCGCCTGGCTTTGCTCCTATTCCTGATCACCATCGTCATGCTGACCCTGCCAAAAATCCTGGCCGTGCTACTGGCGGTTTTTAACCGGGAACGGCGCAAGGCCTTCGGGGGAGCAGTTCGATTAATGATCGGATTTTGCCTTGAACATCTTTTCTCCATCCTGCTGGCGCCGGTTCAGATGTGTTTCAACACCCGCTTCGTCACGGAAATCATGGCCGGGAGTGACGTGCCCTGGAATCCCCAGTCGCGGGATGCCGGCAGCACGGTCGACTGGGGCGGCGTGATCCGGGCCCATGCCGGGCAGACAGCCGTCGGCGTGGTCTGGGCCATGATTGCGCTGAGAATCAATCCCGCCTTTTTCTGGTGGCTGAGCCCGGTAACCTTCGGCCTGATGGGCTCCATCCCCATCTCGGCGCTGCTCAGCATGCCCTCCGTTGGAAAGCGACTCCGGCGCATGAAAATTTTCATCATACCCGCTGAAAGCCACCCCCCTTCCGTGGTCACCCATCTTGAAAAAAATCTTGAAGCCACCCACCGGCATCTGGCGCCACAGGCATGGATCGCGCCCCACTACGGGCTGATGCAAGTGCTTCTGGATCCCTACCTCAATGCCGCCCACGGCTCATTAATCCGGCACCGCAGAACCCCGCGCCCCCTCAACCGGTATCTTCGCGATCTGGCCGACCGGCTTCTGACCAAGGGGCCGGACGACCTCACCCGCCGCGAACAAATGGCGCTGCTGCTCAACGCCCAGGCCGTAGCCGAACTCCATAACCGAATCTGGCAACTTCCCGAGGCCCAGCTCTCCCCCTGGTGGAAGCTCGCCATGCGCCATTATAACATCCTCACCGATCGCCCCCAGACCGCGCTGTACCGGTAATTCAGCAGCTCAGGGCTGACGCCGGGCGGAGGAGGTGGTTTCGCTCAACACGCGCAGAACTTCAGGCAGGAGTTGCTTTTTTCGTGATAACACGCCGGGGAGTCGGAACATCCCTTCGGGGGTCCGGTGGTAAATGAGGGCCTCTTCGGCTCGTCCAAAGCCACTTGAAACCAGTACGCTCTCCGAGTGGATAATATCCGACACCATCAGCATCAGCCACATCAACCCCTTTTCGATCCGCACGCGCTGCAGTTCTTCGCGCAAGGAGGCAAGACTCTCGTTTACTTCGCTCAAGTCAGTGGTCTCAATCTGGCCAATCCCGAAGCTCACCCCGAATTCGTTGTAGAGTTTGAGATCCACGGAAACCAGCTCCGCTGCGGAACGCGAATTAAGCGCGCAGGTTTTTGAGAAAATATCTTTGGCGACCGATCGCCAGTCGAATCCCGCCAGCCGCGACAACGCCTCAAGGGCCACCTCATCCTCCGCCGTGGCGGTCGGTGACTTAAGCGCAACCGTGTCACAAACAATCGAGCACATCATCAGAAAAGCGGTCTCCGGCGCGGGGCTCTTCCCGGCGCGCTCAAATAACTGCTGAATCAGCGTGCAAGAACTTCCCACCGGGCGGGCATAGACGTGAATGGGATGCGTTGTGACAATCCCTCCGAACCGGTGATGATCAATGATTTCGCACAATTCCGCCTCCTCGGCCCCCTCCACCGCCTGATCCAGTTCATTGTGATCAACGAGAATCAAGCGCTTCCGAATCGTTTTCAGAAGGTCGGACCGGGTTAGAATGCCGATCAGTCGATCCCCCTCAAGTACGGGAATTCCGCGCTGGCTCGACGAACGAAAAATCGCTTTGGCTTCGCCGAGATGCGCCTCAGGAGACAGGGTTTTCGCCAGGGAACTCATCACCTTCCGTACCGGCGTGCTAAGCATCAGCCGGCGATAGGTCTCCAAGGTGTCATGGGGAGAGCAGATGATCCAGCCCGGAAGCGATCCCGCAGACAGGGCGGGGCTGTCGTTCTCCCCCATGCCGGTAACGATCAGGACTTCCACCCTCCGTTCGATGGCATGCGCAATCAGATCGGGCCGGTTACCCACGATGAGCAAAGTGGACGCGGGATCCAGCTTGGCCACACGCCGGGAGAATCCCTCCAGCGGCATGGCCCCAATCATCACCGAGACTTCTTGTGAATTTTTCTGACCCCGGTACAGGAGACGTCCACCCATTACCTTCACGACGTTCTCCACCGAAAAGAACATCCGTGTACGGCCCTGCCCGGAGCCCGCGAGCAGCTTCACGAGTTCGTGCTCACTGATGATTCCCTCATATCGCCCCCCCTCCGAAACGACGGGCATATTATGCACATGACGCTCATCCAGGATATGAATGACGTCCGCCAGAGGGGAATCGAGAGACGCCGTCTCGCAATGGGAGGTCATAACGTCGGCCACCAGCGGATACACGTCTTTAACAAATACCGGCGGCTCCACACCGGCCCGATTAAACACATATTCGGCCTGCTGCGTCAGCGGACCGCACCGCAAGGGAATGGCAACTTCTTTCCCGGCCAGCTCGTTCTTGAGTTGCGCGTACGCATAGGCCGCACAGACGGAGTCCGTATCAGGATTCCGGTGCCCGATCACAAGGTATTTGTCGCCATTCATTGCTGGACAGTACATCAGGTTGCCACGGTCACACAACCCCTGTTGCACAATGGTACTGAAAATGACGAAGAACCGTTTCACTCAGGCCGCGTCCCCTGCCAAAAACAGGATTGACGGGATACCCCTCGTTCTGGCACTGTATTGACAGATGAAAACAATTAGTCCCATCGCATTCAGTCGGAATACCCTCAGCTTGGTATTGGTAGGCGCCTTGCGGTGGGAGGTTTGTATCTGACAGGATACATAACCGACGCAAAGAATACCCACCGCAAAAAGCGGTGGGTTTTTTCGTTTATATAACTATAATGCCACGATTCAGAAGAGGAGAGTGAACCATGAGAAGCGGTGCGAAATGTACAATTGATGCCCTGAAGGATGCGGGAGTGAAAACCCTGTTCGGTCTTCCTGGCGGAACCGTCCTGGATCTTTTCGACGAACTGGCGCGCGCCCCCCTTGAATTTTTCCTGGTCCGCCACGAGCAGGGCGCCACCCATATGGCCGACGGTTACGCCCGCGCCACAGGCAAACCCGGCTGCTGTATCGTGACCTCCGGCCCGGGCGCCACCAACGCCGTCACAGGCCTGGCCACCGCCAATATGGACGGAATTCCTGTCGTCTGCATTGCCGGGCAGGTCCCCTCCCACATGATCGGGAACGACGCCTTCCAGGAAGCCGATACCGTCGGCATCACCCGGGCGGTTACCAAACATAACTATCTGGTGAAGAATGTGGACGATCTGCCCCGCATCATTGCCGAAGCCTTTGAAATCGCCACAACCGGGCGACCCGGCCCCGTACTCGTGGATATCCCCAAGGATATTCAACGCCAGACGACCAGCGCCACGTTCTCCGGAAAGCCTGAACGCAGGGGCTACAAACCGGTCTATGAGGGCAATTCCAGGCAGATCGCCAAGTTGGCCGCAGCCATCAATGCGTCCCGCAAGCCGGTGATTCTCGCTGGCGCCGGCGTCATTGCCGCAGGCGCGTCGGCTGAACTCGCCACCCTCGCGCGCAAGGCTAAAATCCCCGTCACCACAACCCTGCTCGGACTGGGTGGATTCCCGGATACCGATCCCCTGGCGCTCCGCATGCCGGGCATGCATGGTAGCGTGGCCGCAAACCGGGCCATCAGCACTTGCGATCTCCTGATTTCCGTCGGCGCCCGGTTTGACGACCGCGTGACCGGGAAAGTCTCGGAATTCGCACCGAATGCCATCATCGCCCATATCGATATCGATCCCTCGGCCATCGCCAAAAGCGTTCGCGTCGATATCCCGGTCGTGGGACACGCCAAGTCCATTCTCAAGGAACTCATTCCCCAGATTGAGACCCAGGCGAGAAAAGAATGGCTGACACAGGTTCACGGCTGGCAAAAAGAAGCGCCATTCATCTACGACACCAGGGAGCCTCGCATTCTGGCCCAGTACGCCATTGAGCAAATCTACGAGGTGACCAAGGGCGACGCCATCATCACCACCGATGTCGGACAACACCAGATGTGGGCGGCCCACTTCTTCAAGTACACCCAGCCGCGCTCGTTCATCTCGTCCGGCGGCCTGGGCACCATGGGCTTCGGCCTGCCCGCCGCCATCGGCGCCAAGGCGGGTTGCCGCGACCGCAATGTCATCGCCATTTCCGGCGACGGTAGCATCCAGATGAACTTCCAGGAACTCGTGGTCGCGGTCGAACATGACCTGCCCATCGTGGTGGTCATCATGAACAACGGCTATCTGGGCATGGTCCGGCAATGGCAGGAGATGTTCTACAAAAAGGAATATTCCGCCGTCCGGCTGGACCAGAACCTCCGCGCCCGGAACGAAAAACTCAGGGATAAACCCCCGGGGTATCTGCCGGATTTTGTGAAAATGGCGGAAGCCCATGGCGCCGCCGGTCTGCGCGTAGCCGAAAAACGCGAGGTGGCCCCCGCCCTCCGTAAGGCACTGGCCATGAAACGGCCGGTGGTGATTGAATGCATCACCAAGCCGGATGATAATGTGTATCCAATGGTGCCCCCGGGCGCCTCCCTGTCTGAAATGGTCCAAGGCCTGGCGTGAAAGAAAGGATGACGATGAGCAACAACACTTCAATACGACGACATACCATAACCGCTCTTGTGGACAATGAACCCGGCGTGCTGTCGCGCGTGGTCGGCCTGATCTCGGGCCGCGGCTACAACATTGAAAGCCTCAATGTCGGCCCCACCCAGGACCCGACCATCTCCCGTATGACCATGCAGGTTCCGGGTGATGACCGCGTCCTGGAGCAGGTCACCAAACAGCTCAACAAGCAGGTGGACGTCATCTCGGTAACGGATCTGACCCGGGAGTCCTTCCTGAACCGGGAATGCATCCTGGTCAAGATCGCCGCCACCCGGAAAAACCGCTCTGAAATCATTGAGCTGGCCGATGTGTTCGGAGGCAAGGTCGTGTCCGTCCAGAACGACTCCATGGTCATCCAACTGGTCGGGGAACAGCAGCATGTCGCCGATTTCCTGAAACTGGTGGCCCCCTTCAAGATTCTGGATGTCTCCCGGTCAGGAGTCATCGCCATGGGAAAAGAGTGAGGACGTCATGACACCAAAAAAAGACCAGGATCGCGTCATCATCTTCGACACCACGCTCCGAGACGGCGAGCAGGCTCCGGGCTGCAGCCTGAACCGCCGGGAAAAACTGGAAATCGCCCACGCCCTTGCGGCCCTCAAAGTGGATGTGATTGAGGCCGGGTTCCCCATCGCCTCGCCCGATGACTTCGATGCCGTACACGCGATTGCCGAAAGCATCAAGGGCCCGACCATTGCCGCCCTCGCCCGTACCATTGAAAAGGACATCGAGAGGGCGGGCAAGGCCATTGCTCCGGCCGCCAAAAGACGAATCCACACCTTCAGCTCGGGCAGCGATATCCATCTGGATAAAATCCTGAAGATGACCCGCGCCCAGAATCTTGAGCGCTCGGTTCATGCGGTGAAATTTGCACGCACCTTCAC
This sequence comes from uncultured bacterium, assembly GCA_903958395.1. GTDB lineage: Bacteria > Verrucomicrobiota > Kiritimatiellia > CAIKKV01 > CAITUY01 > JAABPW01. The sequence goes on along the minus strand of CAJBSZ010000384.1, from coordinate 35,127 downwards.
GGATGATGTCGAGTATTCCGCCCAGGACACCACCCGCTCCGACCTCGGCTATCTCATTGAACTCTACACCGCCGTGGCGGAAGCAGGCGCGACTACCCTCAACATTCCGGACACCGTCGGGTACGCCATCCCGGCCGAGTACGGCATCATGATCGGCACTATCGCCGAACGCGTGAAAGCCCGGGTTCCAGGCGTCATCATTTCGGTCCACTGCCACAACGATCTCGGCATGGCGGTGGCCAACTCACTGGCCGCCGTCCGGGCCGGGGCACGCCAGGTTGAATGCACCATCAATGGACTTGGCGAGCGCGCCGGCAACACCTCGCTGGAGGAAATCGTCATGGCCATCCGCACGCGCCAGGACTACTTCACCCTCCGTACGAATGTGGAAACACGCGAAATCTTCCGCGTCAGCCGCATGGTCAGCCGCATGACGGGCATGATCGTGCAACGCAACAAGGCCATCGTGGGCGCCAACGCCTTCGCCCATGAGTCCGGCGTTCATCAGGACGGCATCCTCAAGGAACGGACGACCTATGAAATCATGCGTCCCGAAGACATTGGAATTGAGGGAACCGATCTCGTTCTCGGCAAGCACTCCGGCCGCCACGCTTTCCGCGACAAACTCGCCAAAATGGGCATGAAGCTGACGGATTCCGAAATCGAGAACGCGTATAACCGGTTCATCGAACTGGCCGACAAGAAAAAGAACATCTACGAGGATGACCTGCTGGCCATCGTGCGCGACCAGATGGATGTGATTGAAAACGCCTTTATCCTGGATTACCTGCATGTCTCGGCAGGCACTGAAACCGTTCCCACCGCCACCCTCCGCCTGAAACGCGGAACCGAGGTCTTCCAGGACGCGGGGTGCGGCGATGGGCCTGTGGATGCGGCGCTCAAAACCATTGACCGCATCACCCAGGTCAAGGGCCAGCTGATTGACTTCTCGCTGCAGGCTATTTCCGTCGGCAAGGACGCCATGGGGGAAGTCACCCTGCGCGTTGCCTTCGGCGATGACATCATCAGCGCCAAGGCCGCCAGCACCGATATCGTCGAGGCCGGAACCCGGGCTTACCTGTCCTGCGTAAACCGGTTCCTCTTCAACCGGGCCGCCCACGAGAAAACAAAACGTGACCCGGGGCCAGCCTTATGAAAGCGCTGAGCGGACATACCCTTCCCTTCGCCGTGCTGGGGCACCCCATCGGTCATACCCTTTCGCCGGTCATGCACAATGCCGCATTCCAATCCCTGGGGCTGGACGCCCTTTACCTGGCGTTCGATGTGGCTCCCGAAGCACTACTAACCGTTCTGGCCAGCATGAAAACCATGGGGTTCCGCGGCGTCAACCTCACCGTGCCCCTGAAAGAAACCGCCTTCAAGGGGTTGAGCGACCTCGCCCCGTCTGCCAGCAGGCTTGGCGCCGTGAATACCGTTGAGTTCACCGCCACAGGCTTGCGCGGACACAACACTGATGGAAAAGGGTTTTTGACCGCCGTGAATGAAGCTTTTGATTTCTCCGTCACCGGAAAAACCCTGTTCGTAATGGGATGCGGCGGGGCCGGCCGTGCGGTGGCGATTACAGCCGCCAGCGAAGGCGCCTCAAGGCTACTCCTCGCCGATATTGATGAAGCCCGCTGCAGAGCCGTCAGCCGTGATATCGCCACCCTGTCGCCTTCGGTCAAGGTCGAGTGGGCGGGCGCCACAGCGGGCGAATGGGCCAACCGCACGCCTGAGGCCGATCTCATTATCCAAGCCTCCCCCGTGGGCATGAAACCCGAGGATATCTGTCCCCTTCCCCCGTCCGCCTTCCGGAGCGGACAATTGGCCTTTGATCTCGTGTACAACCGGCCGGTCACCTGCTTCACCCAGGCCGCCGCTTCAGGCGGTGCCCGAACATCCAATGGACTGGGGATGTTGCTTCACCAGGGCGCTGAGGCCTTCACCATCTGGACTGGGAAACCAGCTGCGGTCGAGGTAATGCGGGACGCCCTGAAAAAAGCCCTTTACGGGTAAACCCTCAGGACTGTCCGGAAGCCGGGGGACCTCTTCTGCGGCGGCGTGGGCGACGCCGCTGATCGCCATCGTCACCGTAACGGGACTGGCGGGGATCCCATTCAATAGCCTGGGCCTGTTCAAGCGCTGCGCGATGGTCACCGGTCAGGCGCACCATAAATTCAAGATACGCCACCGCTTCGGGGAAAAAATCTCGCGTGGCGAGAGGACGGGCACGCCGGCCGCCATCGGCCGTCAACCGCGGCTGGGAAGCCAGGATTTCAGCCGTCCGGTACCGCACAGTCTTGGGAACCTGAACCCGTTCGGTAAGCCCGCCAAAATGCTCCATCGTCACCGAATGCAACGCCAAGCCCTTGTGCTGACCCTGTTCGGTCAATTCACCGGCCCTGGCCTCGTGCATGCCGCCGAACATGAGCGCAAACAAAAGAGCCGGCGACACCTCACGGCCCGCCTGCCGCCATTCATCAACCTGCTTGAGAGCCTGACTGATCCGCAGACACTCGGGGGTCCCCGTGCTGGGCCCCAACCAGGAACCGAGTTCCGGAAACAGCATGCCAAAGAGACCGAATTCACGAAGCAGCTCATAGGCCTGCTGGGCGGCCTTGCAGAAAAACAGCTTCTGAACTTCCTCGTACAGCCGTGACCGGTTTGCCAGCGCCAGGTTCGCGTGGTGCTCCCGGATCGCCGCCGACGTGGCGGGCTCAAAGTCAAAATCCAGCATCGCGGCAAAACGGACAGCCCGGATCATACGAACCGGATCTTCCACGCATCGAACCCCGGGATCCCCGATAAACCGGATCACCCGCTTCTGGAGATCCTCAAGCCCGCCCACGTAGTCGATCACGGAGTAATCCCGGATATTGTAGAACAGCGCATTGATGGTGAAATCCCGGCGGAGCGCATCCTCCTCGGGGGTGCCGAAAAGATTGTCGCGCACAATCATGCCATCATCACGGCGCACATGGTGGTGGCTTTCAAACTGACCCGGCTGGGCAGGCTCATCGGACGAATCGGACGTGTCCGACGATTCCGGGAAATCAGACGGATCAGAGGGTTCGGGCGGCATATTGGCCCGGAATGTGGCCACCTCGATAATCTTGTCGCGTCCGAAAAAAACATGGGCGAGCCGGAACCGGCGGCCGATCAGACGGCAATTACGGAAAATGCGCCTCAGCTCATTGGGGGTCGCATCGGTAACCACATCGAAATCCTTGGGCGTTCGACCCAGAAGAAGATCCCGCACCCCTCCCCCGGCAATATAGGCAACGTAGTCCGCTTCCTTGAGCCCATAAAGCACTTTTAATGCCTCCGGACTGATATTCTGGCGACTCAGGGTATGATCAGATCGTTGAACAATGACAGGTTCCACACTTATTCCTTAAAGCCAGTATTTTCGCACCCGGACAGCCTCTTGTCAAACTCCGTTACCCAGCAGATGCTGACCCCCGTCCATAAACAAGGTCTGCCCGGTCACGCCCTCGAGTTTGAGAAGCTGGACAACGCCTGCGGCAATATCGTGCGGGGTAATACGGCACTTGAGGGGAATCAGACCGGCACGCTCATGAAGATACGGCGCGCCTTTTCCCGGAGGCGGAAGAACCGGACCCGGCGCCACCGCATTCATGGTGATGTCAGGGGCCAGCGCCAGTGCCGCCTCCTCCGTGAAGGACGCCAGGGCTTTTTTTGACAGCGAATAGGGAAGGCAGTCCACATCATTGGCTTTGATCCGGCGATCCAGAAGATTGACCACCGCTCCCTTTTCGGCCTGCTCGGCAAACAACCGCGTCAACAGGATGGGGGCAAACAGATTGATCCCGAACTCCATCTTGAGTTTTTGTTCCGTCACGGCTTTCAGCCGGGTTTTATGAAATACAGCCGCATTGTTCACCAGAATATCCAGTGACCCTGCCTGCTTCAACGCATCGGCCATCAACGACCGGCAATCCGACTCGGAGTCGATCGCCTCCTTCACCACCCAGGCCTTGACCTCAAGCCCTCGCAGCCTCCGGGCAAGCTGTTCGGCCGCCTGGACAGAACGACTGCAATGGATAACTACATGGCAACCTTCTGCGGCAAGGGCTTCACAGACCGCTTTCCCGATCCGAACCGCCCCGCCCGTGACCAATGCCGTCTTTCCCCGAAGATTCATGCTGTCTCCTTTATGCCAGGGCCGCCTTCATACCGGGAATGGTGACCGCGCCCTCATACAGCGCCTTCCCCACAATGACTCCATCCAGATTAGGAAGATTCAATGCGGCCAATGCGGCAATATCCCGGCAGGTTGAAATTCCGCCGGAGGCGATAACCTTCGCCTTGACCGCGTTGCAGAGCACACGAACGCCCTCGATATTGGGCCCGGTCAGCATCCCATCCGTGGCGGTATCCGTGTAGATAATTGTGCTCACTCCCAGATCCGAGACCCGCCGGGCCAGATCCACGGCAAGGGTATCCGTCGTCTCGACCCAGCCTTTGACCTGAACCCGGCCGTTACGCGCATCAATTCCGACGGCCAGGCGATCCCCGAACTGCTTCACCAAGGCCGCGAGGGCATCAGGGTCGGCACAGGCCCGCGTCCCCAGCACCACGCGCCGCACCCCCGTCTCCAACATGAGTTGGATATCCTCATCGGTACGGAGCCCTCCGCCGAACTCAACCGGTATCGGGATGGCGGCAACGATCTCCCGCACCACATCATGATGGACGGGATGTCCGGCAAAAGCGCCGTCCAAGTCCACCACATGAAGCCAATCCCCACCGGCATCCGCCCAGTGCCGGGCCATCGCCACGGGATCATTCGAATACACGGTCACGGCGTCAGCGCGGCCCTGCCGCAACCGGACGCACTGGCCGCCCTTTAAATCAATCGCCGGATAGAGTTTCATCATGGTCTGACCCGATACCTCAAATGGCCCCTTTACTTGACGGCACGCCTTGAACACGGGAATCCTTGCGACAGGCTTCGCCCAGTGCCCGCGCCACGGCCTTGAAAATAGCCTCGTAGGCGTGATGGGGTTCCTGGCCGTAAAGTTGGGCAATATGAAGATTCAGACGGGCTTTCACGGTAAAGGCCTGAAAGAATTCCCGAATCAGGATCAGGTTGAAATCCCGGATCTTCCGGGTTCGGTTGGCCACCTCATAGACCAAGTAGGGCCGGCCACCCAGATCCACCACGGCCCGGCTGAGCGCGTCATCCATCGGAATGTAGGACCATCCGTACCGGACAATCCCTTTCCGATCTCCCAGCGCCTGGTCAAGGGCATCTCCCAGCACAAGGCCGAGATCCTCGACCGTGTGGTGATAATCCACCTCCAGGTCGCCCGTTGCCTTTACCGTCAGGTCCATCAGGGAATGCTTTGAAAAAAGCTCCAGCATGTGGTTCAGAAAGGGCATTCCTGTTTCCACGCTGCTGACGCCTGTCCCGTCAATCGTCAAGGCCACCTTGATATCCGTCTCACGCGTCTTGCGCGCCACCGTTGCCGTCCGTTTTTTCATATCAATCCTCCCAGAACCTGTAACAACCGATCCACATCCTCATCCGTTCCCACCGTGATGCGCACATGGTCACCCGTCCGCTCGCCGGGGAAATGCCGGATCAGGATTCCCTCAGCCTTCAACGCCTCAAACAGAACGCGGGCGGTTTTGCGGGCGGGTTTTGCCCAAAGAAAATTCGCCGCCGAGGGGCAAACCGTGAATCCAAGCCGTTCTAATTCTGAAGCGAGCCGGTCCCGGGTCGCCTTGATCCGCTCCGCATTGTCGCGCATGGTAGTCTGGTCCTTGAGTGCCGCTGTGGCGGCAACCTGGGTCAGCCGGTTCAGGTTGTAGGAATCCTTGATCTTGAACAGGGCGGAAATCAGCGGTTCAGGCCCCACCACATACCCGCAGCGGATCCCGGCCAGCGAATAGGATTTTGACAGCGTGCGCATAACCAGCACATTCGGCATGGTTTTCGCCAGATCCAGGCAACTCTCCCGGGCGAAATCCACATACGCCTCATCCACCAATACCACGCCTGAAAAACGCCTGCAGAAGGCGCTGACTTTGGCTTTGGGGAACAGCATACTGGTTGGCGCATTCGGGTTCGCCAGAAAAAACAGGGAAGCCGGCTCCGGATCACGGGCGGGCCACTCGAAAGAATCCGTCAGTGGGCACGCCACGCCCGGCACCGCACGGATCGCCGCCAACACCGGGTACAGCGAGTAGGACGGCATGAAATAGCCGATGGTTCCGTCATCCTCCACAAAGGCCCGGGTACACAGCGCCAGAATTTCATCCGAACCGTTTCCGGCAAAAACCTGATCCAGTCCCACCTCATGAAGGTCGGCAATCACCTGCCTCAACCCGGTGCTTGCGGGATCGGGATAAAGCCGCAACGTCTCAGCCGGCAACGCGGTCAGGGCCTCCGCCACCCAGGGCGAGGGCGGATAGGGATTTTCGTTTGTATTCAACTTGATCAACCCCGGCCGCCGGAGCTGTTCGCCCGGCGTATAGGCCTCCAGGGTCCGGACTGATTTCCTGATCAATAGATTATTCATCACACTTCAAACCTCATCCGGGCGGCTCGCGCGTGGGCATCCAACCCCTCCACCCGTCCAAACGCCTCAATCACCGGCAGGGTCTCCTGCAGGTCGGCGCGGGTAAAGGCCATGAAACTGGTCCGCCTCCGGAAATCATCCACCGTCAGCCCGGAATACATCGCCGCCGTCCCCCCCGTGGGCAGGACATGACTGGGCCCGGCCACAAAATCGCCGGCCGACTCGGGTGTCCAGACCCCGACAAACACGGCTCCTGCGGCACGCACCTTCCGCAGCCAGTTTCGCGGCTCACGCACCATGATCTCAAGATGCTCGGGGGCAAACTGGTTGCACAGTTCCATTCCATCTCCGATCGTGTTCACCACGACCATCAGAGTCCCCTTCTCCAACACCTTGAGAATCGCCTGCCTGCGCCCGAGGGTCCCGGCCTGTTTCAGGAGCTGATCACACACTTTGTTGGCCAGTACGGCCGAGTTGGTTACCAGAAGGGCCTTCTCGTGACCGGTCCCATGCTCGGCCTGTGACAACAAATCTGCGGCCACACACTCGGCCGGCGCGGTTTCATCCGCCAGGATCGCTATTTCACTCGGCCCGGCCACCAGATCCAGGGCCACATCCCCATAGACCAGTTTCTTGGCCGCCGTGACATAGGCGCCGCCGGGTCCCACAATCTTCTGAACCTTGCGCACCGTTTTGGTGCCGTAGGCCATCATGCCGATCGCCTGAATGCCACCCACCCGGTAGATTTCCGTGGCGCCCGCCATCTCCAGCGCAAAGAGAATGTAGGGATTCACCCGCCCGGTGCTGTCCGAGGGGGTACACACCACGATTTCCTGAACACCTGCCACCTTGGCCAGGGTTACGGTCATAAAAACTGATGACACGAGCGGAGCCTGTCCACCGGGGATATACACCCCCACCCGGTCGAACGGGACAAACTGTTCGCCCAGTTCGCCGCCCTTGGGACTGAAAATCTTCCAGTCTTTTTTCATGCCGGCCCGGGAAAAGGTCATCACCCGCTTATAGACTTCACGGGCGGCGTTGCGGAACTGGGGATCCACCGTATCGCGCGCTTCCGCCAGTTCCGCCTGGGTAACCCGAAGATCGGACACCTTAAGTGATACTCCGTCATAGTCTTCGATGTACTTCAGAACGGCGATATCGCCATTGAGCCGGATCGTCTCCAGGGTTTCACGGGCAGTCGTTTCGGCGACGGGATCGAACGCAGGCCTCTTGAGGAATGAAGCGACAACGCTGTTCGGCTTATCTGGAGCCCATTTTTCAATTTTAATCTCCATGTTGCTCTTCCTCTCCTTGGTCATGTTTCCAAAAAACGATCCTGACATGCCCCTCGCCCGGACCCTCACCCCAATTCCCCCGCCCGGCCCGCAACCCCCTCACGAAGGCGGAATCCAAGGCCGCGATGCCGCTGGGCTGCTCCAGCAATACATGCACCACGACGCCCTTCCGATCAATCCCCACCGATGCCATTGCGGAAATTTCGGTCAACCCATCCTCGGGAATCGTCATCCCGCGCACTCCCGGCGCTTCAAAATTCCGGGCCTTCAACCCGTTCCCGATCTCGATTTGGAAGCCCGGTCGCTTCGCTGCCGACCCACCTGAAAAAACAACAGGCTGAAGGCGATCCGGCTCAAACCCGGGGGACTCCAGGGACGCCATTCCGGCTCCGGTCAAGGAGGGCGCGGCCGCCGCCTTCATCTCCAAATACAGAGGCTCCCGTTCCCGTGGCTTCAATACCAATCCCGGGCTCTTCTGCGCCATCACATCAACAGCTGCCTTTTTACTAAATCCATCCGCCGTCGGCAATGGCATCAATACGGGTGACCAGGCAGAGCCATCCACCCCCTGAATCGTCCTGAGATACCGGAACACCGGCGGCTTGCGCAGGGGATCGCGCCCGGACGACATCGCCCCTCTCGGCCATGCCAGCCAGGGAAGGATCCACAACGCCAGTCCGCCCACAAACACCAGCATCAGGTTTTTCCACGGCATCGGAATGACATAGGGATTGGGCACAACCATCACCTTTCCGGGGGGCGCGTTGCCAGGTTCACTTCGCGGAACCCGGCTTCCGAGGCCATATCAAACAGTTTTACAATCGTGTCGTGCCGCACCAGGCGATCCGCCTCGATCATCAGCGGCAGATTCGCCTTCTGGCTCCACGCCGTGGCCAGGGCCGAACGCAGGGCATCCATTTCGGACGCTTCCCGGCCCAGATAGCGTTGATCATCAAAGAAAAAGATCTCGTCCCGGTCGGATCGTCCCGCCATCGGCAAAGACAGCACCGCCAGGGTATGGCCATAATGGCGACCGTCGGTGAAGGATAATTCGGGAAGCTGAATCACCACCCCGGGCTGCAGCACGTTCGGGGCGAGAAAATACAGGTAAGCCGAGACCAGCAGGACAAAACTTACCCAGGGCACCGCCGTCACAAGCCCCTGATCCAGGCGGCTCACGGGCCGGTAATGCCGGAAGCCCTGCACCGTCCATCCGATCGTCTTGGGCGTTTCGCGCTTGATCATTCGTCCTTCTCCGGAACCGGTTCATCGCGAACAATCGGGGTTCCCGCCATAAAGGCGATGAGGTCGGACGCCGATCGCTCCATATCAATCACAATCTTCTCCACTTTCCCGACCAGGAAACTGAAGGCGATGTAACAGGGAGCCGCCACCGCCAACCCGACCGCCGTCGTCACCAGCGCCTGCATCAGGCCGGACATCACATCCACCGGCTGAACCAGGGGTGCGGCCAGCTTCATCGCCTGAAGGGACTTGATCAGCCCCAGAACGGTTCCCAGCAGCCCGAAGATCGGCGCCACCTGCGCCACGGTCGCCAGGAGGGACAAGCGTCGCTCCATTCGGGAAATTTCCGTCCGGCCGGCATTCTCAATGGCCGTACGAATGGATTCCTTGTCCGCCTGCCGGTTCAGGATGGCGGCCCGCACAATGACCGCCACCGGACCGGGGGTGTCATCACAGATGGCGAGGGCCTCAGTCACATTACCGCGCCGAAGATTGTTGCAAATTCCAGCGATGAAGTCCTCCGACTTGATCCGGGCCCGGTGCAGGCTCAGGAGCCGTTCCAAAAAAAGGATCAGGGCGGCCAGGCCGCATCCCATGATGATCCATGCAATCAATCCCCCTTGTCGTAACAGTTCAAACATAAGCCACCTCTCACCAGACCCAATGCTCGGCCCGGATCTGTTCAATCCGCTTGCGGGCGTCACCGCTGGCCGGAACCCGCGCATCCACCACGCGCTCCAGCACCTTGACGGCGCGCTTCCAATTTTTTTCCAATTCCAAAATATCCGCTGCTGAAAAAGCCGCCTTGGTGAACCAGAGCGCCTCCGGGACTGACCCTTTTCCAGCCAGATACCGGACCACCACCCGGGTATAATACTGCTCCAGGGCCTCGGCCCGTCGACCCAACTTATCATAGCATCGCCCGATCTTATACTCCGCCTGAAGCTCCAGATCAAACGTCGTTCCCGGGCTCCGCGCCACAGAACGGTAGGAGGACACCGCCTCGTCATATCGCCGGGCATCCGTGGCGCCCAGCGTAAACTGGCAATCGCCCCGTCGCCCCCAGGCGGCGCTGACCAGGGTGCTGTTGGGAAACCTGGCGATCAGGTCGTCAAACACCAGGATCGCCCGCGAGAACTCGCCCAGTTCGCTCAAGGAATCCCCCTGAAGGAAGCGGGCCTCGGCCATGTGCTCACTGCCGGGATAGGCGCGGGCCATCCGGGAGAAAATATCGACGGCCCGCAGATACTCCTTCTGCTTCATGGCGGAGCGCCCTGCCCAGATCAACGCTTTTTCCGCCAAGGCATCCTTGGGTGCCTTTTCTGCAAGTTTAATGAACTGAGTTTCGGCCTCGGCATAGTGTCCGTGATTATAGGCGTATTCCCCGATCCAGAATATCACGCCGGGCGTCCATTCGCTGTCCGGATAACTCTCGACAAACGCCTTACAGACCTTCAGCGACTCCGCCTCCTGGCCGCGCATATAAAGCGCCCACCCTCGCATAAAATAAGCCTGTGGCGCCACGCGATTGGTCGGAAAATCAGTGACGACCCGGGTAAAATCCTTGAGCGCGGTGTCAATCTCACCAATCTGATAAGCCACCAGGCCATGACGGTGAAGGGCTTCCGGAAACAAGGCACCGGCGGGGTAGATGGACATCACATCCGAATAGGCCGCCAAGGCCGCCCGCATCGAGGAGGGCCCCTGCTCCTCCTTGAGTTCCGCAATCCGCAGCAACGCCCGTTCGGCCAGCGGACTGTCGGGATAACGACGAATCAACTCCCTGAATCGTTCCTCGGCAGGGCCCCATTGCGATTGACGGGCCAGGCTTTCCCCGTATTGAAACAACACCTGCGTGGTCAGTATCCCGGCGGGAAACGCGGCCAGAATGCGCTCATAGGCGGCCCCGGCAAGCTTGTACTGGGAATTGGCAAACAGCGCATCAGCAGATTTGACCAGGAGCGATTCACGGCTCGCCGGATCGGAAACCAGTCCTGCCGCCTTATCGAACATCACGGAAGCCTCGGCGTACCGCTGCAGGGCCCACAGGGCAAGACCCCGTCCGCGAAAGGCCTGAAGCCGACCCGCCGGATCCGTGAAGGTCTCAAGGTAATATTGGTATTCTTCCGCCGCCTTTTGAGGTTGGTTCATGGCATGGCAGGTCCCGGCCAGCTCCAACTGCAGGACGCTTGAAAGAGGGTCATCCGTCAACTGGGCAATCACCGGACGGAGCATCGCCTCGCCTGCGGCGAGTTTACCCTGCCTCAACAACCAACGCCCCCACAAGGCCTGGCCACGATTCTTCAAATATTGAGTGGGGGCGAGCTCCACGCTTCGGGCCGCGGAGGTCACGGCCGCTTCAAGATTGCTTTGAATCGCGTTCACCTCGCTCAAATTCATCCAGGCCAGCGCACGACGATCCTGTCGCATCGCGGGATCATTGGCCATCAGGTTCAGGAGGTTCCAGGCCGCCTCCCACTTCCCGTCGGCCACCAGCGCCTTGGCCAGCCACAGCCTCCCGTCCTGAACAGTGGATGTTGCAGGCGTTCGCTTGACCAGCCGATCCAAAACTTCCCGCGCCCCGGCGGCATTGCCGGCCGCAAGCAGGGCTTGTCCCCAATCCAGAAGGTTCGCGGCCCCCTCCCCGGTATTCCCGAACTGGCGGTCATAGTGTTCAAAGACAGCCAGGGCCGCTTCACTCCGCCCCTCCTTGAGATTGCACCAGGCTTCCAGCCGGGCGGCCGGGGGAATGAGGTCGCTACCGGGAAATCGGGAAGGGAATCCGCGTATTTCAGAAAAAGCCGCCCCCACGTTTCCCGCCTCATACTGCGCCACGGCATGCCAGTACACCAGGGCACCGGGCTGGACCGTGGGCGTCCTCACCCCCATCTCATCAAGGCTCTGGATCATGTCTTTGAACCGGTGCTGACCGTGAAGCGCCCGCGCCAGAAGAACCATGGCCTCGCCCCGGTTCGGGGCGGACCCCTTGTTCTCCTTCAAAATGGTTTCGGCCTGGCGCTGAGCCAGATCATATAACCCGTCTTCCAGCGCAACCCGGGCCACCGTCAAGGGATCCACGGCAGGCTCTCCCGCCAGACCGGTCCCGGCCGCCAACCACCCCAGGATCAAAATGAGTCTTATGTCTTTCATTCCATATGTTTCCGCAAAGCCTGTCCGGTATGGGACGCCTCGCACCGGATCACTTCTTCCGGAGTGCCCACGGCGATAATCCGTCCCCCATCATCCCCGCCTTCCGGCCCCAGATCAATCATGTAATCGCACCGCTTGATGACATCCAGGTTATGCTCGATCACTAAAACGGAATTCCCGGCATCCCTCAGCCGTTCAATGACATTCAAAAGCCGCTCAATATCGGCAAAATGAAGCCCGGTCGTGGGCTCATCCAGAAGATAAAGGGTCTTCCCCGTCGCCTGTCGACTGAGCTCCGAAGCCAGCTTCATACGCTGGGCCTCGCCGCCCGACAGCGTCGTGGCCGACTGGCCCAGCTGAATGTAGCCGAGACCGACTTCCGACAAGGTGCGCAGTTTCCGCTCGATCGCGGGAATATTTTTAAAGCAGTCCAGCGCCTCATCGATGGTCAGGTTCAGCACCTCGGCAATACTCCTGCCCGCGTAATGAACTTCCAGCGTCTCCTTGTTGTAGCGCAAGCCGCCGCACTGCTCGCAGGTCACATAGACATCCGGGAGAAAATGCATTTCCAGGCGTATGATTCCATCGCCCTTGCACGCCTCGCACCGTCCGCCTTTTACATTAAAGCTGAATCGACCCGGCCCGTAACCCCGGACCTTCGATACCGGGAGGGCGGCGAACAAATCCCGGATCGGAGCAAAGGCCCCGGTGTAGGTGGAGGGATTGCTGCGGGGCGTCCGCCCGATCGGGGATTGATCGATCACAATCACCTTGTCCAGCTTGTCCGCGCCCAGCAACTTCCGATGGGCGCCGGGAAGGTCACGCGATCCGTAGATTTTCCGGAACAGGGCACGGCGCAGGATATCATCCACCAGCGTGCTCTTCCCGCTCCCGGATACCCCCGTCACGCACACAAAAAGACCCAGGGGAATTTTGGCATTCAGGTTCTTCAGATTGTTTTCGGTGCACCCGACCAACTGGAGCCAGTCCGAACCCGGCGCCTTGCGGGTTGGCGGCACTTGAATGACCAGTTCTCCGTTCAGATACTTGGCCGTGAGCGACTGCCGGTTCACCAGCAATTGCGGCACCGTTCCCTGGTGGATCACCTGTCCTCCATGACGCCCCGCCCCCGGCCCGAGATCAATGACGCAGTCCGCCGCCCGGATCGTCTCCTCATCATGCTCCACCACCACCACCGTGTTGCCCAGATCGCGAAGCTGCTTCAGGGTGTTGATCAGCCGCTCGTTATCCCGGTAATGAAGCCCGATACTGGGTTCATCCAGCACATACAGGACGCCGACCAGTCGTGACCCGATCTGGGTCGCCAACCGGATCCGCTGGGCCTCGCCGCCCGACAATGACCCGCTTTCCCGATCCAGCGTCAGATAATCCAGACCTACATCCGCCAGGAATTGGAGCCGCTCCCGGATCTCCTTGATGACCTCGCCGGCAATCTTCCCTTCCTGTTCCGAGAGAACCAGGGTCCGGAGAAAGGACAGCGCATTGCGGACCGACAGGCGTGTCAGATCCACAATGGACTGCCCAGAAACCGTGCAGGAGAGAATTTCCGGACGCAACCGGGCCCCTTTGCAGGTCGGGCAGGATTGCTTGCTCATATAATCACGCAACCGTTGCCGGGTGAAGTCACTATCGGTCTCCGTGTAGCGCCGGGCCAGATTCGGAAGCACTCCCTCAAATGGTTTTTCGTACTTCCGGAACGCCCCGCCCCGCCAGTACCCGAAGGTCATGTCCTTGTCGCCCGAGCCATGCAGGAGAAGACGGCGCATATCCGCCGGAAGATCCTTGAAGGGCGTCTCCAGGCTGAATTCACACTGTTTGGCAACGGCCCGAAGCAGTGCCTTGTAATACAGGATCAACCGGCGCCCCCCGCGCCGCCAGGGAGGAATGGCTCCGTCCTCGATCGAGAGTTCCGGATTGGGCACGACGAGGCTCTCATCGAACACCAGTTTACTACCCAGTCCGGAGCAGTCGGGACAGGCACCATAGGGACTATTGAACGAGAAATGCCGCGCGGTAAGCTTTTCAAAACTCACCCCGCAATCCGGACACGCATGCTTCTCGGAATACAGTTTTTCCGTCCACGCCGTTTCCGTATCCGCCTGAAATAAAACAATCAGAACCCCACCGCCCTCTTTCAGGGCCAGCTCCACCGAATCGGTCAACCTCGACCGGATCTTGTCGGTGATCACCAGGCGATCCACCACCACATCAACATTGTGCGCGGTTTTTTTGTTCAGGGCGGGAATCTTGTCCAACTCAACCAGATCCCCATCCACCCGGACCCGGACAAAACCCTGCTTGCGGACCTTCTCAAAAACGGCCTCATGCAGCCCCTTCTTGCTCCGAAGCAGAGGCGCCAGCACCGCGACCTTCGTTCGGGCCGGATGCTGAAGGATCTGCCCGACAATACCCTCTGCGGACTGGCCCGACACGGGCTTTCCGCAATGCGGGCAATGCGGATGCCCGACATTGGCATACAACAGCCGGAGGTAGTCGTGAATCTCTGTTGTGGTGGCGACGATGGACCGGGGATTGGATCCCGCCGTACGCTGTTCGATTGAAATGGCGGGGGAAAGCCCCTCCACATAGTCCACATCGGGTTTCTGCATCTGGTTCAGGAACTGTCGCACATAGGCCGACAAGCTCTCCACATAGCGGCGCTGCCCCTCGGCAAAAAGGGTGTCAAACGCCAGCGAGGACTTTCCTGAACCGCTCAATCCGGTAATAACCGTCAGACTGTTGCGGGGAATTTTTACCGTGATGTTCTGGAGGTTATGCTCACGGGCTCCGGCTATGATGATGTGATCGTGGCTCATATAAGGGCAATCAGGATACGCATTTCCGCAACATGCGTCGAGTCCGGAATACCCCAAATCCAGAACAACCGCATCTTAATGCAGGCCAGGGACTGGAGCTTTGCCCTTGACCAAACTGGAACAATACAGCACTAAATGCCGAATCAATGAAGGAGTCTCCCACAACCAACATGGATTTCGTCTTCAGCTTCAGGCATGGCTGTCCGCTGGGGCGAATCGTCATGGTGGGCGAATCACACGGAAAACAGACACCACCCATCCACGCCCTGAGGACACTGAAGTACTACGCACTCGTCTACCTCTTCAAGGGCCGGGGCCTGTTACGGGATGCCAGCGGCAACCGGCGCGAACTCGGTGGCGGCGACGCGTTCCTGCTGCGCCCCGGGGTTCCACATCATTACGGCCCCCTGCGCCATAACTGCGGAGGCTGGAACGAATACTACATCGTCTTCGAGGGGCCGGTCTTCGATGTGTGGCGCAAAACACACCTGCTCGACAAGGATTGCGAGTTCTTCAGACTCGCACCCGATTACCTGTGGTTGAAACGGTTTCAGGAAGTCGTGGATATCCGCGCCGTCCCTTCCCATCAGAGCTCCCTCTCCGATATCAGCCGCCTGCAACTCCTGCTGGCCGATATCCTCGCCCACCAATCTCGTCTGCGCGTCGGCGATGACGAGGTGGAATGGAGGGAACGGGCCTACGCGTTGATCGCGAAAAATGACGGCGGACGCATCGATTTCCGAGCCATCGCCAGAATACTTGGCGTATCCTACGACACCTTCCGACGCCGTTTCGCGAGACTTGCCGGTCAATCCCCCATGCAATACCACCAGACCCTGTTGGCCGATCGCGCCAGCACACTCCTCTGCGGCACCCGCCTGACGCATGCCGAAATTGCCGACCGGCTCGGTATCTGCGATGAATTCCACTTCTCACGGATGTTCAAGAAGATCACCGGCTATTCCCCGCGCGCCTTCCGAACCCGTTTCCTCACCCGGATGCCACCCTGAATAAGCTAAACTCTACGGATTCATCCCAAGGCTCACCACTCCCGAAATTTTGTACTGGATCGAAACCGTGCTTTCGAGGCGGGTGATATATCCCCTGCCTCCCTTATTGATACTCCTTGCACGCCTGGACATAGGCCTCGATGTTCTCCCACGGAACCTCGGGTTCAAGCATATGCGTGGGACAGCAGAACAACCCACCCTTCGCCCCGGCAATCCCGAGATTCCGGCGCACTTCGGCCTTGATCTGGTCCGGTGTCCCGAACGGCATGAGCTGTTGCGTGCCCAGTGTACCATTGAAGGAAAGCCTGTCGCCGAAACGGGCATGGATGTCGGCGAAGTCCATGCATTCCGGCTGGACCGGATTGAGAATATCCACCCCGACCTCAATCAGGTCGGGGATGTACGGCGCCACATAACCGCACGAATGATAGCTCACGAGCAGATCGGGTTTGACCGACTTTGCGGCGGCGATCACCCTGGCCAGCCGCGGCTTGAGCCAGGTCCTGTACATGTCTTCCGACATCATGATCGTGCTTTGCATCCCGATATCATCCCCGAGTCCGAGGATATCCACCCCGGCCTCGGCGAACCTGGCCGCCCGGAAGCAGGCCAACTCCGTCACCTTGTCCAGGAGATAGGTGGCCATGGGATCCTCCGATGCCATGTCCACGAAAAGGTTATCCATCCCTCTCAGGTACCAGGATGTTTCCCAAACGGTGCACTCCGCCCAGACAAACACAGCGAGGTTGCGCGTCTGAATTTCATCCACCTTGCTTTTCAGGTAACTGAAATCCATCGCCTTGAAATCCGGCCAGGGATAGGTCTCGAGCTCCGCGATGCTGGTGGCATTTCGCAACGGGTGATGCATCCGGGTCATGTGTTTGGAATCGGGATTATCCTCGTGGGCCGTCCCCCACCCGTCGAACTTGACCTTGTACTTAAAACCATCCGGATAGAACCGGTGCCAGTCCATGTGATCCCGGCCCGGGATGCGCCAGACCTCGTCGAAGTTCCACGCAAAACCCGGATCGTAGATGATCCGATAGGGCGCCTGGAAGAAGTCCAGATAATCCCCCTTAAACCCGGGATAGCGGCGGCGGAACTCCTCCTCCAGCGAAGGACACAAGTGCATTCCAACAGGAGCGTGCAGATATCCCTGGCGCCGGTAAAGGCTCAGAAGATTCTCCCTCAAGTTCAAAGCCATCATATGAACTTCCCCTTTCAAAAACGGAAGACTGCCATATCCGGCCAAATGTCGACATAGGCAACAAAGGCTATTTCATGTGTGATTTGGCGCGTACCAAGGCCTCGGCATGGGCGAAGGCGACTTGTAAGGGCGCTTTATGCTTGACGACTGCGTCTCCACAAGCGGGTTAGGTCACCTTAACCAGACAGTAATTCTTTTTTCCGGCCCGCATCACCAAAATCCGGCCATCGACCAGCAACTCGCCTGAGATCTTTCCTGCGTGATCCGTGATGCGGATATTATTGATGTAGAATCCACCCTCGGTCACCAACCGGCGGGCCTCGCCCTTGCTCTTGCACAGACCCGCCGCCACGGCCACATCCAGGAACCCGGCGCCCCGGACCGAATCCAGGGGCATTTCGCGGGAGGGCACATTCGCAAAGACCTTGATGAGGTCATCGGCCTTCATTCCCTCCATGGAGCCTCCAAACAGGACCTCACTGGCGCGTTGGGCAATGGCCACCCCCTGGGCACCGTGAATCGTGCGGGTCATCTCCTCAGCGAGAATTTTCTGGGCCAGCCGCTTCTCGGGCGCGGAAGCCATCTCCCGCGCCATCTCCTCGATCTGCGCCATCGGAAGGAAGGTGAAGATCTTTAGGAAACGGATCACATCCGCGTCCTCCGTCCGGATGAAAAACTGGTAGAAATCATAATACGAGGTGCGGTTGTGATCCAAATAGACTGCGTTTCCGGCGGTCTTGCCGAACTTCTGACCGCTACTGTCGCAGATGATGGGGAAGGTCATACCAAAGGCTTCGCCACCCCGGAGCCTGCGGATCAGGTCGACCCCCGCCGTGATGTTCCCCCACTGATCGGATCCCCCGATCTGGAGTTTGCAACCCTCCTTGTCCCACAGATGCAGGAAATCATAAGCCTGAATCAACTGGTAGCTGAATTCGCAATAGCTCATGCCGGCTTCACTTTCCATACGGGCCCGCACGCTTTCCTTGCCCAGCATGGTGCCCATGCGAAAGTGCTTGCCGACATCACGGAGAAATTCGATGTAGCTGAACCGCCCCATCCAATCATGGTTGTTCACGATCTTCGCCGGTGCGGTTTTAGAGTCAAAATCCAGGAAGCGCGACAGATTCTCCTTTACGCCCACCAGATTGCGCTCGACCTCCTCGTGCGACTGAAGATTCCGTTCACTGGACTTTCCTGACGGATCGCCGATCATACCGGTGGCGCCGCCCGCGAGGGCGATCACCGGGTGCCCGGCCCGCTGGAAGTGGGCCAACCCCATGATGGTGACAAAGTTCCCCACCTGCAGACTGCTGGAGGTCGGGTCGAAGCCGGCATAGACCGTCGTCGGCGATTCAACCTGTTTCAGCAGATCAGGGCTGGTCACATTGTCGAACAGCCCCCGCTCCTTGAGCGTTTCAATGATATTGGCCATAAATTACTCCCCATTCCCTAGCCGCACTGCGGCGAAAAAAAACGAGGCGCTCCGTTGGTGATCCGGCGCGCCTCGTCCCGTTATTGCCTGACAGGGATTACTTGTCTCTGCCGCCGGACTTGTCGCCCGGATGCCATTCCTCATCCTTGGCACCGAAAGCGGCGTCAAAGGCCCCGGCCAGATCCACAAGATCCTCGCCCGGGCGCAGCCCTTCGAGCATCTCGTCTTTCACGACAAATTCCTCATCCGACACGCTCGCCGCCTTGATGCTCAGACCGATCTTGCGATCCATCTGATCAATACGAACAATGCGGGCCTGAACTTCCTGGCCGACCTTCAGCACGTCCTTCACCTTCTCCACGCGATCATCGCTGATCTGTGAGATGTGAACCAGGCCGTCAATGCCCTCCTCGATCTCCACGAAGGCGCCGAAGGACGCCAGCTTGGTGACCTTGCCCTTGACCATCTGGCCAATCTTCAGACGGGCCGCGATCGTGGACCACGGATCCTCCTGAGCCTGCTTCATGCCGAGGCTGATGCGTTGGTTGTCGGGATCCACTTCCAGGACCACGGCGGAAACCTCATCACCCTTCTTCATGATCTCGGAAGGATGGTTGACCTTGCGGGTCCAGGACATGTCAGACACATGAACCATGCCGTCAATCCCCTCTTCCAGCTCCACAAAGGCGCCGTACGAGGTCAGGTTGCGAACCTTGCCGGACACGCGGGCTCCGAGCGGATAACGCATGCGAACGCCGTCCCAGGGATTTTCCTCGGTCTGGCGGATACCCAGCGCGATCTTCTGCTCTTCCTTGTTGACATTGAGCACCACGACATCCACTTCCTGGCCGGTGGCCAGGACATCGGAGGCGCGGGCAATGCGCTTGGTCCAGGAAATTTCCGACACATGCACCAGGCCCTCGACGCCCTGCTCGATTTCGACGAACGCGCCGTAGGGAACCAGGTTGACCACCTTGCCCCGCAAACGGCTGCCGACCGGGTACTTGGCCCCGATGTTGTCCCACGGATTGGTGCTGCGCTGCTTGAGCCCAAGCGAAACGCGCTCCTTATCCATATTGACATCCAGGATGACGACCTCGAGCTCCTCGCCCACCTTGACCATCTCGGTCGGGTGGTTGATGCGGCCCCAGCTCATATCGGTGATATGCAACAGTCCGTCCATTCCGTCGAGATCCACGAACACACCGAAGTCGGTGATATTCTTGATCATACCCTTGCGAACCTGACCCACCTTGATCTCGGTCAACAACTCGCGCTTGCGGTCGCGGCGACGGTCTTCCATCAGTTCGCGGCGCGACAGCACGATATTGCGGCGGTCGTCATTGATCTTGATAATCTTGAACTCAAGCGTCTTGCCCACCAGCGCATCGGGATCGTGCACGGGGGAGACATCCACCTGGGAGCCGGGAAGGAACGATTCAATGCCGCCCACATCCACAATGAAGCCACCCTTGACGCGGCTGTGCACATTGCCATTGACGATGGAGCCTTCCTTGTAGGTTTCAAGGACCACATTCCAACGCTCCTGCTGCTCGGCGCGACTCTTGCTGAGCATCACCAGGCCTTCATCATCCTCAATCCCCTCGAGCAGGACATTGAAAATATCGCCGGGTTTGACAACGGAAATATCCGGAAATTCACTCGCGTGGATCATACCCTCGGATTTATAACCAATATCCACGAGGACGCCGTCACCCCGGATTTCCAGAACTTTGCCGGGAATGATCGAGCCTTCAGCGAACGTTTTGAGGGTTTCTTCGTACATCTGAGACATCTGGGCTCTTTCGGCGTCTTCGACAACCGCTGGCGCAGTGCTCTTCTTGTGCTTTTTAGCCATACAATACTTATCTTGTTGTTATTGACTCAGTTACACGGGCGAAAAGGCTCAGGGACACCCCCGAAAAAACCTCCCCCCCCCCGACTAAGAATCGGGGATAGTCTCGAATAACCCCTTGCGGCGCAAGCAAAAAAGCTTCTTATTTACCTATTGCCCCGCCTCCCCGAAACCGGCTATAAACACGTCCAATGGTTAGGTCCTTTAACCCTGAGGGAGAATAGCAACATGAATAAATTTATGCTGGTGGTGGTCGCGGTGCTGGTGGTGGTGGTTTTGATGGTGATCAGCATCTATAACCGGCTGGTCGCCCTTCGCAACCGCTTCAAAAACGCGTTTTCCCAAATTGACGTGCAACTCAAGCGGCGGTATGACTTGATTCCAAATCTCGTGGAAACCGCCAAGGGCTATATCAAACACGAGCGCGAAACCCTTGAAGCCGTGATCTCCGCCCGGAACCAGGCGTATGCCGCAAACCAGAAAGCCGCCGCAAACCCGGAAGATGCCCTGGCCATGCAGGGCCTGATGAAGGCAGAAGGCCAGATGGCTGGAGTCCTGGGCCGGCTGATGATGGTGGCCGAGGCCTATCCGGATCTGAAGGCGAATCAGAACATGATGCAACTGAGCGAGGAATTAACCTCTACGGAAAACAAGATCTCATTCGCCCGGCAGGCCTATAATGACTCCGTGATGGTGTACAACACGGCCCGGGAAACCTTCCCCAATGTCGTGATCGCCAATAGCTTCGGGTTTGCCGCAGCCACCCTGTTTGAACTGGAGTCGCCCGCCGAAGGCCAGGCACCCAAAGTGAAGTTCTAGAGTCTGCTTTCCTCGGAAAACGGACGGGTCACCAGCGTCTCCGGCGCAATAAAGCCGCCCGAAATCAGCATCTTAAAGGCATCCTCAACCGCCATGTCCGTGACGCGGACATCGCCAATCGGGACCAGATGCAGAAACCCGGAGGTGGGAAGCGGTGACATCGGGATGAAAACACGCCCCCATTTCTTTCCATCCTGATCCGTCGTGGTTCCTGTCAGAAACCCGATGGTCTTGATTCCCGGCATGGGATACTCCACCACAACAACGGACTTGAACGTCTTGTGATTCGGAAGTGAGACCGCATCCACCACCTGTTTGGCCGCCGAATAGATGGTCTTAATAACCGGAATACGCAGAATGAGGGACTCCCCGTACCCGAGCAACCGTTGCCCCACCACGCGGCCAGCCACAATCCCCACCAGCAGGACGAGAAGCAAGAAGGCCACAATGGAAATGACCACCGTCACCCAGTTCGGAAGTTCCCACGGGAGCAGGACAACCAGCGGCTGCAACACCGAGGCCATGGCATTGAACGCGGCCTTGACAACCACATAGGTGACCCAGACGGGAACCAGAAAAAACAGACCGGATATCAGTTTGTTCCGCAAAAAACGCTGCAAGGACGGCTTCATGGGAATTTCCATTATTTTAAGCGCTCATTAATGGAAGCCGCCGCGCGACGTCCCTCGCCCATCGCTAGGATAACCGTGGCCGCGCCCAGGACAATATCCCCGCCGGCATAGACCCGGTCAATCGACGTCTTCCCGGTTTCATCCACAATGATGTTGCCCCACTTAGTCGTCTGCAGCCCGTCGGTCGTGCGGGGAATCAGCGGATTGGAATCATTTCCGATTGCCACGATCACCGCATCGATCTCGCGGATAAATTCGCTTCCCTTGACTTCCACCGGCCGCCGCCTGCCGGAGGCATCCGGCTCGCCCAGTTCGTACCGAAGACATTCCAGCGCCGTGACGCAGCCGTCCTTATCCCCAATCAGGCGCTTGGCGTTTTCAAGCAGGTGGAAGATCACCCCCTCCTCCTTGGCATGCGCAAGTTCCTCGATTCGGGCCGGCATTTCAACTTCCGTACGCCGGTAGATGATATGCACTTCCTCCGCCCCGAGGCGCACCGCGGTCCGCGCCGCGTCCATGGCCACATTGCCGCCGCCCAGCACCGCCACCCGACCGGGCCGCGAAATCGGGGTGTCGGACCGATCAAAGTCATAGGCCTTCATCAGGTTCGCCCGGGTCAGGTACTCATTGGCTGAAAAAACACCGACCAGGTTTTCCCCCTCGATATTCATGAACTTGGGCAGCCCGGCCCCGGTTCCGATGAACACGGCGTCAAACCCATCCTCCTCGATCAGGGCCTTCAACTTTCGAGTGCGCCCGATGACAAAGTTTGTTTTGAGCTCCACACCCATTCCTGTCAACGCATCAATTTCCTTCTGCACAATCGCCTTGGGCAGCCGGAATTCAGGAATCCCGTACACCAGGACGCCTCCGGGCTTGTGGAAGGCTTCAAACATCACCACCTGATGTCCCTCGCGCCGCACATCCGCCGCCACCGTAATGCTGGCCGGCCCGGTACCGATCACCGCCACCTTTTTTCCGGTCGCCGGCTTGATCGTCGGCGCCACGGCTCCACCCGTCTCCCGCTCAAGGTCAGCGACAAACCGCTCGACCCGCCCGATGGAAACCGCCTTATCCACGCTTTTCAGGGCCTTCCCCACAGTACAATGCTCCTGGCACTGGGTTTCCTGCGGACACACCCGGCCGCATACTGCCGGCAACAGGCTGTTCTTCCTGATAATCGTGGAGGCACCTTGAAAATCCCCGTCCGCCGCCGCCTTTAGAAATCCGGGAATGTCAATCCGGACCGGACATCCCTGCACACAGGGGGCATTCCGGCATTGCAGACAGCGCAGGGACTCCAATCGCGCCTGCTCGGGCGTGTACCCCAAAGCCACTTCCTGGACATTCCGCCGCCGGATGGCGGGATCCTGGGTGGGCATCTCCTGGGCGGTGATGGCAATACGCTCCTTGGGTGTCAGGGGCGTCGTCCGCTTCAACAAATCGTCCAGTTCCTGACAGGCTTGTGCCGCCAGGGCTTCAGGGGATGAGTGGCTCATGGGGTAATACTCTCCTTGGAGCGAAGTTCAGCATCCAAATGACATTGTTTATGGGCGTGATCCTCATGTTTCCGGTAGGCCTTCAAACGCTGCATCATGTTGTCAAAGTCCACCTGGTGCCCATCGAACTCAGGGCCATCCACACAGACAAATTTCGTCTGCCCACCGACCGTCACCCGGCAACCGCCGCACATCCCGGTACCGTCAATCATAATGGTATTCAACGACACCAGGGTGTGGACTCCAAAAGGACGAGTCGCCTCCGCACAGAATTTCATCATGATTGGCGGCCCGATCGCCACCACCATGTCGGGCTTCGGGATCCGGCCGCAAACCTCCTTCAGGGGTTCCGTTACCAGCGCCTTGCGCCCCAGGGATCCATCATCGGTGCAAATGATGAACTCATCGGCCAGGGCGCGCATCTGCTCCTCCATGATCACCAGGCCCTTCGTCCGGGCACCCACGATCACAATGATCCGGTTCCCGGCGGCCTTCATCCCCTTGACAATCGGATGCAGGGGGGCCACCCCGATACCGCCTCCGACACAAACCACCGTCCCGAATTTCTCAATGTGGGTTGGCTGACCGAGCGGGCCGAGAACGCTCTGGACGGATTCGCCGACCTGCTTGTCAGCCAGATTATGAGTCGTTTTTCCGACCGCCTGAAAGATGATGGTAATGGAGCCTTCAAGGGGATCGGCATCCGCGATGGTCAGGGGTATCCGCTCGCCGAACTCATTGTCGAGCTGGAGAATGACGAACTGTCCGGGCAACCGCTCACGGGCAATATACGGGGCGTCCAGGCGCATCATATAAACGTCGTCAGACAACTGTGTCCTGTCCAATATTTTATTCATGAAACATCCTTATTCCGGGTTGAAATGGGTGGGCAGTATGCCACCACGCGGGCTCCTCCTCAACAAAAGACTTCGCGCCAACCGCAGGCCGGTCTCAGGCCCCGGCCACCTGGCACCGCCGGACTTCAAACAAGGCGATCGCGGCGGCGACGGCGGCGTTTAACGAGCCCACCCGCCCTCGCATGGGCAGCCGGATTACGGCATCGCAGGTCTCCCGGATCAGCTTGCCAAGCCCTTCCTCCTCGCTCCCCACCACCACGCCGATGGGCCCGGTCAAATCAGCCTCCTCGTAAGGGGTGGCGGTGCTGGAACCCTCCAGACCGACCAGCCGGACCCCCTGCTCCTTCAGCGCCAGCATGGCCTGATGCAGGTTTACGACCTGCGCCACCTGAACATGCTCGGCCGCCCCGGCCGAGGCTCGCACCACCGCCGGGGTCACCGAGGCGGCACGATGACGCGGAATCACAACCCCATTAACGCCGGCGGCATCCGCCGACCGGAGCATGGAGCCCAGGTTTTGCGGATCCTGGACATGATCCACCAATAGAAGCAGAGGCGGCAATTTGCGCTCAAACGCGCCCTCCAGAATGTCGGACAACTCCGCATAGGGATAATCCGCCACCACGGCGGCGATTCCCTGGTGATTGCCGCTCCGGCACATCCGATCTAATTCAAATAGAGCCACGGGTTGGACTGCCAGTCCTCGTTTTTCGGCTAATTTAAGGAATTGCACAATGGCGGCAGCCGACTGCCGCACATTGTTCGCCATCAACAATCGCTTCACCTCACGCCGGCCCGCCTTGAGCAACTCGCAGACCGGCTGGCGTCCATAGACAATTTCTGGTTCGTTCGTCATGTCGGCTAGACTACACACAGGCGTGGCGGAAAACAATAGCGCACCACCGGAGGCCGCATTATAATGCGCGCCATGATTATCAGGATAACCGACCCATTGGATGCCTTCGCCTCGATTTCAGAGACCTTTCTCGAAAGCCGGTACGATGTTATTTCGCGCTCGGGACTGCATCCCACCGAGACCCATCTCATCAAGGCGCTGCCGCTTTCCCCCGCGCCCGCCTCCCTACTGGTCCTCGGGAATCGAACGGGGGTCCTGGGCATGATCGCCAGCCGCGTCCACCCGGAACTCAAGGTGATCGCCTCCTCGCTGGATCTGTATCATCATCACGCCATTGAACGGAACCTCGCCCGGAATCCCTTCACCTCGGTCACCGCCCGCTGCGAGCCGGACATCCCTGAACGGGATCACTTCGATGCGGTCTGTCTCCAGATTTCGAAAGGATCCCTGTCCGACGAATTGATCCTGGATCAACTTCAACAAGCCCACCAGGCCTTGAAAAGGGGCGGGGCCTGTCTGGTGACGGCCGAAGAGAAAATTCCCTGGCTCATGGAACACATGAAAAAATCCTTTGGAACCTGCTCCCTTCGCGGAAGCGACCAGACCTCCACCCTGCTCATCAGCCGGAAGAAACAGGACTTGAAGAAAACCCGCGACTACCGGGCTGAATTCACCATGACCATCCCGAATGGCCGGGGGGCACTCCTGGCGACTCGACCGGGCGTGTTTGCACATCGCCGCGTGGATGAAGGTGCCCAGGCGCTCGCCGAGACCGCCGCCACACTACCGGGCGACATCATCCTCGACCTGGGCTGCGGGTGCGGAAGCGTCGGGATCTCGCTGGCGGTCAACCAGCCAAGCGCCGAAGTGGTCTTCATCGACTCCCATTCCCGGGCCACGGCCATAACAGAGGAAAATTGCAAAGCCAACGGGTTGACCCGGTTTAGGGTGATCTTAAGCGACGAAGGACTTTCCGATGAAAACCGGTTCACCCTGTTTGTCGGCAATCCCCCCTACTATTCACACGATAAAATATCAGACTTCTTTATCCGCACCGCCTTCCAAACCCTGAAACCCGGGGGCCGCGCCTATATTGTGGCCAAAAACGCCACCCGTAATGCCGAATTGATGCAATCCCTTTTCGGAAATGCCGAAATCCTGCACCGGCGCGGGTATCAGATCACGAAATCTATAAAAAGATAAGGCCGCCTGAACCCAGACAACGCCATCTGAATCGATTCAGGGGTGAGAATTCTTCGCGTGACTCAAACATCATAAGTATTGCACTTTTCGCAAGGAAAACAGTATCCTAGCCGCGTAAGTTGGTAGTCGAAGGAGCCGGCCAGTGTTGCGAAAGCAATCAGGGAGCCCGACATATTTCGATCATCCTCCTTAAATGGGTTCGAGTTGAACCCCTTTCCATAGGAGCCAGAAAGCAAAAGAACGGATCCGTTAGTCCTCAAAAAGAGGAGATCGAAGATGGGTAAGAAACTGTATGTTGGCAACCTGAGCTACGGCGTTACGAGCGAAACACTTTCACAGTTGTTTTCCGCGTACGGCAAGGTGGAATCGGCGGACGTGATCATTGACCGGATGACCGGTCGCGGCAAGGGCTTCGGCTTTGTCGAGATGAGCACCGATGCGGAAGCAGCAGCGGCCATTGCGGCCACGAACGGCCAGGACCTGGAAGGTCGCGCCATGACCGTGAACGAAGCGCGTCCTCCGGCCCCGCGTGTTGGCGGTGGTGGTGGTGGCGGCTTCGGCGGCGGCGACCGTGGCGGCTTCGGCGGCGGCGGACGTGGCGGTGATCGCGGCGGACGCGGCGGCCCCGGCGGAGATCGTGGCGGCGGTAGCCGTGGCGGTTTCGGCGGCGGCGGCGGTGGACGTCGGTAGTCCTCCACAAGGTTAATTCCTGATGCGGAAATCAGTCGAAAGACTGGTTTCCGTATTTTTTTTGCCCCCTTCATAAAGTATCGTCAAATTCAACCTCATCTGCTAGATTTGGAAGTTCATGTTTGATTGTCACCCATTTGAAGGAAGAGGATTCTGATGGCATCGAATACCAATGACGCGTTAAAAAACACTAGTCCCGTCGATTTGTCCATGGATTGCTCGGCAGAACCGACCGAAAGCCTCCGGCATTTCTTCAAGCCAGAGGACTGGTTGGCGGCACTGATCACCACCCTGGTTTCGGGATTGGCCTTCTTCTACTACATGGCCCCTGAAGTCACCCTGCAGGACTCCGGTGAGCTGGTGACCGGCGCCTTCTCCTTCGGGGTTCCCCATCCTCCCGGCTACCCGCTCTGGGCGCTTATGGGCTATCTCTGGAGCCATTTCATCGTCCCCTTCGGCAATCCCGCCTGGCGCATGGGCTTACTCTCGGTCGTCACCGGAGCCTTAACCGTCGGGGTGATGACCATCATCATGACCCGGAGCCTTCGACTGCTCCTGCATTCCCTGCCCTGGAGCGATTCACTTGACGAAAAACTCCAGCACTGGATGGCCCTATTCATTGGCGCGGCATGCGCCCTGCTCTTCGGCTTCAACCGGGGCGTCTGGCTCTGGGCCTGTGTTTCAGAAATGCGTGTGCTCAACGTCTTTTCCTTCATTCTCACCAGTTGCATCTTCTTCGCCTGGATGGTTCAACCCCATCGCCGCGGATTCCTGTATGTCATGCTGCTCATTTTCGGCCTGAGCCTTTCCAACCACCAGACCATCGCCGTCATGGCCATTCCCTTCGGCGTCGGCGTCTTCCTGGTTGGTCTCGATCAATTCCTGGCCACCCTGAAGGGAAAACCTTCCACCCAGAACAAGTTCAGCCTGTTTATGCGAACCCAGTCGAGTTTCGCGGAACTGGGGATCGCCGGATTGCTGAGCATCATGGTCGGACTGATCATCTGGGCCTGGCTGACCACCCCCAATACCAATGCCATGACAGCCAGCGCCACCTTCTGGCAGGGCATCGCCTCGGGAGTGCTGGGCATCGCCGGACTGATTATCGCCTCGCGGACAACCTGGTGGGAAACCCGCCGTGCCATGACGGCAGCAGGCATGTTCATGGCCGGCGTCTCGGTCTACATTTATATGCCCCTTGCCGCCTGGACCAATCCGCCCATGAATTGGGGATATGCCGCAACCAAAGAAGGTTTTGTCCACGCCGTGACGCGCGGCCAGTACGAAAAAATCAATACCGCTAACTTTTTCAGCCAGGAATTCTTTCTCAAGATCAAACTCTTCATCGAGGCGCTGGTCAACCAGTACTCTCTTCCCCTGACTCTGCTGGGCCTGGTCACCCCGGTCGTCATCCTGTACTTCTGGACACGGGTCAAGCCCCGCGGACGCTCCTGGATGATGTTCGTCTGGGTCGCCTTCCTGATCTCCAGCCTGGGCCTCCTGTCGATCATCAACCCGAAATTGGACCGGCAGGACCAGGAGATCAACATCAAGTTCTTTGCCCCCGCCCACGGATTCTACGCCATGCTCATCAGCTACGGCATCGCGGTGCTCTTCAGCATCCTGGCCTGGAAAAAGAAAGTCCTGGGCGGCTGGATTGTCCGCCTCGCCTGCATCGCCCTTCTGGCCATCCCCCTGGTCACCTGGAAACAAAACCTCTCGCTCTGCAATCTGCGCGGACATGATTTCGGCTATCTCTTCGGCTACCTGATGTTCAAGCCGGGCAATGGGTATCCCGACATGGAGAAGGACGCCGTGCTCTATGGCGGCACCGATCCGGGCCGTTTTGTGCCCACCTACATGATCTTCTGCGAAAGCCGCGTGGCACCCAAGGATCGCTTCCGCGACAAGGATTTCGACCGGTCGGATGTGTATATCATCACTCAGAACGCGTTGGCCGACAACACCTACATGAGTTATATCCGCGATCATTACGACTATTCGCGGCCAAAAAATGACGGCCCGTTCCAGAAACTGCTGCATCGCGACCACACCTATCCGATCCAGCCGATCTACATCCCCAGCGGCGAGGACAACAACCGGGCATTCCAGGAATACGTGCGCGATGTGCAGACCGGCAAGATCCCCGCCAGCGCCGACATCAAGATCGAGAACGGACGCGTCAGCGTCCAGGGCGTCGGTGGCGTGATGACCATCAACGGCATCCTGGCCCGCTGGATTTTCGACAAAAACAAGGACAAGCATTCGTTCTACATCGAGGAAAGCTATGTCATCCCCTGGATGTACGGCTTCTTGACCCCCTTCGGCGTGATCATGAAAATCGAGAAGGATCCCGTTCCCTCGCCCCAGGAAAACCCCAAACTCTGGAACGAGATTGTGGCGCGCGACCGCACCTACTGGGATAAGCTGACCAAAGAATTCCTGGCTCGCGAGGAATTCCGCCGTAACTCGGACGCCAAAAAATCTTTCTCCAAGATGCGTTCAGCCATTGCCGGGCTTTACGCCGCACGGGGAATGATCGGCGAAGCCGAATACGCGTTCAAGCAATCGCGCGAACTCTGCCCCGAAAGTCCGGAGGCCTGCTTCCGCCTTTCCGATCTCTACATGCGTCAGCAGCGTTTTGAAGAGGCGGGAAAAGTCATGGAGGAATACCTGGTTCTGGATCCCTACAATCGGAATGCGGCAAACTTCCTGTCCGCCATCCGGGGCTCCACCCAGGACAATGCCCGCCGCAAGGAACTCGAAGTGGAAATGGGCAAGGGCAAACTCGATTTCGGACGCGCCATGGAACTCGCTGGAGTCTACTTGAAGCTGGGAATGGAGGGACAGTTCCAGGGCCTGACCCGTAGCCTGGTGGATAGCCCTACCCTGCCGCCGGAAGCCTGCCTGGCTGTCTCAAAGTTTTTTGAGGCCAACAAACGATGGGATCTGCGCGTGTATGCTCTTCAAAAATACCTGGCCCGCGACCCCAACGCCTTCAAAAGCTGGATTGACCTTGCCTACACCCAATTGATCCTCAACAAGCCGCAGGAGGCTTTTGCCTCGATGAAACGGGCCATTGAAGTGGGAGGCGAAGTCGCCCGAAGCCTGCTTCGCGAGGATCCCCGGTTCGCGCCCCTGCGCGAGGCCGAGCCCTTCAAGGCACTCGTCCCCCCGGCAAAAAAATCAGCCATGGGCGATTTCCCCATTATGAATCCCGGGATGTAACCATGAAAACGGCCCTCATCACCCTGATTCTGGTAGCGGGCTTGAGCCTTCAGGCGGCTCCCCTGCCAAAGACTCAGGTTGCGGGGGATTCTAAATGGGTAATCCACCTGGACATGGAGCAGTTTGCCCCGTCACAAACCTGCCGGCTCCTGGTGAACGGCAGGAACGGAGCCAAATCGTTCCAAACCCTGCTGAATCATTATCGCACCCTGCTGGGGGTGGATCCTTTGAAAGATCTGACCGCCATTACCTTGTATGGTCGTGAGGTCACAGGAAACCGGGGAACCGCCTTGATCAGCGGGTCGCTCAATTCCAAAACCATCACCCAGCAGTTCAGCACCTATCCGAAGTACGCGACCAAAACCTACGGAAAACTGAACCTTCAAACCTGGATGGATAAATCCACAGGACGCCCGCTCTGGGCCTGCTTTTACACCACACGCCTGCTGATCCTGGCCTCGGACGAAAGCTCGATTCTCGACGCCACCGCCACACTCGGTGGTGCCAAGCCGAGCCTCGCAACAGGCCGGGCGGTTGTCCTCCCCATGCAAACCGTCCGGGATGGCGCCTTCTTCACCGCCGTAACCAAGGGTTACGCAGGCTCCAACACAGACCCCATCAAGGCCATGATCCTGAAAAGCACCGACACCGCGACCCTGCAGCTTTTCGAAAAGTCGGGAATGGTGGACGGCACGATCCTGCTCAAGGCTATTTCATCCGATTCCGCCCTCCAGATTCACCAGGTTCTGAACGGCCTCATCGTCGCCGCAAACCTGAGCGACAGCGACAGCCCCCTCGCCAAATTGGCCAGCTTAAGCGAAATCTCCCGCGACGACCGGAACGTCGCCCTCAAACTTCATTGCCCGGCCACCGAAGCAGCCGGCATCCTGGCCGCGGCTATGCTGACGCCTTAAACAAAACCCTCACTACAGATGATGCGGGGGACGATTGATTCATCGCTATCCAGAGTTCGCCGACCTCCGGCATCCTTGAGGGCATGCTGGTTATAAATCTGGATCAATGATTTCAGGAGGGATTCGCCGGTGACACCGTTCCGCCGCAACTGGTTCAGCTCCTTCTTGACCGCCCCCGTCAGACTGCCGCGGAAGGCCTTCTCCAGGATGTTGACCTGCCGCCTAACCTCCTCGTCCTTTGATAAATCAAAGAGAAGTCTCAATTCCCGCATGACATAGAGTTGACCGTGGGTCAGGTTGAACACATGGGACCGCTCCGCCTCCCGATGCCGAACTTCCTCGGCAAACTGACTCTGAACAGCCATCACGGCATGATTGTAATCGGCAGGTAGCGGTGCAGCCTTCGCTTCAGGCGAACACTTTACCCGCCCCAGCACCTTAGGCACATCTCTTGAAATAATCTCGCCCTTTTCATTCAACTGAAACAGTTGCTGGAACCGGCCCGCCTGGCAGAACACAAACATGCCACGGTCAATATCGCCGCGCGCGGTCCTGATACCATCCCGCAAATTCGCGACCCGTTCAAATTCAGCGGGATCATCCTTGCGCAACTGCCGGAGTATTTCCTCGGCCTCGTTCAGGTCAAGGAACTGATCTTCAGCGCCACCCCACAAATCAAGTTGCACCGCGCCACCACCCTGGGTCTCATAGATGGCATACATGGCATCCGAATTGATTTGCTCATGCTTATCCAAGATCTGGGCATCTTCGCCGATGGTGTCGTGAATCTCCTGGATTCGCTGATCCAGTTTTTCATGAAGCCCAAGGTTTTTATCCAACTCTGTTTCAGGCAGGAAATTGAACCCACGCACAACCTCGTGGTCTGAGCCGATACGATCAATACGACCAAACCGCTGGATCAACCGAACCGGGTTCCAATGAAGGTCATAATTGATGATATTGTCGCAGTCCTGCAAGTTGAGTCCTTCTGCGAGGACATCGGTGGCAATCACCATCATCAATTCCTTCTCGCCAGCCACAAAGCGATACTCGGGATTCGCCTTCGGCGCAAACCGCCCCACCACACGCTCCTTGCTCTTGTCACCACTGAAGATTACTTCGATATCATCCCGTGCCCGATCCGGGTTCAGGTTGTCAAAAAGGTATCTCGCCGTGTCTGCATACTGGGTAAAAATCAGGCACTTGGCCTTATGGAGCGGCTTTTTCGCCAAATGCCCCTTCAAGGTTTTCAATTTCGCATCCTTGTCCGGGGTGATGTCGGAAACCAACTTCAGGATCTTCTTTAAAAGGTCGACATCATGCTCGATGTCCTTCCGCAGCGCTTTGGCATCGAAGTCATCAATATCATACCGCTTCGACACCTCTCTCAGCGCATCCATGAAAGCGTCTTCCTCCTGCCCGTCACTTTCATAGAGAACGGACTGGGCGTCCTCCCCGGCAGGCATAACCCCGGCATCAAGGGCACGAACAAAAGACTCATGAATCTTGAGAAGGCGTTTCACGGTCTCCTGAAACGCATAAACACTGGACTCAAACCTCTTGAAAAGGAGAATCCGCATCAACCCGCGCAAATTCGCACCAGCCCGTTGCAGGCTAACATACGGCTCCTTCTTTTGCTTTTCCGGCCGGACATAGTGCCAGAGGCCATACCGGGCGTAGGTCAATTCGCCATCCGGCTTGGCCTTAATGGGCTTCCCTTTCCGGGATTTACCCAAATAGCCACGTAACTCCTGATAGAGCCCCTGATAGGTATCCTCAATGCTGTACTCAATGGTTTCGAGCTCCCGCTTGGGGAAGAACTGATGTTTACCCCCGACCAGCACGTACGCCTTGCGCTTCCCCTGTGAATAGTCCTGAAAACGGGCAGGATCAAGGGCTTCATGCGTCTCGGCATCAAACCCGTACCAGCGCAGGATATGCTGCCGGGTACGGCGAATCAGGATGTTCGACAGCAGATTCGGAAGCTGGCGTTCGCCCTTATCGATCAGCTTGAAATAGTCTTTCAGGTTGGGCGGATCAATCGGAAGATCTGTCTGATCCTCAGGATGGAACAACTTGATCTGGTGGAAGACATCCCATGCGCTCTTATTGCGCGGCGTGGCGGTAAGCAGACAGCAACGGCGCCCGGTTGACAGAAAGGTCTGAACCACCTTGTACCGCTGGGTATCCGGATGCCTGAGGTTATGGCTTTCATCCACGAGGATGAAATCACGGTCCCGGTATTGAACATCCTTCAGAAGCCGGGCGGCATCGTCCGTTCCATCATCCCGCAAATACCCCATCGACAGAACACGGGCATTGAGCTGATAGACTTCATTGTACCGTTCCCACATTTCCACGAGAGGGGCCGGGCAGATGATCAGGGGCCGGGCATGATCCGTCCGCTCGAAATGCTTCACAATCGCGGCACCAATATAGCTTTTCCCCAGTCCCACCACATCCGAGACAAACCCGCCGCCATAATCACGAATAATCTGAACCGCCTGACGCACTGCCACCTTTTGAAAATCGGCGAGTTTCCCGAAGATATCATCATCCCAGAGCAGTTCTTGTTCCTCCTCCGCCTCAAGGCGATCCTTCACAAGGGAATAAAGCGTCTTCAGGTAGATATCGTAGGGACGAACCTCAGCGGCCGCCCAGGAAGATTTCAGTTCCACCATCAGGGTCTCATCAAAGTCTTGCGACTCTTTCCAAAGCTCATCGAACCAACGCACCAATTCCTTATGGTTCTGGTTCCCCTGAACCATCACGTTAAGTTCCGTGTTGTGGGACAAACCGGCAAGAGTCAGGTTTGATGACCCCACCACGGCAATCCCTTTTTCGTGACGCTCGATTTCCTTGCCCATGAGATCGAACACTTTGCCATAGTCGCAGATGTAGGCCTTGGCATGGAGTCGCCCCTTGGTATAGACCTTTACCTTGAGGCGTCCCTCCTCGATCATCTTGATCAACCCAGCGATCAGGGACTGGGCGTCATCCGTTTGATCCATCCATTCAACCGCATTGCGCAAGTTTGTGGCGGTGGCATCGGCCATTTTCCCGGCCTCAACCCGCTTCGGATAGGTCTGCTTCTCCATTTCCTCGGCAACAAGATCCAGTCGCTTGTACCCCTCCGCCAGCATTTCCACTGTTTCACGGTTTGTGGTATTACCGATCAGAAGCCGCAACTCCTTGAGATTCAGCAGCCTCTGCCCAATGCTGGTAAGCCCCGAAAGGAAAAGATACCCCACCGCAAACCGCGCCCGCTCGCTGGAACCCAGGATCTGGTTGAGATGGTCAACCAGCTTCTCGGTCTTGTTATCAATGATATCGTGGGTGGACATTGCTATGCTTTCCTTTTCAATAAACGCAATTCAACATGTCGTTATCGTCTTCATAGTCAATGCATTACACAGTCCCGATTGCGCGGCTATTGCGTTCGGATTGCGTAATTCAATGAGCTTCCACGCAATTCAGACCCCAACCTAAAAAATCCACTTCCAACCAACTCGCCATTGACATACCCGGCTCATTTTCATATCTTCTTACCAATGCGATACCTCGCAGGTGGACAGCTCGTAAGAGCTGGCGTGAAAAAACCCGCTTCGGCGGGGTTTTTCATTTAGAGGCTCCATATTCTGATTGCATTAGGTTCATTTGCTTGTATTTGCAACATACTTGCATGCACGCTCACCAATGTTGCAATCACAACTTGTTAATACGAAGGATCTTACAGAGATCACTTTGCAACTTGTTTCTTATTATCCACATAACAGTTGCAATGATTCCCCAAAAAGCTGAAGGACTTGTCCACTTTTGTCTACTTTATTCCACTATTGTTTTG
>CAJBSZ010000383.1 GCA_903958395.1 uncultured bacterium | reverse complement strand
TGTGCGCCGCTACAGGGACTAGACAAGCTCCCGGGAGAAGATCGCGGCGCACAGCGCCCCTCCCACAGAGCCTTAAGCAAGCCCTTGCCCCCTTGTCAGTAACCCACTACGCGATTTTGCTTTTTCGGCAGGGATGAATCGGTATGATCGGGCCACAGAACTATGGAAAAACGAAAGTCAGCCGAGTACGCCGGGTTTATTTTTCGTCAGGCTTTTTCCTCCTTCCTCCGGAACCGGGGACTGGAGAAGGCCTCGGTCCTCGCCTTTAACAGTTTTTTTGCCCTTTTCCCTCTAATCTTGCTGCTCCTGTTCTTGGCCGGGCATTACATGGCCTCGTCCAGTGTGGCTATGAATGCCGTCGGGCGGGTGGTGGAGCAGATGATGCCCATGTTCAGCGACGTGATTATCCGGGAGGTGCAGGGCATGGCGTTCCAGAACACCTGGGGCGTGCTCAGTTTGTTCCTGTTGCTCTGGGGGGTGACCCCTCTCGCAGCGACGATACGCGGCGCGTTTGACCAGATTTACAAGCGGGATCGGTCACTTCCGTTTTTTAAGGAGAAACTGCTGGACGGCATGGCCGTGCTGCTGATGCTGGTGATGCTGGTTTTACTGGTGATCGGCGAAATCGGGTATGCCGTTGTGGGTGCGTTTCTGGCGGGGAAAATGCCACTGGTGCTGCGATTGACCGATATTGTCCTGCCGGTGGCGGTGGTGGTGTCCTTCCTTTCCATCATCTATTACATTTTCACGCCCGTCCGGTTGCGCCTGCCCGCCGTGCTGGCGGGCGGACTGGTGACGGCTATCCTGCTGGGACTGATGGGCCCCGTGTTTACGGCCATTATGAAGTTCAATCCCGACTACGGGTTCGCCTTCGGCTCGCTCAAGGCCGTTTTTTTGTTGCTCATCTGGATC
Organism: uncultured bacterium; assembly: GCA_903958395.1. GTDB lineage: Bacteria > Verrucomicrobiota > Kiritimatiellia > CAIKKV01 > CAITUY01 > JAABPW01. The sequence goes on along the minus strand of CAJBSZ010000383.1, from coordinate 3,967 downwards.
TATTACGCCTTCGTGGCCTTCCTTTTTGGGATTGAGGTGAGTTCCAGTATCCATTGGCGGGAGGCCATTCTGGTTCAGGAACTGTTTTCATCGCCCGAGAGGCGGCATCGTTATGCCGCGCGACTGGGTCGCTATAAACAGGGGTATGAGGCGGATCATGAGCTCTTTCACGAGGGGGACCCCGGGGATTCGATGTATTACATCCTGTCCGGGGCAGTGGCCCTGAGGCGGGGCGACCAGATGTTGAGGATCATGAAACCCGGCGAGTATTTCGGCGAAATGGCGATGCTGCTCAAAACTCCCCGGTCGGCTACTGCCGTCGTGGTGGAGGCGGAGACTGAGCTGGTAACGATCTCGTCGGCCAATATGGACGCCGTGCTCCGGCAGAACCCCGCCGTCGTCCTGTCGCTTCTGGAGGAGATGGCAAAGCGGCTGAAGACGACCGATGAAAACTTTATCATTCTTCAATAATCTTGCAGACTCGGGACGGTAAGGTGATAATCACGATGTCAGGCGTTAGCGTAAGAAGGCGGCGTTCTCATGAATTCGCAAGCGGCGGGGAAAAACAGGCGTTGTTTCATTCGTCACCCGGTCTCGATGACGGTTCAGTGCCGGAAAGAAGGGCATCGGGAGGCCTGCGCCAACGAAATCAGGGATATCAGTTTTGGCGGGATGTATTTTATTTCCGCTGATTCCTATACGCCCGGCGACATCGTGGAGATGGAGTTTCCGCCCCTGACCCTCCGGAACAAGATTACCGGGGAAATTATCTGGTCTTCCCCGGTCAGCCTGAAGCCCGCAATTCAGTTTTCAAATGGGCTGAAGTTTCTCAGCAAGCAGATGCTTTTCATGGCCCGGATGATTGAACAGATGTGCTGCATTGAGAAATATCGCGAAGCCCAGATTCACGAAGGCCATCGGTCCCTCTCGGGCGATCAAGCGGCCCGGGAATGGATCCGGATGTGCGCCGCCCGCTTCCCTGGCGCGTAATGGGCGTTCCTTCATCCTTTCTCACGGGCGAAGGGTGTGATAGGGTTCGCTCCCATGGACACCATTCCTTCAAAACCGGAAACAGCGGATATTGAAACGTCATCGGACGGGTATGCGGCGCGGTTTGCCGGACCGGTTGGCGGTTGGATGCTGGCCGTTCAGGAAAAGATGACTGTCGCCATGCTGGTTGGTTCTCCGGGTGCCTCTATTCTGGATGTGGGCGGCGGGCACGGTCAGCTCGCCGGGCCGCTCTGCACGCGCGGGTTTCCGGTGACGGTTCTCGGGAGCGACGACACCTGCCGGAAGCGAATTGCGGGGATTGTGGAAAGCGGTGCCTGTCGTTTTGTGGTGGGTAATGTGGTGGCGCTTCCGTTTCCCGACCGGTCCTTCGATGTTGTGATGTCGTTTCGCCTCCTTCCTCATTGCGCGGCGTGGCCGGTGCTTATTGCGGAGCTGTCCCGTGTGGCCCGGGGCTCTGTGATCGTGGATTATCCTACAAGCGAGGGGCTCAACGCTATTGCTCCCGCTCTGTTTGGCGCTAAGAAGAAGTTGGAGGGGAATACCCGTGAATGGCGAATGTTCCGTCATGCGGAGGTGGATGATGAATTTGCCCGGCATGGCTTCATTCTGAAAACCCGCGAGAAGCAGTTTTTCCTGCCGATGGTTCTGCACCGCGCCTTGCGTTGCCGCAGCGTGTCGGCGGCGCTGGAAGCGGTCTGCCGCGGTCTTGGGTTGACCCGCCGCTGGGGCTCTCCGGTGATTGCGGAGTATCGGCGGCAGGGGTAGCCCTTCAGGCCTTCCTCTTTCCTGTTGCGTTGGTTCGGGAGAGGTGGCACCATTGCCTTGTCAGGAAACATTAAGGAGCACACACATGAATAACGACACAGGAATCGAAGCGACGAAAAAGTCACCGTTTGACACTATTGTGGAAACCGTCAAGAAGGTCATTCTGGATCCCATTGGGTTTTACCGGGGCATGCCGAAAGGCGGCGGGTTCGGCGATCCTCTGGTTTTTGTGGTGGTTCTGGGTCTGGTCAGCGGCATCATTCAGGCGGTCTTGAGCCTGGTGCATCTGGGTCCGGTGGGGTCAGTCATGATGGCCTTGGGATTCATTATCCTGGCGCCCATCTGGATTGTTGTCGGAAGTTTCATCGGCGCCGCCATTCTGTTTGTGATCTGGAAGTTGATGGGCTCAGGCGAGTCTTATGAAACCGCCTACCGCTGCGCCGCCTATGCCGCAGCCATTACCCCGATTTCGGCGATTGCGGGGATCATTCCCTATATTGGCGGGTTGGTCGGGTTAGCCTGGGGCTTGTATCTGGTCGTCACGGCCAGCGTGGAGGTTCACAAGTTGCCCGCCAAAAAGGCCTGGCTGGTATTTGGGATCATCGGCGCGGTTTTGGCGCTGATGTCGCTGAGCGCCCAGGCGGGTGCCCGGAAGATGCAGAAAGGGATGGCCTCCTGGCAACGGGACATGGAACAGATGGGTGGCAAGCCCGCCAAGGATATGACGCCCGAGGATGCGGGCAAAGCCGCCGCCTCTTTCATGAAAGCCATGCAGGAACAGGTAAAAATGGAAGCGGCTAAGGCGAAGGCTGAAGCGGAGCAGGAATAATTTTCAGGAGTGATGGTCGTACCCTGGGGGGGCAGGAGGCATTATGACGGATATCCTCGAGGAGCGCAGTCGTCGGAACCGGGAAAAGGACGGACTTTTTGCCGTCGCGTTCTGGCAGTTGATGGCGTTTTTGATGTTGATCCTGCTGATCTGGACGAATGAGGTGCTGGATTTGACAGCGTTGTGGTTCGGGGCGCGGGAGAGCGGGATGAACATCTACCGGGGGTGTGTTCTCACCATCGGCGTCATACTGGTCGGTGTTATCACTGTCGGTCACACCTACCTTCAGCAGAAACGGATCATTACCGGGTTGCTTACCGTATGTTCCGGCTGCCGCAAGATCAGGCTGGATGACCACTTATGGGAACAGCTCGACGAGTATGTCTCCGATCATTCTCTTGCCTTGATCAGTCATGGCCTTTGTCCCCACTGTTTCGAGGACATGAAGCGACAGATTGATGCGATGGAGCCCGCGAAGAAAACCTAGGGCGCTGTTATTCCCATCCGCAGGTAGGGCAGAATTTCCTTTTCCAGAGTGGGATTGGCCTCGAACAGGGTGAATCCGGTGGCGCCTTCCTGCCTGAGGGCATTGATCTGATTCATGGTTTCAACGGCGTTCAATCGGCATTCCGACGTGGTAACTCCGATGCCGGGATACAATTTCCCTCTGACTCCGGGATAGGCCGCCTGTTTTCGGTACCATCCGGTAAAGGTGGTGGTGTTGGCCGTGTAACTCATGGGGCATACGAAATCCAGCAGTCCCCGGCGAAGCCATTCTCCCCAATCCTGTCCGATCGAGTCACGTACGCCGGGATACAGGGGATAGACGGAAGCGGAGAGTTTGAGGGCGGGATTGACTTGCTTGAGGTCCCGGCGTGTTTCGGAAACAAACGAGGTAATCAGGTTCCGCCGCCAATCCCGGTAGGCGGTGGCGTGGACCCCGGAACGCACATCGGTGGGCCAGCGTCGCGGGCGGATTCCGGTGGCTTGCGTGAAGCGGCTCCTGCAGCCGGGGCAGTAGCAGGAATTCGACGATTGATACCGGATGTAATCCAACTGGATGCCGTCGAGCTTGGGATATTGGGTGGCCAGTTCATGGATGGCGGCCAGCTCGAAGGCGCGATTCGCCGGATGGGAGGGGCAGAGCCAGTTGAGGGTCTTTCCGGAGTCGGTAATCTGGAGCCGGTTCTCCCTCCGGTAAGGGGTGATAAGGGATTCCGGAGCGCCATCGAGTGACCAGAGGATGACCCAGGCGTGAGACAGGTATGCTTGGTTTGACTATAGTTTTATCGATGTTCGCTTTTTTGACAAATGAAGTCATAGCCTTAGCCATCATAGGATTACCACTTCTTGTAACATCGG
>CAJBSZ010000382.1 GCA_903958395.1 uncultured bacterium | reverse complement strand
GCATCGGCTTCGTCATCGGGCGGTATCTGGCCGGTCGTGGCGTAGTGGCCGAAGTGATTAATGCCGGAGTTTCCGGATTCGGGACGGCGGAGGAATTGGTCTTGGTCGAACAGGAGTTGGTACGCTATGCCCCGGATGTGATTGTGGTGGGTTTTTTTGCCAATGATTTTGACGATAACATCAAGTCTGGATTATTCCAGGTCAAGGATGGCAATCTCGTTCCGGTGAAGTACAAGCATGTTCCTGCCTCTAGGATCCTAAAGGTCGTGAATGGAAATGCCCTCCTGCGGTGGCTGAGTCAACATTCGTGTCTCTATTCAGGAATATTCAATGCTGCATGGGAATGGGGGAAGGGCTCCTTGTTGACCCAGCAGGAGAAACAGATGGCTTCTGAGTTCGCCGTCAGCCAAGGGGACGTCGATGCGTCGTTGCGTTATCAGAAGGAGGCGCTATGCTTGCTGCTGTTACAACGGCTTTATGCCGTCTGTGAGCGGAACCAGATCCAGTTGGTGTTGCTGGATGTTCCTCAATTGGGTGAGGAGACGGGGGGCTTTAAATCTTCCATTCCCGAACACTTGAATTCCGCTTTTAAAGAGCGATCCCACATTATGATCACGAGTGATGAGGTGCTTTCGGAATATCGTCATGTGACGCCTCTTTTTTTGGAACATGGGCAACGCCACATTTCTGAAATCACTCACTTGCTTCTGGGGGTGTCCGTGGCTCGGCAGTTACATGAGTCGTGGAGCAGCCGGAAGAAGGCGGGGGCGCTGAACTTAATATGCCCCCTTGGCAAATAGCACCACCCCCACGGTGCGCAGGATGATCTTCAGGTCCAGCATGATGTTCTGGTTACGGAGGTAATAGTCATCCAGAATGTACATGTTGTGGAAGCTGATGTCGCTTCGTCCTGAGACCTGCCACAGGCACGTTAGGCCCGGCAACCCGCCGTGCCGGCTATAGTGCCACTCCTCGTAGTTTTCCAAAAATCCCGTTTACGGACGTGCCTTCCAGATGAGTCACGTCAGGCATACAAAATTTCTTTGACTGATGCTCAACAAATGTTACACCCATCCACCAAATGGTAGAGAAAAATGGAGATATTATGAAGAAAGCGCTCGTGTGTGGAGCTGGCGGTTTTATTGGTGGACATCTTGTCAAACGATTGAAGGCTGAGGGCTATTGGGTCCGTGGTGTTGATATCAAGTCGCATGAGTATTGCCAGACGGTGGCGGATGATTTTATTGTTGGCGATTTGCGCGAACAGTCGGTTTGTCGGAGGATCACTTCTGATGTGAAATTTGATGAACTCTATCAGCTCGCCGCCGACATGGGAGGGGCTGGGTATATTTTTACCGGTGAGCACGATGCCTGTGTAATGCACAATTCCGCCACGATTAACTTGAATCTCGTGGAGGAAGCCAAGAATACCGGAATCAAAAAGGTCTTCTATTCCTCTTCGGCCTGTATTTATCCTGAAGGAATACAGATGGATCCGGACAATTCCGGGCTTCCGGAAGCCAGTGCTTATCCCGCATGTCCGGATAGCGAGTATGGATGGGAAAAGCTGTTTAGTGAACGCCTTTATTTGAGTTACGCCCGCAATTATGGAATGGATGTCCATATTGCCAGATTCCATAATATTTTCGGACCAGAAGGGACTTGGGACGGGGGTAAGGAAAAAGCTCCCGCAGCCATATGCCGGAAAGTGGCTGCAGCAGCCCCGGGGGGTGAAATTGAGATCTGGGGGGATGGATTGCAGACGCGGACCTTCCTCTACATTGATGAGTGCCTTGAGGGGATCCGGAGGTTAATGGAATCTGGTTTTTCTGGGCCAGTCAATATTGGTTCCGATGAATTGGTATCGATCAATGACTTGGCTCGACGGGTTATGGGAATTGCCAACAAGTCCGTCAGCCTCAAGCACATCAAGGGACCATTAGGAGTTCGGGGGCGCTCGTCAGATAATACGCTGATTCAGAAGAAATTGGGTTGGCGTCCATCCTGGCCTCTGGCGAAGGGGTTGGAGTTGACCTATCGATGGATTGAAGCTCAAGTTAGAAATAAAGGATGACGCCTGAGTTCATCAATATTCTGGGGACCCGTGTTCTTGCGATCAATCTCACTGACGCCGTCACGCTGATTCAGGATTGGATCCAAATAGGGCGTGTGGGGCGGTATGTTTGTGTTACTGGGGTCCACGGAATTATGGAAGGACTTCGTGATCCATCGATCCAATCGATTCATAACCGTGCCGATGCAGTGGTGCCTGATGGCATGCCTTTGTCCTGGTTTGGGTGGTGGTATGGGCACCGTGAAATGGACCGGGTATACGGGCCTGACCTGATGCTGGCGATGATGAAGTTGTCAGCGGAGAAGGGCTACACGAATTATTTCTACGGGGGAAAAGATGGAGTCGCGGAAGAATTAGGGTCTCGGATGGCGGAGCGTTTTCCAGGATTGATGGTGGTGGGTGCCTATTCTCCGCCTTTTGGACCACTATCTCCGCCTGAAGAGGCTTCTATTCTGACGGAGATCAATGCCTTGAAGCCTGACCTTCTGTGGATAGGGATGAGTACTCCGAAGCAGGAAATTCAGATGGCGGCGTTCAGTGGAAAGGTCGAGGCCAAGGTGATGTTGGGGGTTGGCGCTGCCTTTGATTTTCACACCGGGCGCGTGTGTCAGGCGCCTAGGTGGATTCAAAGGGCCGGGTGTGAATGGTTATTCAGGCTTTGTCGTGAACCCCGGCGTTTGGTAAAACGATATTTGCGAAATAACCCCCTGTTTCTGATGCATATCCTGATGCAAATGACAGGCCTGCGTTCATACCCGGTGGAGAAGCGCTAGCGGCTAACGCTACCTTAATACGCTCCCTTGGCGAAAAGCACTACGCCCACGGTGCGCAGAATAATCTTCAGATCCAGCATGATATTCTGGTTTCGGAGATAGTAGTCGTCCAGGATGCACATGTTGTGGAAGCTGATGTCGCTCCGTCCGGAGACCTGCCACAGGCATGTCAAGCCCGGTAACCCGCTGTGCCGGCTGTAGTGCCACTCCTCGTAGTAATTTTCAAAGTCCCGCCTCGGCAAGGGGCGCGGCCCTACCAGGGTCATCTCGCCTCTCACCACATTGATCAACTGCGGTAGCTCGTCCAGGCTGAATCTCCGCAGGAATCGTCCCACGCCCGTTACCCGCGGGTCGCGCTTGATCTTGAAGAGGCCCTCCCCGGACTCATTGAATTCCTCAATCTGCGCCTGTAGCTCCTCGGCCCGGTCGTGCATAGTCCGGAATTTATACATCCGGAAGGGGGCGCGGTTGATCCCGATTCGATCCTGCATGAAGAAAACCGGGCCCGGGCCGGAGAGTTTGATCAGAAGTCCAATAAATAGCATGAAGGGGAGGGTGATTAACAAGCATGCCGCAGCAAGAACCCTGAAGAATAACTGGCGTATCCTGTGCCCTGGTAATCCGGTGGGGGACACGGCGAAATGGACCAGGGGGAGTTCCATGAAGAAGTCCGCGGCTACTCCCGCTTCGTTGATCAAGACGTTGAGTTTGTCGGACAAGATTTTCATTTCCTGCCCCAGCGTTTCGCCGAGTTCAAGCAATTGCATGATCTGGGATACGCTAAGTTGTTTTTCGGCACAGAGAATCATGTGGGTGTTGTGCGACTTTACAAGGGCTTTGATCTGTTCCAGAAGGGGGGTAATCGTCAGCGGCTGCTTGACGGGTAATCTGGCGACCACTTCCAAACCCTCGGGATGTTTCACGGTAATGTAGCGGTCAATGAACTCGGCCTCTAGACCTTCCCCGATCAATAACACCCGGCAAATGGAAAGCCTGGAGTGGTCCAAAAGTTTACGCATGAGCCAGCGGGATAGAATTGTTAAGGATGCCGTGATCCCCAGAAGGGTGGCAAAGACGCTGCGGGGATGAAATTCATTTCGGGTCAGGTAAAAATATCCGTAGAAAAGTCCGAGGGCGATCAGGTTTGCCATGACGACTGTCAGTGCTGAATGAAGACTGCGGATTAACCGCCGACGGGCATAAAGATGCGTGAGCCCATAGAGGGGCAGTAAGGTTGCCGCCAGCAGACAGAGGATTCGGGGCGCATTGTATAAGTAAAAAGTTTCAAGGCTTGCCCCCACCTCTGCCGATTCCCGAAATCCGAAGGAAACGTTGATCCAAGTGAAGAACTGCTTTCCATAGGGATTGTAAAACCGGATAAACAATGTGCCGTAATAGGCGACGATGATGGCGAAGAGGTCGCCAATGAGCAATGGAAACGCAGACCTGTACAGGCGTTCACGCCATGGTCGTTGAATAGTGCTGCCTGCTTTCATGGTGCACTCTCTTCCTCAATGGATCCATTCGGCTTCCGTTGACGAAAAGGGGGGGTGAGGCGTGCGGCGGCTACCGCCAGTCCAGCCAGGATTCCCGTCAGCCAGGTTGTCCCCGGGATTTGCAGGTTGAAGTCGCCTATGGAATGAATGGCCATGGCTAAAGCCGCCAGAAGCATTCCGGGAATAATCCATGCAGTAGACTGAATGCAGTCCGAACTGTTGGCTTGAATGAAGGCCCATCGTCGCCAGCGACGGAGCAGCCCCGCTAGGGCGGTTCCGATCGCCAATAGGAATAGTCCCATTCCGATCAGTCCATATTCCTCCAGGAGCTGGGCCCAGTCGTCATGGGCCTCGAAGGAATGATACTGGTTGTTGGGGAAGGTTGGCCATCTTCCCGTAATCCGATCCCCGTCTGCTGACGCTGCGAAATGCGGCCAAAGGCTGGAATGCATGCCTGGACCGACGCCGATCCACGGTGCTGTTTTCCAAGCGCGTAGCGCCGCGGACGACATTTGAAAACGGTCGGAATGCTCCAGGGTCGTCCAGGGATATTCCTTGAATCGCTTGACATAATGTCCTCCAAAAAGCACGAAGGCCGATATTGCCACAGTCAGAGTGACGAGGCCGATGCTGCGCACAAGCCACTTTGATTTTCGGGGCCAGGACATTGTGCAAAGCACCAGAGCAGCGGTCACCACGATCCCGGCAACAATGCCTCCTCCTCGTGAGCGGCTGAAAACAATCCCGCAAAGCGCTATTCCGGCAAGGCCAATGGCCAGCACACGCTGCACGCGTGTCGAAGACCTGACCAGCAGGAGTGCCATGGCCATGGCCAGCGCCAACTCCATCAGCCCCGAAAAATGGTCGGGGCAAAAATAACTTCCCGTAGCCCGATGGTATCCCTCCTGATATTGAGGAAACCCTGGCACCCATAACACTTTTGCGTTTCCCTCAAGAAAGTGGTTGGCAATGCCGTAAAGCCCCAACAGTCCAAGGTTCACCATGATCAGTACGATCAGGATTCGGTGTCGCGTCTCCGGTACTCCTGTTGCAACGATGAGCCCGAGGAGAAATGGTGTGAGTTGCAGAAGAAAGCTTCGCTCCGCATCCATGGGAACATCCGCCTGGATTGCCCTGATCAGCGCATAGACCAGGAAGGGGGACCATGCCATGGCAAGGCTATAGACCAGCGTGGAAAAGTTAAGACGACGGGTTCCGAGGAAAGACGAAAACATGAGTCTGACCGCGTAACAGGCTGTGGTGAGGAAGATACAGGACACGAACGGCCAGAACCACCATATCTCCCAGGCTCCAAAGAACCATGTCGAGCCAATCCCGATAAACGCGATCAGACCGAAGAGAAGAGTTCCCAAAATGGAATCGAGTCTTTGCATACTTGAAGAGGGTAGGAAAGTAAGCGGGCAAGGCTTTCCAATC
>CAJBSZ010000381.1 GCA_903958395.1 uncultured bacterium | reverse complement strand
CGCCAACAAAAAAATCTTGTTACTCGCGCACCGTCCGCCGGACAACTGAAAATCGCAGAAAGCGGAGGCAAGCTGGGTGTTAAGACCACATGGCATTCTCGGCTGAACACGCCCTCTTCCATCCGCGGCGCGGATTTAGGTCAACGCCAAGCATTTTCCGGAGGCAAGGGCCTTTCTTTGAGAGGTGCGGGGGCGTATCAGGAGGATTCTGTTGCGGTTCTCGACAACCTCACCTCATTTTTCCGGATCAAGGACGCGAAGAAGGAATTTGCCGTCAGAAAAGTTGAACCAGACACCCTCGGCTTTCATCACGTCAAAGTGAGCCAGACACATCAGGGGCTGAGAGTCGTTGGCGGCGAACTGGCAGAGCATTTCAACAAAAAGGGCCAGGCGTACGAGGTCAATGGCCAATATGTTCCTGACATTAACGTGAGCATTATCCCCTTGATTACGGCCGAGGATGCCACTCGGATCGCGCAAGCGGATTTGAAGGGTCTTGGAAGTCTGGCTGGGACGCTTGCTAAAGCACCCGCGCTGGTTGTGTTTGCGCTTGACACCGAACCCCGACTGGCTTACGAACTCATGCTGTCATACCGCGTCCCAGGCGCTGCCCCAGGCCGATGGCGCTACTGGATCGACGGTCTGCAGGGCAAGATACTGCTTCGCTACAACGACATCAAAAGAATCGCCCCACCCACAAGTAACGGCACCAACTCAGTGATCATCGGCAGCATCCTGGCTGGTGAAGGCGGCACGGTTACAAATGTGCCAGGGTGGTTTGAAAACACCGGCAACTATTACCTCTATAACAAAACCCTGAACTGGTGCGTCAACAATGTGGCGGCCAATGGCTATTCTGATTCCAATACCTACGCCTACCGGAGAACGAGCGACTGGGGCGTATCGGATCGTACGGAGATGTCGGCCGCACTCGGTTTCGACCAGATCCAACGGTACTTCAGCCAGGTGCATGGGCGGAATAGCTTTGACGGGGCGGGGGCCTTTGCCCTCGCAAACGTGCACGAGGGGGCTGATTATGTGAATGCCTATTGGGATGGCACCTCTTTTTACTTTGGGGATGGAAACGGTGTGTCTGCGAACAGTCTGGCAGTGCTCGATATCGTCGGACATGAATTTACCCATGCAGTGACCGATTACTCCGCTAAACTCATTTATTACAGTGAGTCGGGCGCCCTAAACGAATCCTTTTCGGACATCTTCGGCAGTTGCGTCGAGTTCTTCAGCCAGAGGGACGACCGCGCGAGTTATCCAGCCCGGACTCCCGGTCAGGCCGATTGGCTTTGCGGCGAGGACAGTTGGCTGGAGTCGACGGCGCTGCGCGACATCCGGAACCCGGCCAACTCCGCCACAGTCGGTGCAGGCAACGAGCAGCCAACCCGATACAAAGGTACGTACTGGTATTACGGCACAGACGACAACAGTGGCGTTCATTATAACTCAGGCGTTCAGAATTTTTTCTTTTATCTTCTCTGCGAAGGCGGAAGCGGAACAAACGACGGCCTCGCCTATCGTGTGACGGGAATCGGGATCGAGAACGCTGAGCGGGTGGCGTACCGGGCGCTGACGGTCTACTGCACCGACCATACAGACTACCACACAGTGCGGGGTGCGTGGCTGTCGGCTGCGCAGGATCTGAACCCAGCGTGGACTGACGCCGTGAGCGAGGCGTGGGACGCCGTGGGCATACAGGCGGTGGCGGTCACGCCGGAGAGCGGCCCGTTCTTCTACGGTTTTGAGGGTGGCCCGTTCTCGCCCGCGACCTTTGTCTATACGATCATGAACACCAGTTCGTCCGCCACGGACTGGGGGGTAAGCCACCTGCCAGCCTGGGTAAGCGTCTCGCCCGAGAGCGGCTCTATCCCCGCGTTTGGGTCGCAGACAGTGACGGTCACGCCTAACAGTTTTGCGGCTAGCCTGCCTGCCGGAACCTATGAGGACACGCTAGTCTTCACAAACACCGCATCTACGGTTTCCGAAATCCGGTCTGTCACCCTGCAGGTGCAGCCGCCGGTGGTCTATGAGTTTAATCTGGACAGTGATCCGGGCTGGGCCACCGAAGGGCAGTGGGCTTACGGGACGCCACTCGGACTAGGAAACGATCCGTCAGCCGGAGCCACCGGGACAAAAGTTTACGGATACAATTTGGCGGGGGCGTATTCGAACAATATGCCGGCTTACGCACTCACAACCCGTGCCATCGACTGCTCACAATACGATAGTATTCAGCTTTCCTTCCAGCGGTGGCTTGGCGTGGAAAGATCGACGTACGATCACGCGACGGTTCAGGTCAGTACTGACGGGACGGCCTGGAGCACTGTTTGGGAAAATGGCGACTCGTCTTTCCAAGATACGTCCTGGACGAATTGCGCCTACAGTCTTCCATCCGCAGCAGGCCAGCGCACCGTTTATCTCCGGTGGTTGATGGGGACGACGGACAACTCAGATACGTATTCAGGGTGGAACATTGACGACATCTGTATCCTAGGGACGTCCACCGATGGCATGCGAGTTGTACCCGGCAGTGGCCTAACCTCTCAGGGATACGAGGGCGGACCCTTCTCGCCTGCGGACAAAACATACTTGGTCATCAACAGCAGTCCAGCTGCGTTTACCTGGACAGCCTCAGTAACGTCCACATGGTTTATCGTTTCTTCGCCAGGCGGCACACTTGCTTCAGGCGCGACAGCAACCGTGTCCGTAGCATTGAGTCCGGCAGCAAATGTGCTCGCGCCAGGACAGTACCAAGACGCCGTTGTTTTTAGCAATTTGACCTCTGGGCTCATGACGTCGAGACGGTTGTCTCTCACGGTGCTGGCCATCCCGGGAGAGATCGAGGTGACGGATTCCGTTGAGCCCAACAGTGACACGAATATGCCGTTAGGCGAAGTAATTGTGGGTTTGTCGCGTACCGAGCACATCACCGTGTCTAATACGGATGCGACATATCCTCTTGTGATTTCGGCCATTCAGGGGGGAACCTATCTGAACGCATTTAGTCTGACGGGGGTACCGACGATGCCGTACTCGATACTACCTGACAGCTATCTGACGTTCAACGTAGTCTACACGCCGCAGGCTGTGGGGTCGAACACGTCCGTGGTCGTGATCGCGAGCAACGATGCAGACGAACCCACAGTTGCGGTGGCGCTTTCGGGAAAGGGTATCCCCGATTATATGGATGTTCAGCCGCTGACGGGGTTAAGCGGTAACGGTCCTCCCGGAGGGCCCTTCACGTCCGATAGCCAATCTTATGTGGTAAGTAACAACAACTCAGTAGCCATCAGTTGGGTTGCCGTCGGCTACCCGTCCTGGGTGACCGTGACCCCGGACTCTGGCACGTTGCCAGCCGGCACATCTGCTTCGGTGCTGGTGGCGTTCAATGCGGTAGCGACAGCATTGCCGGAGGGCTATTACAATGGCGCACTCGTGTTCAGCAACCTCACAACAACGATCACGCAGACGCGGTCAATGGCGTTGAATATATTCCTGACACCCGTCGTGCGGGTGGCTCCAACGGCCATCACGGTGACCAACCTGATGGGGCAGACGCGGCAGACCACGCTACAAATCGGAAACGCCGCGTGGGCTAACGCGCCGTTAGATTTTACGTTGAGCGCGTCTGAAGTATCCCGTACGCCCATACCGACGCCCCTACAGCCGGTGGTCGTACGCGACTTCACACAACTGCACAAAGCCGCGGAGTACCGAGCCAGCGAGCTGCTAGTACGCTTCACCGCGGCAACCACAGGCGTGACGGCTCGGGCACAGGCCCTGGCAGCGGCAGGCGGCGGCAGCATCGCACGCGAATTTAAACTCGTGCCAGGATTGACCTTGGTCAAGTTGCCTGAAGGCGCGGCAATGGCAGACGCGCTGATGCGTTTCAACCAAACAGCGGGCATCCTGTACGCGCAACCCAATTATCTAAAAAAGGCGTTCCGTACGCCGAACGACCCGTTGTTCACGGATCTCT
>CAJBSZ010000380.1 GCA_903958395.1 uncultured bacterium | reverse complement strand
TCTCGAAGACGGTCATGTGCGGCCACAGCGCGTAGTTCTGAAAAACGAGACCGGTGTCCCGCTTCTCGGGCGCTAAACGGGTCACATCCTGTCCGTCAAATTCAATCGTTCCCGAATCGGGTTGCAGAAACCCCGCGAGTAACCGTAAAAGGGTTGTCTTGCCGCATCCGCTTGGCCCCAGCAGAAAGAAAAGCTCCCCGGGCTGAACCCTCAGGCTGATGTCCTTTAAAACAGGAACCCCGGCCGTATAGGTTTTCCCGATCCCCTTGAGTTCAACTTTAATCATGGTGTCGTGTCCTTTTCACAATCAAGTTATTCGCCATCAAGGAGATGCCCACACTATACAAGAAAATAATTGAAAGAAAGCGAAAATCATTAGGATGGAGGCCGCCGGGCGACGAAATCCACCGCAAGCACATCCGTTGCCGGTAGGGCGCGAAATGCGTTTGAGGGAATCGATATTCCTACACCTTACGCCGGAGCCAGAAACCTGCGGCGAAAGTCACGCGGAGTACACCCTTTCCGCTCCCTGAAACGCCGGTTGAAATTGGCCAGGGTTTTATAACCGGAGGCTTCCGCGATAGCGCCAATCGCCTGATCCGTATCCTTCAGCAGGGCACAGGCATGACTCACTCGAAGGTCATTCACAAAATCAAAGAAACGCCGCCCCGTCGTTTTCCGGAAGAGTCGACAAAAGGCCTCTGGCGACATCGCCGCTTCCCTGGCAATTGCCGCCAGTTTCACGTCACCCCCCAGATGCTCAAAGACATAGAGGCAGGCACGCCGGATTCGTGACGCCCCGGCATTTTCGGGCAGATTCAAAAACCCATCGCCAGACAAGAGCCGACTCCCCCGCATGGTGGCCAGCGTGGCTAGTACCCCGATAAATTCCGCCACACGCACCGCACCGGTCGCACGGGGAAGGCGGCGCAATCGTTCCGCGGCTCCACGCGCCAAGTGGCCCCGGAACTGAAGCCCGCGCCGGGCCCGCTCAAGAAGTCTCCGGACCAATCGCATCTCTGACGTCGCTAGAAATCCTTCCCCAAAACATCCCTCGCAAAACTGCACCACCACGGAATGGGCACGAGCACGCCCTTGTCCCGGATCACTCCTCCAATAGTGCGGCAGATTGGGACCGACAAGGATCAGGTCGCCTGGCCCGAACCGGGCCACATGGTTTCCCGCAAATCGAGTCCCAACACCCTCCAGGATCAATGTCAGCTCAAACTCCTGATGGATGTGAAGGGGCGAGGTAAATCGAGGCAGGACGAATTCCCTGACCACGAACATCGTCCCCACCGCAGGCGGAATCACTTCGTACTCGAGCGCCAGACTGATACTTTTCGACATTATTATCTCCTCGTTGTCAGTATATCACGTTAACTCCAGTCAATAAAGTATCAATAAAGGTCAATTGAGGAGATAGACAGAATCCCGGGTTGGTGGTCAACTCAATCCAGCAATGGGAGAACTGAACATGAACATTGACCTGATTGTCTTCGGCATTTATCTGCTTATCGTGGCCACCGTGGGGTATTTCGCTTCCCGCAAGGAAAGCGTGAGCGACGACTATTTCCTCGCCGGACGCAACCTCACCTGGTGGATCATTGGCGGCTCCATGATCGCCGCCAACATCTCAACCCACCACTTTATTGGAATGTCTGGAAGTGCCTACCGGATTGGAATTGCCATCGCCAGCTTCGAATGGCTCGCCGCTATTGCGCTGATCCTCTATGGCAAGTTCTTTCTGCCCTATTATCTCAAAAGCCGGATTACCACCATGCCGGAATTCCTGGAGCGCCGATTCAACGACAAGGTCCGGCTCGTTTATGCCATCATCAGCCTGATCGGCTACATCGTTATCGAGCTGGCCGTGGTTCTTTATACAGGCTCCCTGGCCATTCACTCCATTTTCGGCCTGCCGATTGCCTACGGCCTCGCCATCCTCTGTCTCGTCGGCGGCGGCTATACAGTCTTTGGCGGGTTTAAGGCCGTTGCCTACACCGACATCATCCAGGTCACCGTATTGATCCTGGGCGGACTGACCGTCACCCTACTCGGCCTGAATCAAGTCAGCCAACTCACCGGCCATGGTGGCTCGGTCGTGGGCGGGTTCCAGGCACTCATGACCAGCTCACCCGAGAAGTTCCACATGGTCAAGCCCTGGAACGATCCCGACTTGCCGTGGATCGGAGTATTTTTCGGGGGCCTCTGGCTGGCGAACATCTTCTACTGGGGTTGCAATCAATTCATCACACAACGCACCCTTGCCGCCCGCAGCGTGTGGCACGGCCAGATGGGCGTGGTCTTCGCCGGATTCCTCAAGTTGCTGGTTCCGCTCCTGGTGGTTATCCCGGGCATCATCGCCTTCCGGCTCTACGCGCCGGAAACGGGTTTGCTGCGCGACGTCTGCGTTCTTGAAAAGGGTGACTTGGCTTTCCCGACTCTCGTCAAACAACTCCTTCCCGTGGGCCTCACCGGCCTGGTAATGGCCGGACTGATGGGGTGCGTGATGTCGCATATCGCCTCGATGCTTTCGGCGAGTTCCTCCATTCTCACCTTCGACATCTACAAGAACTATGTGAACCCAAATGCGGACAACAAATCGTTGATTCGCTTCGGGCGTATCACCACAGTGCTGGTTCTGATCGCCGCGACCATCATCGGCTTCTACCTACGTGACCTCAAGGCCATCTTCATCTACATCCAGAAATACTGGGCCATCGCCTACCCCTCCGTGTGCGCCCTTTTTCTGGCCGGGTTCTTCTACAAGCGAGCCACAGCCAAAGGCGCGCTGATCGCCATCCTCGTCGGGCCGTTCTGGGCGCTGAGCTTTACCCTGGCGGAGAATGCCGGCTGGGTGCCATCGATACCCTTCCTGACCCGGGCGGTCATTGATTTTGCCGTGGCGATACTGATCCTGTTTATTTTCCGACATCGTGGAGCCGATATTCCAGCCCAGGCGACCGTGGATCGGACGATGCCCCCGGAAATCGCAGCCGAACTGGCAGCCTACCCCTGGTACAAGTCATTCAACTTCTGGAGCCTCGTTTTGATTGGCTGTGTGGTGGCGCTATATATCCGGTTCTTTTGAAAGGAAATAGATCATGAGCAAGCGTGACGTGATGCGGCAGGTTTTTGCGGGAAAGAAACCAGACTATGTCCCCTGGCATTACCAATTTACCCATGAGCCATGGGAAATGCTGAAGGATCACTTCGGAGGTGAAGAGGCCGCCGAAGCCGCCGTCGGTAACCACATCCTCGAACTGGGTTCGGCCATCGGCTTCTTCGATGCCCTGCCGAACGACCGCTATCGCGATTTCTTCGGCGTCATGTGGGATCGAACCGTCGACAAGGATATCGGCATCGTCGAAGGGTGCGTACTGCCCGAGCCCACCCTGAAGGGATACTCCTTCCCCAATCCACTCGATCCGCGTTTCTTTGCGGATATCCCGGCTAAAATTGACAAGTCCCCGGATCGTTTCCGGGTATTCTATGTCGGCTTCTCCCTGTTTGAGCGCGCGTGGACCCTGCGCGGGATGGAGAACCTCATGTATGACTTCATTGACAACCCCGACTTCGTTCACGAGTTGCTGACCACCATTGCCGACTACAACATCGCCCAGGTCCGGGAAGCACTCAAGTATGACATTGACGCTGTCTATTTTGGTGATGACTGGGGCCAGCAGCACGGCCTGATTATGGGGAAACCATTCTGGGATGAGTACATCAAGCCCCAACTCAAACGCATGTACGGATTTGTGCGGAATACCGGAAAATTCCAAATGATCCATTCCTGCGGCGATGTGGACGAACTTTTCGACGACCTGGTCGGACTCGGCTTGAATTGCTTCAATCCATTCCAACCGGAAGTCATGGACACCACCGCCCTGATCCAACAGTACAGGGGTCGTCTGGCCTTCCATGGAGGGCTATCCACCCAGAAGATCCTGCCTTACGGCTCCGAATCCGATGTTCGGAAGGAGTGCCGCCGCCTCTTGAAACTTGGCCGGGAAGGAAGCTATGTCTTTGCTCCCTCACACGCCGTGGAGAGCGACGTGCCATTGACCAATATTCTCGCCTTTATCGATGAAGCCCTCGCGTCCGCAAAATAAGAGCCCGCGACAATTACTCGAACACCACGTTCCAAGCCACTGACCCGTTGTCCTGGAGGTTGATGACCAGCTCCGCCAAAGGCCTTTGACGGGGAAGCTCGCCCTACAATCGCCCCGCAGGGAGTATCCCTGAAAACCTCACTTTGCCACCTTCAATATAGACGTAGTCACCTCGGCATCGGTGAGGGCCCGGTTATGGATGCGAATATCGCGCAAGGTGCCGACGTAGTTCCGGCAGCGGGGTATTTTCCCGGTGATGCCGTCCTGAGCAGCCCCGCTCGCCGCTATCACATCATCGACAGCTTCGTATTCGCTATTAACCGAGCCCAGCCGCCCCGCCGCCGTCGCATCCTGCGTGGTGAACCGGATGCCGGACTCCCTTTTCTTCAGCACACCATCCACAAAAAGCTTCGCCGTGCCGCGATCGAACACGCAGGTCACGCGAGTCTCTTTGTTGGTGGGATAATCGGCCTCCGCCACCACGGACTGCTGGCTGGCGCTGCTCCCAATGCGGAAGACCACCTGCCCCTTCTCGGTCAGTTGCACCGCCCAACCCGCCGGCCCGGTCCTGGGAACACGGGCAATGGGCAGGGTATTCACCCGTCGCTCCGGATTCATGACAAAACTGACGGTGATCGCCTCGCCGATACCGACATTGCGGTCGAAGAAGTAGAATTTGCCATCGCCGGTGAACGAAATGGGCTCGGCCGGGGCCAGGCTCCAGATGGGATCGAGGATCAGTTGAAAGGGCGGACAGGTGGGCGCCTGGCCCGGTAGAGCGGGCTTCTGGAAACGGACATCGTCAAACTCCACCCATTGGCCAGCACCGCCCTTGGACTCCAGCAGGATGGTGACGCTGTTGTTCGAGACAGAAATTCGGGGAATGGCAATCGACTTCCACGTCTCGCTGGCCGGAACATTGACCACGAGATCCGGCCCGCCGGTATTCGTCACCCGGATCCGGGCCGTTTCAAGCCCGCCGGAACTTCGCACCATGGCGGTGAGCTCGTAGTTGCCGTTCATGAGGTAGTCCAGGCTTTGCCAGGTGGTCACTTCGAATGGCTTGTCCGCCCGTCCATGACGCAACGTGTAGCGGTCACGTGCCGCCTGGCCTTCAACCACCTGCGAGGACAGCCCACCGCCCCCGCTCAACTGCCAGCACTTCGGGCAGGCGGGATTGACCGTGTCCGGATCGTATTCAAAACTGCCATTCGGGAGGCGGTTCACGCCGGGATAATCCTTGGAGTAATAACGGAAGTACTGGAAGGTGGTCTCACCCCCCGGCCCGTCCACCTTGCCGGATCCGTTAAGCGCCGTGAGCCACACCGGCTGAGCGGCGGTCAGTTCCGTCCAGTCGGCTTTGGCAACGACCCGACCCTGCTCATAGAAGACCACACCCTGCGGCGTATACTCATAGGCACAGAGGTAACTCCCATCGGGGTTGAGTGTAAAGGGCATATTGGCCCGGTGAACCCAGGGCAGTTTCCCCACATACAGGTTATGGCAGGCCATGGCGGACTTGGAGTCAATCTCATAACCATCAATCTCGAAGAGGTTTCCGGCCTGCCAGAAAGCGGAGTGCGTTCCACGCCCGCCCATGTAGGGTTTGGAAAGCGTTTCGTAATAGCCATAGCTGAACTGGCGCCGGCTGATAATCCCGCCGCCGGTGTTGAATAGCTTCTCATTAATCGTCTTCTGACGGGTGGCAATATGTAACTCGCCGCCAGACACGGTCACATTTTCCTTCCGGTCCAGGCTGTTGTGGAAATAGGCCCCACCCCGCTGGCCTTCCCGATAGATCCAGTCCTCCTCATTTAGAGTAGTGCCCTCGAACTCATCGGCATAGATCAACGTGTAATCGGCGCTGGGCGGTGCCGCCACGGCCCACCCCGCCGACATAAGCAGGGCGCCACAAGCAACTTTAAGCCATTGTCTCGATTGTCGACCATGCATCATAGATGTCCAGAATGATCTTCCCGCACAGGGCAAGAGCTTCCCCATCGCGCAGCTTACCGGATCGTATACACAGACCCTTCGTACTTCACGCTGGTGATGACCACGTCATGACCTGCCCCGCCCTTATAGGTGATCGTGAAATAGTTCTGCCCGAGCAGGAACATGCGTCCTTCCGGATAACCGGCAAATGCTTCAGCGTCATTTCCAAGGCTCCGTGAAACGAGCGTATAATCCGTCCCTCCTCCGAGATAGGTCGTGTCCGAATCCGTCAGCGACAACCTTACCCCGTCCCGGATCGTGACGCCGGAGGCGGCCAGCGTGTTCGCCGCTGGCGTGGCGCTATTGATCTGTATCGCCAGGATGCTGCCCGCCTGCAACTCCACGGCGCCTGAATTCAAACTTCCCACACCTCCATGCCCCGGGGCAAGTATGCCGCCGGAGACAACGGTGACCGCACCCACCGTGCCGGTCCCGCCCAGCATGGTGTTGGTGAGGACCGTACAGGCGCTACTGGCCATGGAACCATCCACCAGCAACGTCCCGTTGGAAACCGTGGTGCTGCCGCTGTAGGTGTTGACGCCACCCAGCGTCAAGGTGCCTGCACCGGCCTTGATCAGGCCGCCCGCGTTGCTCATGCCGCCGGCGAAGGTCGTGTTCCCGCCTTCATTGACCGTCAGGTTAGTACCCGCGCCGCCAAGATCAATGGTGGCGGTGCTGTCCGCGGCGGCAAGGTTGCTGACGGACAGCGAGGTGGCGAGCTTTAAGTGACTGTTGGTCATCGTCACGGAGCCGCCCCCCCGCTCGCGGTGTCGTCCAAGACCACGGCTTCGCCTTCAATATAGAATACATTCGTCACGCCGCTGGCGGCGGTGTTCTTCCAGTTCATCGTGCCCGCATCCCAGTTTCCACTGCCCACCGCCCAGTAATTCGTGGATGTTGACGTCAGGACCAAGTCTATGGAGTGGTTGGCCGTGTTGTTCGATAGGGTTCCCGTCACGCCCGCAGGCAACGACACCGCCGTCCCAGGCACAGTGCCGGCCAGGATGCCCTGATACTTGATCAACTCATACTGCGAACCGCTGACGCCGGAGACCGCCCCGCGGACAATGACGTTCACGCCCGACACATCGAGATTGCCGAGGACCTGAATGGGCGCGGCCCCAGTAACCGTAGGGGCGATGAAATTGAAATCCATCGCGCCACCCAAATTGTTCGTCAGTCCCTGGCAGAACCATTTTCCGTTTGCCGTGGCGACATTCACCCCGTTGGTTGCTCCCAACGCCACCGTGAACGCGCTGTTCGAGCAGGAACCGCCCGTCACGCCCACCAGGATCCCGGCATTCACAATGGTGGCGCCGCTATACGTGTTGCTGCTGGCCATCACCAGCGTCCCGCCGCCAGTCTTGGTCAGCGCGCCGGAGTTGGTGATGATGCCGCCCAAGGTCAAGGTGTCCGTGCCGCCGACACCGACCGTGGCGGCGCTCGTGAGGTTGAACACATTGGCCACAGTCCAGGCGCCGCCCGCATTGGTCAGCGACCCGCCATTCATCGTCACCAGCCCCGTGCCCAGCGCGGCATTGTTGCTGACGGCGAGTATCCCATTGCTGATCGTTGTGCCACCACTGTAGGTATTTGCGCCGGAAAAGGTTTGTGCGCCACTGGCCAGGTTGATCGTCACGGCCGTATTGGCCTGGTCGGCGGACGCCGGGTTGATGGCCCCGGAGAAGATGTTGCCGCCGGAACCCGTGATCGTCAGCGTCCGCATAGCGGTGGAGGAACTGTTCACAACAGTGCCAGCCCCTGCCAGGCCTCCCATGGATTGCGAGGCATCGTTCATGTCGAAGGTGGAACCGGCGTCCACCGTGACCGAGCCCGGCAGCGTGCTGGCGCCAAGCTTCATCGTGGAGTTTGCCGTGACCAGCGTGGTGCCCGAATAGGTATTGGAGGCGGGCAGTGCCAGCGTATTGCCGCCCTGGACGGTGAGGTTTCCGGCCCCGGTGCCCAGCAGGAACGGGGATAAGGACGTGATATTGCCACCGGTCATATCAATTACCGAAGTTCCAGAATTCAGTTTAATGGTAAGCGCATACGTCGCGGCAATGGAAAAGGGTGCCGATGACTTGAGCGTGCCACCATTGAGGTTCAGATTGTAGCTGCCGCCGGCAGGCGCCCCTAGCGGTGTAATACCGGTAGCGCCAACCGTCAACGTTCCAGCCGTCAAGGTTAGCGACTCCGCCTGCGAATGCCCATGTTCGTACTGCACGCCGGTGGCCTTGACCTCGCCAGAGGTATTCAACGTGAATGTGGGCGTGTTTCCTGTGCCTTTGTAGGCAATATACACGAGACCGCCTCCTGAGTTTCCGCTGGAGCCGGTGTATTGCACCCCCCCACCCTGGCAGTAGGTTGTACCGATGAAGGTGTTGGCGCCAGTGAAAGTGAGCGTGCCGTTGCCAGTCTTGACAATGACTCCACTGCTACTGGTGCCGCTGACGATCCCGCCGAGTGCGAGGTCGCCTCCGCCGGTACTGGTCGTGAAGATGTGGGAGTTGCCGCTCAGAGCCACGGCATTGTTGAGGGACTGAAGGCTGGAGCTGTTGTTGATGATCGAGCCGAGTAGAGTGAAGGTATTGCCGAGCAGGGTGAAGGCGCTCGCACCGGAGTTAAATGTGATGTTGAGGAATTGCCACGCCGCGAAATCGTTGGCGTTGGTCTTGTAAGTCGGCGTCCCGGTAAAGATCAGACTGTCGCCGGATGTAGGCAGGCCGTCCCAATTATCGGCGTTGTTCCAGTTGGTGGTCGCGTTGCCGCCACCACTCCAAGTCCTGTCCGTCGCCGCCTGGGTTGCCGTTGCGCTGGACCACCCCAGCGCCAATAGTGTTAGGATCCGGAGCCAGTTGCCGCGACTCAATGGCGCCTTTGATTCTGTATTTTTCATGACTTCCCCCCTCTTCCACAACCTCAATAGACCGAAAGGAGCGTACCCTTGATGACCTGCTTGAGAATCACCTGGTTGCCATGGATCACCGCTGAGGTATTTTTCGGGCAATCGCCCTGGACCACCCAGTTGCCCACCGAACCGGAAATCGGCGCATCCGCCGAGAACAAGACCGGCGGAGTATTCGTCGCCCAGATACTCCCCGGCATCCCCACGACATTCAGCGTCGCCGACGACGGCAACATCAGCGTCCCATTCTTCACCTGGATCGCGTCGCTGCCCGATCCGCTGTAATTCCAGTTGATCACCGCATCCGCGCCAATCGTAAAGTTGCCCAGAACCGTCACCGGTCCTGCCAGAATGTTCGTCGCGCCACTGGTCATCGCCACCCCGCACGGGAAGCTCGCCACGGTGTTGGACAGCATCAACGTTCCGCCATGGGCGCCGTCAAACGTGATGCCCGCCCCCTTCACCATGTTGGTTCCGTTCACCAGTTCCAGCCGCGTATAGTTGGTGGAGCCCAGGTTATTAGCGAACGTGTATCCGCCAGCCAGCGTGTTGGTCGCGGTCGAGTTGTTCAGGCGTAGTGCGTTGGAGCCTGACCATGCCACATTGGTTCCGTCGATGCCGTTCCCGGTACCACTCCAGTTGTTCGTCAGGTTCACCACGCCGCTGGAGAGGCGATAGGAAACCGTGCCGTTGTTGATGGCCACGCGACTGGAGGCAGCATCAGCATTGTAGTTGATAATCACCGGGGCACTCGTCGTTAATTGGAGGATACCGCCGTTAATGGCCACACTGTTCCCGTTCCCAGGTGAAGCTGAATTTCCGAGCGTGATTGCGGGACACTCCAACAATCCGCCATTGATGACGGTCACAGTATTGCTGGAAGCGATCTGTCCCGTTCCCACGAGGAGACCCGGACTGAACACCTGACCCCCATTGGTGATAAGCAGGGAGTTGAAAAAATTGGTGAGGGAATTGCCGACGCTAATCGTGGTATTGGTCAGCACACCCCCGGCATCCACCCGCACCCAGTTGCCTGTTCCCCATAGCGTCAGATTCCCCTTGACCGTCGCAGGATTGCCAGCCATGTCCGTCCCGCCAATGACCATGGAGTTGCTGTTGCCAAAGTAGCTCACAGAGATGGTGGTCGCCGCCACATAGCCTCCATTGGTGACAACGAGCGAGTTTCCACTGGCCCAGGGAGTGAAGGCCGCGTTTTCGGTGTCACCAACCCGGATTTCGGACGCGTTGGTCACCACCCCGCCCGCATCCACCAGCACCACGTTACCCTGCGCATTGCGCCTTCCCACCAACAGTTGTATCCCGGCAAGGTTCCAAACCGAGGGGCCACCTGCACTGCTGCCGACATAGGCTGTGTTGCTGTTCCCCGCAAAGCCGATTATGGCAGGAAGCGTTGCGTTGGTGCATACTACTTGACCACCATTGGTGATCACCAGGGCATTGCCGGAGCAAAGATACCCCACACGGAAAAAGGCGTTCGTCATCACACCCCCATCGGCCACCGTCAGCCGGTTACCGGTGCTGGTTCCGCCGTTGCCAATCCTCAACTCTTGCCCAGACGTATTCAGCAGTGAGTTGGAATAAATGACGGCCGCGGCACCATTGACAGAGGAGCCAATTTGTCCGCCGCTGACAATAACCTGCCCCCCGTTGGTGACGATCAACAAGGCATTCGCCCCGTTCATGACAAGAGAAGCCGCGTTGGTGATCTGTCCCCTATTGACCATCAGTGTCCCTGCGCCCACCGTCGTCGCACCGCTGTAGGTGTTGGTGCCGGTCAACGTCAGCGTTCCGGCGCCAGTCTTGACTATGGATCCACTGCCGCTGACGATCCCGCCGAGCGTAAGATCTCCTCCGCCGGTACTGGTCGCAAAGGTATGGGTGGCCGCGCTAAGGGTCACGCTGTTGTTGATGGTCTGAAGGCTGGAGCTGCTGTTGATGACCGAACCGGTCAGGGTGAACGCACTGCCGAGTAGCGTAAAGGCGCTCGCGCTTGAGTTAAAGGTAATGCCACCAAAGGAATACGCCGGGAAATCGTTGGCGTTGGTCGTGTAAGTTGGCGTCCCGGCAAAGATCATACTGTCGTTGGTTACCGGCAGGCCGTCCCAGTTAGCGGCGTTATTCCAGTTGGTGGTGGCACCACCGCCACCCGTCCATGTCCTATCAGTCGCCTGCGAGAAGGTCGCACCGAATCCGATCCAACTCGCCAGAAAAAAACCGAAATAGACGCGCCCTTTGTGATGAGTCATTTCCATAATTTCCTCCATGCTCTCTTTTATTGGTCAAAATGTACTCCTGACCCGACAATACGGGTAGTCGTTAAAATTAACGAGGGAGGCGACGGATGCATCTCTGAGTTTTGGCACATCCCCAGTAATCGCTTTGTAGGACGGGCTTCCCCGGCACCTGCCGGGGAGCCTGTGCGGGGGGAGAAAGACGCAGGCTCCCTCCGCTTCGCTACAGGAAGCCCGCCCTACAAAACTCGCAGATTCGCCCGGTATTTTCACTCCGGTGAAACGAAAAGAACCTTGGCAAGTCCTGGGGTACCGGTCTTCCCCGTGAGCGTCAGCCGGAGGGCCGAGGTCGTGACCGGCTCAAAGTCAGCACGCGCCCCAACCCCTTCCGTAGCGCCCTTGGCTACCGGCTTCCACACGCCCCCCACAGCCGCTTCAATACGGTAATCCTGGCGGATCCGGGGCCACCTATCAGGCTCTTCCAAGCGAATTGAGGCGATGACAACCGGTTTCTCAAAGGTGAATTCGAGCGTCGCCTCGCGGGTCCCCTTCGGCGTCAGCCACGGCGCGGCCCATCTTAATTTCAGGATGTTCGGGGCCGCCTCCCCGTTGACACTCGCCTTTACCGTCGCAAACTGGGTCGGATTCGGCCGTACAACAAGGTCGCCACCCAATTCCAAAACCACCACGCTCGCTATCGGGTCCGGCGCCTGCAAGGGCACCGCCACGGTGACGCTTTGGCCGTCCTTTTTTACCACCAGGTCGTCCGATGTCCCCAGTATGCGAGCGCTTTTCACATCGGAGAGCACCGGCACCCTCAGGGAACCGTCCTTGGGCCAGTTCAACACAATCAGGTAGAGCCGGTTCTTCTTTTGCGTGGCATAGCCGTAGGAGAGATACGGGAACGGACCACCGGTAGTCCCATAGATGGCTTCCCCATTGCGGCCGAGCCATTGACCGACCACCTTGAGCCGTTCGACAATGTGGCCGGGGATGGTTCCATCCGGTTTGGGGCCAATCCCGAGGATCAGGTTGCCATTCTTGCTGACAACCTCGGCCAATTTTGAAACCAGTTCCCTTGGGGACTTGAAATCCTTGTCGCCAGTGGCGTAGGACCATTTCCGGCCGAGGGTCATACAGGTTTCCCAGTCGCCGGACGGCGGATAGGCCGGAATGCTGTTCTCGGCAACGGCGAAGTCACCCACATACCCGCCGCCAAGCCTGCTATTGAAGATCAGGTTCTTCAGAGGCTTGAGCGGGGCCATCAGGCGGTCGGCCCGCTCCTTGGTGATGTTGACCGGCGTGTCCCACCAGAGAAGATCGGGCTTATAGGCGGCCAATTCCGCCAGTTGCGGAACGGCAATACCGTTGACGTAGGCGTCATAGTCCCCGGCTTGGGCCGCCGGATCCCAGTTCGCTTCGCTGGTGGCACCCCCGCGATGAACCCAGTCCTGGGCATGGGAATAATAGGCGCCGAACTTCAGCCCCTCCCGGTGACAGGCCTCAACCAGCGGACCGACGAGATCCTTCCCGTAGGGGGAGGCACCGGCAATGGTCCAGTCGGTGACTTTCGAGGGCCAAAGCGCGAACCCATCGTGGTGCTTGCAGATCAAGACCACGTATTTCATGCCAGCCTCCTTGAAAAGGCTGACCCACTCCTGCGGAGAGTAGCGGGCCGGATTGAACTGCCTGGCAAATTTCTTATATTCAGCCACAGGCATTTTTTTGGCGCGCAGATACCACTCCCCCTCGGCCGGGATCGAATGGACACCCCAGGTGAGCATGACCCCGAACCGTGCCTCGCGCCACCACGCCATACGCGCATCCCGCTCTTCAGGGGTTTCAACCCGCTTGACTTCGGGCAGGGACCGATCCACTTCGACGCCCTCCACATCGTTCCGGTCCTGTTTCGCCGTTTCCTTCGCAGCATCTCTTCCGACGTTTGACGGAACGGAAATGCCGCCCACTTCGGGTTTGACGCTGTCTGCGGCAGTCGCCACAATCACAAAACTCATCATCGCCATTGCAAAAAATGTCCATTTGTTTTTCATTTGGATCACTCAACTCTCTGGTTATTTCTTGTTTTCCTTCACCGCGATATACACTTTTGTATTCGGTGGATTCGGCGATGTTCCGTCCGTCTCAAAATAGCAATGAACAGCGTCGAATTGAAGATCGTGCAGGGTCATCCAGCGATAGACATCAACGACATCCACATACGCCTCCCAAAAACTCCTTGAGGTGGGTGGAAGCTCCCGCATGGCATGTTTTCCGCCAAAGATCTCGGTGATCTTGATGGTGTCGGTCTCTTTCACCGAAGCATCGCCGATAGTGACATACAAGGCGCCGCGTTCCCGGCTCCAGAAATATCGCGGATTGGATATCTGGTTTTCGGTCACGAACCGCTGGAGGGTTGCCCATCCGACGCTCCGCTTGCAGGATGCAACCCTCATGCTGGGCACGGTCACAAGGCTCACCCCTTTAATGTCGGGCTTGACCGGTTTGATGCCGGAATTAGTGTGTTGGAGAAACCAGTCATACAACTCCGGCTTGAGAAACGCGTCACGAAAGGTGTCATGCGTGACGCCCGGCAGGATCGAAAACCGCACCGGGATGCCCAATCCGCGGATCGTGTCCACGATCTTCTGGAGCGGCTGGAGTGACACCATTTTGTCCTGGTCTCCATAAATCACCCAGATCGGA
>CAJBSZ010000379.1 GCA_903958395.1 uncultured bacterium | reverse complement strand
GATGAAACGTTCCCCCCAGGCACCACGGCGCGCAAGGGCCTGCGCGCCCTACCTGGGGCCGCATTCCGGTAGGGCGGCCAGGCCCTTGGCCGCCGATGCACGATGAAACGTTCCCCCCAGGCACCACGGCGCGCAAGGGCCTGCGCGCCCTACCTTGGGCCGCATTCCGGTAGGGCGGCCAGGCCCATGGCCGCCGTTGCACGATGAAACGTTCCCCCCAGGCACTACGGCGCGCAAGGGCCTGCGCGCCCTACCTTGGGCCGCATTCCGGTAGGGCGGCCAGGCCCTTGGCCGCCGCGTGAATAGGGACGCCCACCATCCAGAAGAGGTGGCCATGATGAGATGCTTGGACGTGTAGGGAAACTATTGATTATGGATTATCATGCGGCTATGCTGAAACCTTACCAAATGAAGAATCCCTATATCGAACTTCATAACGAATTTAGAAAAGCGGGCGCGGATGTTCTGTTGAGTTCAGGGCAGGCTTGCGTTGTATTTGGTATTGCCGCCTTCTCGAAAGATGGCGATTGGATTGTCCGCGAAACAGAGGTTTCCTGTACGGCCATCCTTGATGTGCTGAAACGCCATGGCGCACAGTATAGACTTGGTGTTCCGTTGCATCCGAATTGGCTTGCTCTTGGATTAACAAGCCATTTTGAGTTTCTGACGGATTCAGGGTTTCGAATGCGTACTGATTTCTGTTCGCGACCGCCACGTGTTTCTGATAGGGAGCGAATGTGGAATCGCGCGATGAGGATCGAAAACATTGACGTTGTCGACGTCGAGTCTTTGGTTCAGCTTAAACAGACCCGACGATTGCGTGATTATTCGATCATTGGCGCTCTGGCGGAAGTGGCGGGTCTGGAGGGGAACTCCCCGGAACTGGCGCTTACCTATTTGCAGGATTATGAACTACTGGCGCGCGCGGTGAAACGGTGGCCGGTTGAATCGGTGTCCTGCGGTCGTAGAGCGGTTCAGCTGCTTGTGAAGAATGCGGCAAGATCTGAGGTGGTGTCGGCTCTGGCTATTGAGCAGGATGACAGAATGCAGGAGGATCAGCGTCGAATTGATCACATGCAGTCCTTGGCCGCCAACTATGTGCGCGACTTCACAACCCTTCGCGCTGAGTGGCGAAAGACAAAAATTCCTCTGCTTGAGCAGCACCGCCAGTTGTTGATCCTGGCAGAGGGAATGCTGGAGGCAAAATCATGACGGACAGCGAAATTATGAGGGTGAGTCGACGGCTTCTCGCCCCCTACGTAATCCCCTCGGAGTGTCCGTATCTCAGCGAAGATCAACAAGAGTTGAGCAGGCATAACCTTGAGGGTCGCTCCGAGTGGATGGCTGAATGGCTGCTTCTGGCAGGCAGTGCTCCCCACGTTGTGACTTTGAAGAAATCTGAGGGATTTCCGGGGACAGTCCCTGAACCAGCTTGAGGCCGCATTCTGGTAGGGCGGCCAGGCCCATGGCCGCCGTTGCGCGATGAAACGTTCCCCCCCGGCACCGCGGCGCGCAAGGGCCTGCGCGCCCTACCAATTCCAATTTCGCATTCCGCATTCCGGTAGGGCGGCCAGGCCCTTGGCCGCCGGGTGACTAGTCGCTCATTTGAGCGACTAGTGTTATTTCGACGGAAGAGCTATTCTTTACATAACAAGAGCTAATAATATGAAGTGTCTGTCCAGCGTTCAGGCAAGGTTTCAGTTTTGAAACAGGAGGGGATTGTCATGAGTATTCATAATCGGTTCGTAACAGGAATGATCGTTGTGGCGGCTACGGTGGCGTTGTGCGGGACGGCGCAGGCCCAGAGTTACTGGACGAATACTGCCGCCGGACTCCCCACCTGGAGCACGGCCGCCAACTGGACCAATGGCGCGCCAGCCCAGTACGGCAGCGTCAGTACCATCCTCAATTTCAGCGTCCCTGGAACCTACACCTCCAGCAACGACTGGGCGGGGATCTTCACCAACAATGGCATGGTCTTCGGAGCCGGAACGGTGACCCTGGCAGGTGGCACCAACGCCTTTATCAACAACGGCGCTGTGATGCCTGTGGTGACGAACTATGGCGCGACGGTGACGATCAAGAACCCCCTGTTACTTGCCACAAACACCACTTTCGCCGGGGCAAGCGATACAACGGCATCAGGCGTGATCAGCGGCAGTGGCGGCATTGTCCAGGCCGGGAGCGGAACCCTCGCCCTCTCGGGTGCGAACACCTATACCGGGGGCACGACGATCAATAATGGAGGCACCTTGGTTGCCTCTGTTGCCGGCGCCTTGGGCCTGTCAAACTCGGGGCCATTGGTTGTCAACGGGACACTGAACCTGGGAAGCCGCAGTAGCGCACTGGTCTATACCTTTTCGAATTCGATCAGCGGCAACGGCACGATCAATGTGACGGTCAGCACAAACGCCAGTCAAAACGTCGAGTTTGGCAACAAGCCAACGTGGACCAGTTTTGCCGGCACTCTCAACGTTGGTGTGAACCAGTCGTCAAATTCGAGCGCTTTGGCTTTGTCGGTTTCGTTGCCTTCCGGCGTCACGGTCAATGTCACTTCGAATAGTGTCCTGTATCTCGCGGGGGGCTCGCATGCCGCCGCTGCTAACCTTTACGGCGGGACCAGTTCTCAGGGCGCGTACGGTCAGATTCGAAGTGATGGCGGTACTTGGACGGGGACGATCACGCTCTTTGCCGATACGTCGATCGGCGGTTATAATGGAACCTTAACGTACTCGGGTAACATCGGGGAGAACGGCGGCTCCCTCGGTCTGTCGATATTGGCTGGTGGGGGAGCGAGGATCACCCTATCCGGTACCAACACGTATTCTGGCGATACGCGAATCGTCAACATCTTCTCCACTGGGTGGTTATCGATCGGCAATGCCCTAGCGCTCCAGAACAGCACGCTGGACATGAATGCGGCGGATTTAGGGACGCTCAGCTTCGGCCAGAATTCGACCTTGGGCGGACTCAAGGGATCCCGCAACCTCAACATGGGCACCAGAACGCTGAAGATAGGCAATAACAATAAGGACACGTCCTATAGCGGCGTCTTGGCGAATGGCGCCGTGATCAAGATCGGAACAGGCCTGCTAGAGTTGTCGGGTTCGAATACTTATGTAGGCGGCACGACCGTGAGCAATGGGACGCTGGCGGTCAATGGCTCGGTGACCGGTGCTGTTACGGTGGCGACGGGCGGGACGTTGGGCGGGACGGGTATGGTCTCGGGCGTCGTGACCAATTTCGGAGCCATTGGCGCATTTGACACGAGTACCATCGGTAGACTGACCGTGTCGAACCTGGTGATGAAGCCGTCTTCTTCTTATGCTTGGAACTACACTACTCCTGCAAACACGGAAGTGTACGTGAATGGCTCTCTTTCCTTGCCTTCGGTGGTGACGGTAAATGTCACCCAAGTCTCGGGGAAATTACCCAATCCCGGAGTGTTGTTCACGGGCTTCTCGAGCGTGAATACTTCGAACTTAACTGAATGGGTGATCAAAGGCGCATTAATAACCACCCGCGCCAAGGTGGAAGGTAACCAGGTGGTTTTGGTCAGTTCCAGAGGCTGTGTCCTTTACGTGGAGTAATGGTTCGATATTCCTGAATCGGGGGGGCGGATCAAGAAAACGAAAATAAATAACATGGGAATGCGGAATCAGGTAGGGCGCGCAAGCCCTTGCGCGCCGCTCTTGGTAGGGCGCGCAGGCCCTTGCGCGCCGCGGCGGCCAAGAGCCTGGCCGCCCTACCGAGTGATTTTCTCCTTGGCGATCCTCCTGGCCGTGCCTGGTGCCAGGGCGGCGGGCTTCTTCTCGGAAACGTTCGAGGGATATACGGTGGTGCCTCCGACCAATGTCGCCGACATCGGGAATGGCTGGGGCGCAACCGGCACGTGTGTTGTGGCTGGCGGCGCGGGAAAAGACAATAGCCAGGGCGCCAATATCGGGCCGGGCGCGAGCGTGTGGAATACCGTCAACACCAATGTAACCCCGAACTGGATCTGGACGGATCTGTGGCTGAACCAGACCAACTTTGTCACCCCCGATACCCTGCCGCTGGTCCGCACCAATACGGCGTTCATGGTGGCCTTTGCGACCAACGGTTGCCTGTATGCCGTGAATCCAGCGTCAAATGGCTGGGAACTTTGCTCGGCCGATGCCACCAATGGCCCCGCCCCGGTGGCCACAACCGGCACCTGGGCGCGGATCACGGTATTCCAGAACTATTCCAACCATGTCGTTCAACTTTTCCTTGATGGGTCCTTGATTCGTACCAACTGGCCGTTCATCAACACCAACCTGTCATCCTATGGCAGGTTCACATGCGAGGGCTCGGCAGACGGGAATGCGCTTCTGGACAATGTCACTGTCAGCAACGCCCTGCCGCCGGGCTTGAATTCGGATATCAATGGCAACGGTATGCCGGATGGCCTGGAACTGACGCTCTACGGCTCGCTCAATGTGTGGACCGGCTCGACGGTCATGGCGACGGTATCCAATGCCCTGAACGGTACCGTGACACCGCAGGGGGCCGTTACTGGAATCCGGTACAATGGTAGCACCAACTTCACCCTGAGCGCGGGCAAGGGGTATGTCGTGGGGCCGGTGTGGACGAACGGGGTGCCGGCGACGGACTACACCAGCGCGGCGCAGAAGTCGGCGATCTTCAACTGGTCGGATATCACCACCGACGGCACGTTTCAGGCGGGGTTCTCCTATAACGGCGTCTGGTATGTGCCGGGCGACTATGGCAGCCTGACCGCCGCTGTGGCGATCGCCCAAGCGAACGAGACAATCGTTCTCGGCAATGGCATTGGCAGCGAGACGGTCACGGTGGCCAGCAACCTGACGTTCATCGGCACGAATGTGGCGGGCTTGGCGTCGCTGACCGTCCAGGCCGGGGTGACGAACACGCTGCAGGGGTTCACGAACTTCACGGCGGCCGCCGTGACAATGATGAGCAACGGGGTGATGGTGGTTTCGAACAGTGTGCTGACCCTGACGGCGCTCGCGATCCAGACCAACGCCCATATTTATGGCTATAACAGCACGGCGACGGTGAATGGGGTCCAGTACACGGGGAACTTCGTGCTCGAACAGTACTGGTATCTGGAGCTCACGGCGCGGCCTTTGAATTTCACCGACGGGTTCGAGGCGTATTCACTCTCGACGCCTCTCAGCCATTTGGGGCCCAACGGGTGGGCGGCGAGCGCCGCATCGGTCATGGTGGTTTCGAATACCGTTTCCTCGACGACCAACAGTTCAGCGCAGGTGGCGCTGATCCCGGCGGGAGCGGTGGTATCCAACCTCGTGACGGGGACAGGCCATACGAAAGTCTGGACTGACCTGTTGTTCAGGCAAACGGATCAGACGGATCTCGTGGACTTTATCAACACGAACGGCCCCTCGCCGGTGGTGTGTTTTATCAATACGAACGGCTGGCTGACGGTTCTGACGCCGACCGGGTGGGATATCTGCAGCAATGACGTCCGGAACGGGTCGGCGCCGAATGTCGCCACCGGCATGTGGGCGGAAATCTCGTGGTACATGGACTTCACGCCTCCCGCAGGCAAGGTGTCGTATTTCGTGAACGGGCATCTTGTCCGCCAGTCCCTGCCATTCGCCAAGTGGGCGACCCATATCAGCCGTCTGAAGGCGGTGGCGGACGATGCCACAGCCTGGCTGGACAATGTGAACATCATGACGAATCTACCGGCCGGGGTGACGAACTGGCCGGGCAGCGATTCGGACCATGACGGCGTTCCTGATGCCGTGGAGATTGAACTCTACGGAACCATTTCCCTTTGTGGATCGGTGTACAAGATCCGGTAGGGCGCGCAGGCCCTTGCGCGCCGCGGCGGCCAGCGGCCTGGCCGCCCTACCGGATGCGGAAGGCCGATAGACGAATGTGGAACGGGTAGGGCGCGCAGGCCCTTGCGCGCCGTCGTCGGCCAAGAGCCCTTCGACGCTGCTCAGGGTAGCCCTGGCCGCCCTACCGACAATTCTCATTATGAACACATAATAGAAGAGCGGATGTCCCCAGCCGCCGTGTGAATAGGGGAGCCCAAACGGCGGTCGAGGACGCCCACCCTCCAGGGAAGGTGGCCATGTTCCCATAATAATCCAGACATGAACGTCCTGGTAGGGCGGCCAGTCCCTTGGCCGCCGCGGCGCGCAAGGGCCTGCGCGCCCTACCTGATCATGGTCAGATTATTTCAGGAACGTTAGTAACTATTCAACAAGCTGATAGTCGCTCATTTGAGGGACTAGTCATAGCCTGCCATTCTGGTAAGTTGTTCTCGTCGGTGACAATCACTAGATTCAAATTTCACAAGCCTATGAAAATCCCCCCAATCACAACCGCACTGGTTCTCGGCAAGCAAGCCATGCTCTTTCTTCTGGTTGGGGTGAGCGTGTGGGGAGCCACGGCAGGCGCGGCGGCATCGTCGCGCATCGCGCTGGCGGGCTCGTGGCGCTTCGAGATTGCCGGGGCCGATGCCAATGCTTATACCCGGGAGTTGAGAGGGGCGATTCGCCTTCCCGGCACGATGGACGATGCGGGGCTGGGCGTGAAGAACAAGACCAAGCCGGATCTTTCGGGTCCCTACCGCACCTATAACCATGTGGGACCGGCGTGGTACCAGCGCGACATTGAGATTCCCGCCGCCTGGCAGGGGCAACACATCACCCTTCTGCTCGAGCGCGTGCGCTGGACCACCCGCGTCTGGCTGGATGACAAACCCCTGGGTATGCAGGACAGCCTCATCGCCCCGCATCTCTACGAACTGGGCTCTGCCGTCACGCCGGGCAGGCACCGGCTGACGATCTGCGTGGACAACAGTGTCAAGATCAACCTGGGGCCGATTGTCTCGGCGTTAGCCGGAGGGGTGCCGGGGAACATGAACGGGATCATTGGGCGGATCGAACTGGCAGCCACCCCGCCGGTGTGGATTGCCGATGTGCAGGTCTATCCCGATGTCGACAAAAAGGTGGCCCATGTGAAAGTGCGTATCGGCAACGCCACCGGCAAGGCCGGCGAGGGCACGATCGCGATCGGCGGCAAGGAATTCCCAGCGAAGTGGGATGCTTCCGGCGGCCTGGTGGAGGCGGATGTGGATATGTCCTCCGCCAAACTCTGGGACGAGTTCGCGCCCAATCTCACCGAGGTGAGGGTGAAAATGAGGAATGATCAGCGCACCGTGCGATTTGGTATGCGCAA
Source organism: uncultured bacterium (assembly GCA_903958395.1). Lineage (GTDB taxonomy): Bacteria > Verrucomicrobiota > Kiritimatiellia > CAIKKV01 > CAITUY01 > JAABPW01. Next base: position 1,279 of record CAJBSZ010000379.1, on the reverse strand, counting down.
ATTCGCCACCAAGGGGACGCAATTTGCCATCAACGATCGCCCGATCTTCCTGCGCGGCACGCTGGAGTGCCAGGTCTTCCCGCTCACCGGCTACCCGCCCATGGACCGGCCCGCCTGGCAGAAAATCTTCAAGACGATCAAGAGTTACGGACTGAACTTCATGCGGTTCCACTCCTGGTGCCCGCCCGAGGCCGCGTTTGCCGCCGCCGATATCGAGGGCGTCTATCTGCACGTCGAGGGGCCCATGGCCAACGTGAAAGCTGGCGAGAGTCCCGATCGTGACGCGTTTATGGAAGCCGAGTATGAGCGAATCGTCGACACCTACGGCAATCATCCCTCCTTCATCCTGATGGCGTTGGGCAACGAATTTGGCGAAAAGGGAGGAACCGACAAGATCCTGACCGCCTGGGTGGATAGGCTGATCCAGCGCGATTCGCGCCACCTGTATTCGTCCGCCGCCAACGCGCAGAAGACCGCCAACTGCCAGTGGATCGAAGATGCCGGCGGGCGCGGCATCGGGGGGCCGGGAACCAAGCGGGACAGTCGCAAGGTCGTCGCCGCCAACCCCCTCCCGTACGTCGGCCACGAAATCGGCCAGTGGGTTTTCTTTCCCGACTTCCGAACCATGGCCAAGTACACCGGCGTGATGACTCTCAAGAACTTCGAGCTGATCCGCCAGGATCTGGAGAAGAAACACCTCCTCGGCCAGGTTTCGCAGTTCATTGAATCGTCCGGCCGCTTTGCCGTCCGCCTGTACAAAGAGGAAGTCGAGATGCTGGAACGCACGCCCAAGTACGCCGGATTCTCCCTGCTCGATCTGCACGACTATCCCACGCAGGGCACGGCCCTGATCGGCCCGCTGGATGAGTTCTGGGACAACAAGGGCTTCATCACCCCGGAGCAGTTTCGCCGCTTCTGCGGCTCCACTGTGCCGCTGCTACGTTTACCCAAGCGTACCTTTGGAACCGACGAAACCCTTGAGGCCACGCTCGACCTGGCCCATTACGGCCCGGCCGGTCTGGCGAACATCACTCCGGTCTGGACGATCACTGACGAGGCCGGGCATGAACTGGCCCGCGGAAAGCTGCCCACGGTCTATGCACCCACCGGTGAACTCACGGGGTTGGGGGCGATCAAGATACCGCTTGAAAAAATGCCGGCGCCGGCCAAGCTTACGGTCGCGGTGTCGATTCCGGGCACAGCCGCCGCCAATGACTGGGACATCTGGCTCTACCCTCCTCCTCGGACCGACAACCCGCTGGTGACACCGCCCGGGGTG
>CAJBSZ010000378.1 GCA_903958395.1 uncultured bacterium | reverse complement strand
CTTCCAGGCGTGCAGACAAAAGAGGGGATTACGCTTGAGCCCTTCTTCCGGATGCATGGCGGTCGGCATTACATGGTCTACTTCGATGCCTTTACGCCAGATGCTTGGATCGTCAAGGAGAAGCAATATGCCGCGGAGATGGCGGCGCGCAAGGCACTGGAAGCGCGGTTAGTAGACCGTGTGAACCCTGGCGAAGATCAGAACGAGCGGGATCATCAACTGGCGGGCGAACGCCATTTGGTTGGCGAGTCAGGGGGGCAGAAATGTCGCCAAGCCAAGGACGGCTGGTTTTCGTGGCACCTAGCAGTAAAGCCTGGAAAGCCGCACGAATTGCGGGTTACGTACTGGGGCAGCGATGCGAGCGGACACGACTTTGACGTACTGGTGGATGGAGAGAAGATCGCAACTGAGAAGCTTCACGGAGAGAAGCCCGGAGAGACGTATGAGGAACGTTATGTGCTTCCTGAGCGACTCACAGAGGGTAAGTCACATCTCGTGATCCGTTTTCAGGCGCATCCGGGCAGCACAGCGGGTGGCGTCTTTAGCGTGCTGATGCTGGTGAAGGAGTGATTATGCGTCAATCGATGAAATTTGCGTGTTGTGTCTTGACAGGTGCCTGGATGATTTTGGGTGGCACTTTCAATCTGTATGCGGAGGTCAAGCCTGCCTCAATCTTTGCAAGTCACATGGTTTTACAGCGGGGCAAGCCTGTGCCCGTGTGGGGGACTGCGTCAGGCGGTGAACAGGTGGTCGTCAGTTTCAATGGTCAGGAAAAAATGACGAAGGCTGAACCCTCCGGTGCTTGGATGGTGAAGCTTGACCCCATGAAAGAGGGTGGACCGTTTACGCTGAAGATAGGGGGGCTCGCCTTCGAAGACGTTCTGATTGGTGAAGTCTGGCTTGGGGCTGGACAATCCAATATGGCGATTGGTTCAACGGGCGTGGCGAAGAATGATCCTGTACTGGCGGAATGGCTGAACAACAGCTTTCCGGAAATCCGAATCGCGTGGGGCGCAAAGGGCGACTGGCGAGTCGCAAAGACTGGGGCAAGTTTTCCGGCCCTCCCTTATGCGTTTGCTGTCAATCTGCGGAAACAGCTAAACGTTCCCGTGGGTATTGTGGTCGGGGCTGTGCCAGGCTCGTCGACCGACTTCTGGTTGATGCCTCAGGCTGTTCAAGCTGACGAAGCCTGCAGAGCTGCTATCCGCACGTATGCGGAGAGCCTGTATCCACGCCTGCAAAAGGAATATCAAGCACGGCTCAAAAAATGGGAGGCAGAGGACGCGGCTGCACACACGACCAAGAAACCCGAACCGCCTCTGGAGCCTGGTGCGGCGACGCATCCGGTTGGAAAATTTTTTGAGGCGCACATTCGTCCAGTCATTCCGTTCGCCATCCGTGGCGTGCTTTGGGATCAAGGCGAGAACGGGCCGAGCATTACAGGGACAGACCGCTGTATGGTGATGCGGGCGTTGATCACCTCGTGGCGCCGGGAGTTTGGACAAGGCGATTTGCCCTGGATTTATGTGCAGAAACCAAGTGGTGGGGGCTGCGCATGGGATCCTGCGAACCCGATGAATCGGCTTGCTACTCCCTTTTCGCCGTTGCCTGAGAAGATGATGGGCAGCGGGGCCTTGCGCGCACAATTTGTAAACTTGCTCAACGTTCCAAACGCATTCATGGTCATCACCAGCGACTTGAGCCCTGGGCTCCATCCACCCAACAAATCCGGCTACGGGTGCAGGGCTGCGGAGATAGCCATGGTGGCCGCTTATGGACGAAAAGCGGAAATCTATGGGCCCTTATACGCCTCGCATAAGATTGAAGGTGGCCGGATGCGTATCACGTTTACGCATATTGGCAAGGGCTTGGCCATTCGTCATGGCGCTCAGCTTCAAGGTTTTGCCGTGGCTGGCGAAAACAGACGTTTTGTCTGGGCGGATGCGGTCATTGAGGGCGAGACGGTCTTGCTCTCGAGTCCATCTGTTCCCAATCCTGTGGCTGCACGTTATGCCTGGGATGAAAAATGCGCGTGGGCGAATTTGTTTAATCAGGACGGACTCCCGGCGCAGACATTCCGCACTGATTCATGGTAAAAAAATAATGCTATAGGCAAGGAGATGTGTATGAGGATTCAATTCATGGTGGCAGGTGTTTGCCTGGCGTTTTCCGTATGTGCGCAGGATGCTGTTCGCGTTGTGGATAAGCCGGATGTGACCGCGAAGCTGAATGATTATTATCCGGGCAACAAAGCTCCTTTGCTTCCGAGTCCATTGATCAAACTCCCGATCGGCGCCATTCAGCCGCAGGGCTGGCTCCGTAAGCAGTTGGAGTTTGAGGCAGACGGTTTCTCCGGGCATCTTACTGAGATTAGCTCG
>CAJBSZ010000377.1 GCA_903958395.1 uncultured bacterium | reverse complement strand
CCGTGCGCTGGCCTTCAGTAATCCACGACTGGATTTCGACAGTCTGGTATTTGTCAAGCGGCGCTGGCCGTCGATCAACCACCAGTGCTCGCATCGTGTCGGCGAGGCGCAGACAGGCGGGGCGAATGTGTGCATCTTGACAGGGCTGAATCCTGACGGTTCAGTCAGGGAGCTTCTGGACGCGGACCATGCCCGCGGCGGGGTAGGGCGGCCGGATCTCTCGTTTGATGCGAAGCAACTGGTCTTCCCGTATGCCGAACCCCGTACGGGCGGCAATATGAACTATGGCTATGGCCAGCCTGGTGTCCGCGGCGGTAAATGTTTGATGTATGATATCTGGACGGTCAATGTAGATGGGACCGGCCTGAAGAATCTCACCCGTGCGCCCGGCTTTGAGGACACGGAGCCGTGTTATCTTCCGGATGGGAGGATCGCCTTTACGTCGTCCAGGTCCGGACGGCTTGTGCAGTGCGGCAACTGGGCGCTGGTGTGCGGCATCTACTCCATGAAGGCTGACGGGTCCGACGTGCGTCAGGTGACGGAGCCTAAGGAGGGCGAATTTTATCCGAGCATGCTGGACGACGGACGGATCATCTATACCCGGTGGGATTATGTGATGAAGGGGTATAATGTGATCCAACAGGTGTGGGCTGTGAATCCGGATGGCACGAGGTCCCAGCTCTATTACGGCGACTGGTTCTCCTTCTCCAAGGGGCCCATTGCATTATTCGAGGCGCGCCAGGTGCCGGGGAGCGGCAAGCTCATGGCCGCCGGAGCAGCGCATCACAATTCAGGGGTAGGACCGCTCATGCTGGTCGATCCGGCAAAGAATCGGGGGACGCTCGACTCCATGATCAATGTGACTCCGGAAGTTGGGTATCCGGAAACCGGCGCGCTATGGAATGAAGTGGAACAGCCGGAGCTGACCTACAAGGCGTTGCCAAAAACGGGCTGGTATACGTCGCCCTGGCCGCTCTCCGAAAAACATTTCTTATGCGTGTACTCCTTTGACGCGGAAAACACATCGCCGTTTGGCTATGGGATTTACCTGCAGGATATCCATGGAAACAAGGAACTGATTTACCGGGGAAGCGGCTTCTCGTGCTATGCGCCTATGCCGCTGAAGCCCAGACCGCGGCCGAAGGAGTTGCCGGATACTGTGACGGGGAAGGATCCGCAGGCGCCCGGCACGCTGATCGTGACGGATATCTACAAGGGGCTGATTGGCGTGAAACCGGGCCAGGTTAAATTCCTGCGCGTGCTGGAAACGCATCCCAAGATTATTGAGACGACGCCCCAGCGGGTTGACATGGGTGTGAACTGCGGCTGGGATGCGCGCGGGGTGCTGGGTACGGTTCCTGTGGAAGAGGACGGCTCAGCCTGTTTCCTGGCGCCCTCGAACCGTCAGCTCTTCTTTGAAGCACTTGACAAAGATCATTTGGAAATACGCCGCATGCGGAATTTTATGAACCTCATGCCAGGCGAGACCGTGGGGTGCGTGGGGTGCCATGAGTCGTACTCCTCGGCAGCGAAACCGGCGGCGACAGAGGGTCTCATGGCTTTGAAACGCGCGCCGTCGAAGATCACGCCGCCTGCATGGGGCACGGCCGGGCTTGCCTTTCCGCGGGTCGTGCAGCCGGTCCTGGATCGCCTGTGTGTCAAATGCCATGACGGGGAGAAGGGCAAGGATAAGAATTTTGATCTGCGGGGCTTGAAACTGGTGAAGGCTCCGGGGCCCCACGACCCGGATCAGGGTCCTCAGCATCTGGTCAGCGACTCGTTCCTGAAGTTGCTGGACTATGTGTCGTATGTCCGTGTCGGCGGGTATCACGGACCGAAGCTTCCGTTGCAGGCGTTCAAGACAGGTTCCCATGAGAGCCGGCTGATGCAGGTCCTAGGCAAGGGGCATCACGGGGTG
>CAJBSZ010000376.1 GCA_903958395.1 uncultured bacterium | reverse complement strand
TGGTGCGCCTGGCAAGGATCGAACTTGCAACCTTCAGCTTCGGAGGCTGACGCTCTATCCAATTGAGCTACAGGCGCGGAAAGGCGTTAATGGTTATCAGTTATTGGTTATTTGAACAAGCCCCAATAACCGACAACGCGTAACACTTAACTGTTTTTTGCCTCAAATTCCTTCATGAACGTAACGAGGGCGTCCACACCGGCGACGGGGAAGGCGTTGTAGATCGAGGCGCGGATACCGCCGACGTCCCGATGCCCCTTCAAGCCCTTCATGCCGAGCTTGGAAGCTTCCTTGATGAAGGTCTCCTCCAACGCCTCGGTGGGCAGACGGAAGGTGATATTCATATCGGACCGGAATTCCTTGACCGCCGTTCCCTTGTAAAACGCACTGGAATCCAGGGCGGTATAAATCCTGGCCGCCTTGTCGACGTTCTGTTTGTACAGAGCCTCGGGGCCGAGCTTGAGCATCCACCGCGTCACCAGCGACAGAATATAAATACCAAAGGTCGGCGGGGTGTTATACAGGGAATTTTCCTTGATGTAGGTCTGGTACTTCAACATCGTCGGAACCTTGGCCGGAACACGATCCGCCAGATCCTTACGAATCACCACCAGCGCCACGCCGGAGGGGCCGAGATTCTTCTGGGCGCCGGCATAGATCAACCCGAACTGGTTGATGTCAAAGGGGCGTGAGAGGATATCGGACGACATGTCGGCCACCAGCGGCGACTCGGTCTTGGGGAACACCTTCCACTGCGACCCGCCAATCGTCTCATTGGAGGTGATATGGACATAGGCCGCACCCGGGGTGACCTTGAGGTCTTCGTTTTTCGGCATGCGGGTCGGGATATCCTTGCCGGTATTGGCAATGACAGCGACGTTGCCGACCAACTTGGCTTCCTTGATGGCCTTGCCGGCCCAGGCCCCGCTATCCACATAGTCGGCCGTCTGCCCGGCGCCAAGAAGATTCAGGGGAACCATGGCAAACTGCATGCTGGCACCGCCCTGAATGAACAGCACCGTGTAGTCATCGCTCAATTTCAACAACTTACGAACGTTATCGATCGCCTCGGCGTGGACGGCATCGTACTCCTTGCCGCGATGGCTGTGTTCCATGATGGACATACCCGAGCCTTTGTAATCCAGGAGTTCCTTCTGCGCCTCTTCCAGCACTTCAACGGGCAATACTGCGGGACCTGCACCAAAGTTAAAAACACGCGCCATGAGATATCCTTCTTTCTTGGTAAAAGTTGCTGACAGTGTACCGGCTGGATCTAAATCTTCAATCCGAAATCTCACGGGATTGACCGCCTTGGACTTTTTCCGTAACATCACCCCTCAATAACTACCGGAGGGGAACTATGCGTTGTCCGCGATGCGGCCATGATGAAGACAAGGTCATTGACAGCCGGGCGTCACGCGGCGGGGAAGTCATCCGCCGCCGCCGGGTCTGCGACAGTTGCGGGCATCGTTTCACCACCCGCGAGGAAGTGGTCAAGGTGGCCCTGCACATCATCAAGCGCGACCAGCGCCACGAGGAACTTTCCCGCGAAAAACTCATTAACGGCGTCACCCGCGCCTGCGAAAAACGCCCGATCAGCATGGAGCAGATCGAGGCGCTGGTGGACAGCATCATCTCCGAACTCGAAAATGACTATGAACGGGAAGTCCCCAGCGAGGTCATCGGCGAAAAGGTGATGGAGCGGCTGGAAAAGATTGATGAAGTCGCCTATGTCCGTTTCGCCTCGGTGTATCGCCGGTTCAAGGACGTAAACCAGTTTATCAATGCGATTCAGGGGATGGTGGCCCGCTGATGATCTGGCAGGACGACCCCATTACTGAAACCGCCCGCGCCCGTATTGCCGGGCACTTGATGGAGGATGTTCCCGCGTTGTGCGGCAATCCCGCGCTGGCCGCCCATGGCGCCCTGGCCGAAGCCGCCCAGGGCGTCGCCCTATATCTGGATCAGATCGAAGTCATTCCGGAAGAACTGGATCTTCGCCAATCGCGGGATCTGCTGGCCCAGGCCCTCGCCGCATCGGGAGAAGCCGCTCTGGCCCGGCGTATCCGGCTCTTCGGAAACCGCATCATCTATCCCGCCACCTGGATTGCCTGCGGCCGGGAAACCGTCTGGGTGCTCGACACCCGGCAATTGATGGATCCCATGGATTTCGGAATGGAATTGATTCTCTTCGAGCGCATCCGCATCGTCCTGGCCACCTTCTCCGATGTGTGGGACGCGACCTCCGGCCAGGGATTCCTCGGCCTCAAGGGGGTGGAGACCACCGCCGCCCTCCTGCTAGGCCAGGCGGCCGCCGGCCGGACCACCCGCAACCTCACCCACGAAATCAGGGGCTGGTGCGCCCGCCAACTCGATCATTTTCAGAAACAACGGGCCTGGCAGACCACGCCGGCGATATTGACTTTACTGGCATAACGACATAAGGAGAAACGACCATGATTACACAAGATCGCATCCAGGCCGAACTGAAGAACACGCTGAATGAAACTAATTTTCCGGGACTGGGAGAACGCCAGCAGGGCAAGGTCCGCGAAAGCTACCTCCAGAAGGATCGCCGGGTCATCATCACCACCGACCGCGTATCGGCGTTCGACTGCATCATCGGAACCATTCCCTTCAAGGGCCAGGTACTGAACCAATTGGCGGCGTTCTGGTTCAACCTCACCAAGGACCTGGTTCCCAACCATGTCATTTCCATCCCGGATCCGAATGTCATGGTGGTTCACGAATGCGAACAACTGCCTCTTGAATTTATCGTGCGGGGCTACATTACGGGCGTGACCAAGACATCGGCCTGGTACAACTACGAGCGGGGCGTCCGTTATTTCTGCGGGAACACCCTTCCTGAGGGTATGAAAAAGGACCAGAAACTCGCGTGCCCCATCCTGACGCCCACCACCAAGCACGAGAAGCACGACCGACCGATCTCCCGCGAGGAGGCCATTCAGGAAGGGCTGATCGATGCGGCCACCTTCGATGCGGCGGCGGAGATCTGCTTCAAGCTCTTTGACGCCGGCGTCAAGCATGCCGCCGCACAGGGACTCATCCTGGTGGATACGAAGTATGAGCTCGGTCGGCTCAACGGCAACCTGGTGGTGTCCGACGAAGTCCACACTCCGGACTCCTCCCGATACTGGTTCGCCGACACCTACGAGGAACTTTTCAAGGCGGGCCAGGATCAGCGCAAGATTGACAAGGAATATGTCCGCGAATGGCTCGTTTCCCAGGGGTTCAGGGGCGACGGCATCCCTCCCGCCCTGACTGAGGAAGTGCGCCTGGAAGCCGCCCGGCGCTATATCCAGGCGTACGAGCAGGTTACCGGCCAGGAATTCAAGATTGTCGACGAACCTGTCGCCAGCCGGATCACCGAAAACCTGAGGAAAGCCGGCTGCTTGAAGTAACAACCCTCACCACCCGCTTCGCTGGAGAGACGGAGGGGATCCGGGGAGAGGAAAACGCAAATAATGTTGTGCGATTTTTGGCTCGGGTAC
>CAJBSZ010000375.1 GCA_903958395.1 uncultured bacterium | reverse complement strand
GGCGCGTGTATTCAGGATGACTTTCGCCACTGTGCTGAGGTATCCGCAAAGCATCAATGAGTTTCATCTGTATGCGCCTGGAAAGCTGCCGGAGGCGGCGCTGGAGGCCAAGCGTCAGGAGGCGGAAACCGCCAAGCGCCTCGAGTGGTTCAAGGCCGCCAAATTCGGGATGATGATTACTTGGGGGCCTTATGCCGTGGCCGGAGGCGAGTGGAATGGCAAACCGGTGAAGGGCATCGGTGAGTGGATTATGCGGCGGGCCAATGATGACAAGGGCATTCCCCTCAAGGAATACGAGAAAATGGCCGCTCGGTTCAACCCGACGAAGTTCAACGCCGATGAGTGGGTCCAGTTGGCGGTGGATGCGGGGATGAAATACATCGTCGCCATGCCCAAGCACCACGATGGCTTCGCGATGTTTCATTCCTCGGTGGATAAGTACAACATTTTCGATTACACCCAATGGAAGCGGGATCCCATGAAGGAACTGGCGGCGGCCTGCGCCAAAAAAGGCGTCAAGCTGGGATTCTACTACTCGCAATCGCAGGATTGGCATCATCCCTACGGCGCGGGCAACGCGCTGGAGTATCCGCCCCTCAACAAACCGATCGAGGATTTTTCAAAATATCTCAGCGAAAAGGCATTGCCCCAGGTGCGCGAGATCATGACGCAATACGGGCCCGTGGCCCTGATCTGGTTCGATACTCCCAAAAACATGCCTGCCGAGTGGGCCGGCAAGTTCCGTGACATGATTCGGTCCATTCAGCCCGACACGCTCATCAATAGTCGCCTTGGTCCGGGGGGCTATCAGGATTATCTGTCCCGTAACGACAACGACATTCCTCCAGCTGGCCTTCCCGGCGCATGGGAGACCGCCGCCACGCTGAACCACACATGGGGATTCAAGAAAAGTGACACGCGATGGAAGACCCCAGAGGACCTTCTGTTCAAGCTCGTGGACATCACCAGCAAGGGAGGAAACTACCTTTTGAATGTCGGGCCCGATGCCGAGGGCGTTATCCCTCAAGCCAGCCAGGACAATTTGAGGAAAGTTGGCGCCTGGCTCAAGGTCAACGGCGAGGCAGTTTATGGCACGGGTCCCACGCCATTTGGTGCGGAACTCGGAAGTGTCGATCCCGTCAAAAAGGACAAGTCGGGCTATCCGCTTTTCAACGCCAACACCGCCTGGCGCTGCACGACAAAGCCTGGCAAACTCTTCATCACCCTCTTCCAGTGGCCCGGTACCACGTTCGAATTGTCCGGTGTAAAAGACAAGGTGGCAAAAGCTTACTTTCTAAGCGATCGGACCAAGCCGGTGAGCTTCTCACAGGAAGCCGGGAAACTGGTGGTCCAGCTTCCGCCGCAGGCACCCGATGCCGTGGCCTCTGTCCTCTGTTTGGTAACAACGCCGGGCCTGTAAGGCTGCGGCCTCGGACCCTGCAGAGATTCACCGCTTAAAGACGAGTAGCTACAAAGAAAGTTAAAAGATGAGAATTACAGCAAGTAAGACCGTTGCGGCAGCGCTGCCATTGAAACTAACCCTGTCTATGCTGCTCCTGACGCAGGCGGTCGGGCTGCCGTATCGTTCGCATGCTGCGGATTACGTTGTGTCGCCAATCGGTTCCGATCAAAATCCGGGTACAGGCGAGAAGCCGTTGGCAACACTTGCCGGCGCGCGTGACCTGCTCCGCCGGTCCGGGAAACTCGGGAAAGAGGCCATCACGGTCAATGTTCTTCCGGGTACTTACTATCTTAACGAAACCTTGGTGTTCACCACGGAGGATTCCGGGACCGAAGAAGCGCCTGTCGTATGGAAATCAGCGGACCCTGACAAAGCGCGCCTGGTTGGCGGCAGCCCGTTACGCTTGGCATGGGAGCTCCACAAAGGGCCGGTTTTCAGGGCGCAGGTGCCCGAGGGGACGGTGATCGACCAGTTCTTTCTCAACGGTGCGCGTCAGATTCTGGCCCGGTACCCGAATTACGATCCTGCGCTGAGGCCCTTCTGCGGGTTTGCGCGCACGGCGGAGCGAATGAAGACTTGGAAGAATCCTGGAACCGCTTACATCCACGGTATAGCTGATCCGAGGTGGGGAGGAGCTCATTCGGTGTACAAGCGGAATGCGACGAGTGAATGGTACGAGTACATGGTATCCATTGACACAACCACGCCGGGCAACCAGGGCTCGATCAGCCAAACAGCGCGTTTCGCGGAGAATGTGTTTGAGGAACTGGATGCGCCGAAGGAATGGTTTTTCGATACGGAATCCCGCACCCTCTATTTCCAGCCGGAAAATCCGAATGATCTCAAAAATGGGCTTTTCGAAGCGGTTGGAAATCCGCACCTGATCCGTTTTCAAGGAGTTGCCGGCGAGCCGGTGAAATATCTTTCCTTTGACGGGTTTCTTTTCTCGGGTGCGGCGCCGACCTGGAAGCAGACGCAGGATCATTTGCCAAACGGCGATTTTGTAGTTCATCGCGGCGCGGGCTTTACTTTTGACGGTACGGAACATTGTGCGGTCAGGAACTGTTCGTTCGTGGAATTGGGCGGCAACGCCGTGTTCATCAACGGCTATAATCGCCACGCCTCCGTGGAGGACTGCCTGATTCAGAATGTGGGGGCGAATGGCATCGCACTCTGCGGCGCGGCGGACGCCATGCGCGGCGAGAAATTCTTCAAGGTTCTTGACGAGACGATAACGGTCAAGGGGGTCGTGCGCCAGAAATGGGAAAATCCCAAAGGCTGGTATGAACTGCCGAAAGATATGGAGCCAGGCCCCAAAACAGTAAATTACCCGGCCGAATGCCTGATCAAGGGTAACTTGATCACATTGGCAGGAGAAATTGAAAAGCAGGGCGCCGGGATCCTGCTTTCCATGACCCGGGACAACACCATCAGTTGGAACACGATTCACAACGTGCCCAGGGCTGGGATCGTCATGAACGATGGGGCTTGGTCGGGCAATGTGATTGAACACAACGATGTCTTCAATACCGTTCGGGAGACCACAGACCATGGTCCTTTCAACTCCTGGGGGAGGGAACGCTACTGGAGATGGACCAATCATTCGGGCGGTCATCGGGAGCCCGAGAAGCTGCAGAAGTACTGCTTGATCGACGCCATGAACCCCAACCACATCCGCAACAACCGTTTTGCGCATCTTAACGGTATAGGCCATTCGTGGGGGATTGATCTGGACGACGGATCGACCAATTTCAGGATATACAACAACCTGACGCTCGGTTGCGGCATCAAGGTGCGCGAAGGCATGTATCGGGTCATGGAGAACAACATTTTGATCGGGGACGGCAAAAATGTTACCGGCAGACACCTCTGCATGCCCGATAACCATGACGTCTTTCGCAGAAACATCGTTATCAATGCCAGCCGGGATCTGGTGTTCCACAGCATCCGGGCCAATATGGCTACGATGAAAGAAAGTGATTTCAACTGTTTCTTCGTTCCTGGCGGCGTCCCAAAATTGTCCATGGAGGCAAAAAAAGAGTTGTCACTCAGGGAATTCCAGGAGCAGTTCAAGGTTGACCTCCATTCCATTGTAGCTGACCCGATGTTCGTTGACCCTGTTCACGGCGACTATGCCGTGAAACCCGAATCTCCGGTCCTGAAACTTGGCTTCAAGAACTTTCCGATGGAATTCGGCGTTACCGCGCCGCGCCTCGTGAAGCTGCTGCCGGAACGTACGTTCATTGACCTGTACGGGATGAAAAAACAGGGGGAAACCGCTGAACCCCAAGCCGGAGATTCCAAGCGGAGTGACAGGAAGGAATCTCTCCTGGGATGCGAGGTCAAGAACATGACCGAGGAAGAGGAATTGACAGTGGTGGGCATCGGGGAAATGACCGGTGTGTTCGTCCTGACGGTTCCGGAAGGATCGCCTCTTGCCCGAGCCGGACTGCGGGTAAACGATCTGATCATAGCCTGCAACGGCAGAAAGGTGCACGACTACGCGCGGTTGAAAGCCATTGTCGATAAAGTGAAAGCCGGATCACCGATTGAACTCCAGATGCATGATGATTCAGGGAAACGAAAAATTACGATTGTGAAGGAATAGATGGTTCTGAAAAGCAATGACAATGAGAACAATGACAAAAACAATGACAATGAAAACTAGCGCATGCTTACTCGCCGCCTACGGCGTGGCGCTCTGCGTTGGAATCAATCTGCAGGCTGAGTCTGCTGTCGGACCGATAGCCAAGGCGTCCGGCGAGGCCGGAAAGGCTTATGGAGCGGTGCTTGCAGTCGACAATGCCGCGTTACTTCATGGCAGCCAAAACGGCGTTTTTAATCTTTGCCAGGAGACGTCGCCGGGTGGGAACGCTTCGATGATGACGCTGGAGAAGTCATTTCATGACCTACCAATGGGGGCGAGACGCTTGGTCGCGCCTCTCTTCTGGTTGCATGGCAGGGGGAAAACCCGCGAGCAGCTTGAAAATGAGCTACAGAAGGTCGTGGAAGGCGGGAATGGCATGTTTGTCGCGGAAGGACGCCCGCACAAGGATTGGCTGGGAGAGGGATGGTATCGGGATCTCGATATCTGTCTTCAATTCGCCAAGAAGAATGACCTGAAAATGATCATTTACGATGATGTGTGGTGGCCGAGCCAGATGATGGGGGGGCGCGTGCCGGCCCGTTACGGCAGCAAGCGCATTGATGCTGTAGCAACGCCCGTGGAAGGATCGCAGCATGTCGTTGTTACGGATTGCGAGGCCAGCAACTTTATTGCAGTCGTGGCCGGACGTGTCGTTGATGGCGATACCATAGACGGAGCTAGTATTATGGACCTCTCGTCTTTGGTGAAGGATGGAACTCTCTCGTGGCAGGCGCCACCTGGCAAATGGAGCATCATGAAATTCACGTGGCACTATGACAGCAAGGGGAAGCATATTTCCGTGGACGGAGCCAGTCCCGACTGCGTGGACTGGTTCATCAAGACGGTATATCAGCCGCACTATGACCGTTTCAAAGACGATTTTGGCAAAACGATTGTCGGCTATTTTTACGACGAGCCGGAAACCCAGGGGGACTGGGGCAGTGATGTTCCAAAACTGATTGCCGAGCGGAAGCTCGATCTTGCGAAGCTGCTGGTTGCCTACAAGTTCAAACTGGCCGGCGAGGAACAGGCGACCGCATTCCAGACCTACCTGGATGTGTTCGCGGAAGCCTGGGGCAGGACCATGTATGGGGGGATGACCCGCTGGTGCCACGAGCATGGGGTGTTCTCCATGGGCCATTTCAGGGAGCATAACAACTATTTCTTTTCCCGCGACCATTCGGCCGGGAACGTGATGCAATTGCAGAAATACAGCGAAATGGGCGGTATTGATCTCGTTTGTCGCCAACTTTATCCGGGGCAGCGCAGCAAGGGCATCTATCAGACCCCCAAGATGGCCAGCTCGATTTCGCACACGTACAATAAACCGGACGATATCGCATTCTGCGAGATTTTCGGCGCCTATTCCCAGAGCTTGACCTACCCACAGATGAAATGGCTGCTGGACTGGAACCAGGTGAGAGGAGTCAACATGGTGGGCCCCCACTCATTCAATCCGCTCGCCCCGTATTCTCGGGACTGCCCGCCGTTTTTCTATAACGGCGGATTTGAGCCGCGTTGGCCCCTCTATCGAGTTTGGGCAGATTATTCGAGCCGACTGAGCCTGCTGCTGACGGGCGGGAAACATGTCTGTCCGGTGGCTTTTCTGCATCCGGGGCTGAGCATGCATTCCGGCCGAGCCGTCAGGCCTGAGGAGATGACGAGTACGATTCAGGATGCGATCTATGACTGTGACTGGTTGAATTACGATGTTTTCGAAAATAATGCCGTGCCTGCCGGAAAGGATCTCGTCTTGCACAACGAAAAATATCAGGTGTTGATCATTCCGCCTGTTGAAGTGGTTCCTTACGGGGTAATGGCCAAAGCAAAGGAATTTTTCGACCACGGCGGGATCGTTATTGGTTATGGCTTTCTGCCAACGCGATCCGCGACGCCTGACAAAACTTCGGCCGATATCGCGGCGTTGCGCGCGGCGATATGGGGTGCTACGGCTCAAACTGGTCTTGTGGCCTGTGAGACGAACAGTAGCGGCGGTAAATCGTATTTCCTTCCGGAAACAGTTGCGCCGGGGGAACTGGCGCAGGTTTTGAATGATGCCCGTGTTGCGCCGGCGCTGGACGTGCTCGAAGGAGATACGGGGAACGGGTTGCATGTGCTGCATCGGCAGAAATACGGGCGAGATGTGTTTTTGCTATGCAATCAGAACACGGAAGGCGGCCTGCGCCAGTTCCGGTTGACGGCGCGGGTGCAGGGTGTGCCGGAAGCGTGGGATGCGATGCGCAACGAGATCGGTTCCATACCCTTCAAAAAAAACAACGGTGGCGTTGAGTTCAGTTTGGCGCTTGAGCCAGGGGAGAGCGTGCTGGTGATATTCCAGGAGCAGGACCGGCAACGTCCCGGAAGGCCGGCGGGTGAGCCGAAGCCACTGCAGACGATCCCTCTGGTCCGCCATAGTGTGGCTCAACAGCCCGATCCGCAACCCGAGGCTACAGCCAAGGTTTCTACAGTGAGCCCGGTCGTATCAGATGTGTTTATTGGGGATTGTACAATTCCGGCGGACGTGGAGCTTGCGAAAAGCCGCCTTTATCTTGTTTTGGACAAGATTGTCCCGGAAGAGGCGGCAAGCGTTATGGTGAACGGCGTTCCAGCGGGTGGATTTATCGGTCGGCCGTTCAGGCTGGATGTGACCCGGCATCTCAAACACGGCGTCAACGAGGTCCGCATCGCCCCGTTTGCGCCCGGGACCGCGCGGATGGAGGTTTATTCCACGCCTATGGGAAAGAAATGATGAATGTGAGCAAATCTGCAAAGTGATGGAGTAAAAAGCGTCTCCCGGAACTCTTCAGTGAAGTTGGCTGTGAGTTTCTGCGCGGTTTCGTGACTCGAAATAATGAATGAAAGTGTATGCAAAAATGAAAACAAAGCTCGTATCCCTCGTCTTATCCCTCGTCGTCGTCCAATCCCTTGTGAACGCCGCATCGGCTCCAACTCAAGAGCTGTTCGTTTCTCCTCAAGGCAAGGATAGCAATCCGGGCACGTCCGCCGCGCCGTTGCAAAGCATCGCGGCAGCCCAGCAAGCCGCGCTTCAGACTCCCATCGCGCGCTCCGGTGTTTTGCCGTGTGGCGCGGCCACGCAACCGGTCATGGTGGAGCAGTTGCGCTGCGAATATCGGGTCAATCCACTGGGTGTGGACACGCCACAACCGCGTTTGAGTTGGATTCTCGCTTCGGACCGGCGCGGGGAACGGCAGACCGGCTATCGGGTTCTGGTGGCCTCCTCCGCGGAATTATTGAAAGCCGAGAAGGGCGATCTGTGGGACAGCGGCAAGGTGGAGCGCGATCAGAGTATCCAAGTGGAGTATGCAGGCAAGCCGCTGGAGTCTGGGATGCGGTGTTTCTGGAAGGTGCGGGTGTGGACGGCGAAGTCAGAGGTCAGAGATCAGAGGTCAGCGGACAGAAAGAAAGAGGCGTGCAGCGGGTGGAGCAACACGGAGATGTGGACGATGGGGTTGCTGGAGC
>CAJBSZ010000374.1 GCA_903958395.1 uncultured bacterium | reverse complement strand
TCACACAGGCGGAACTGGACCGCCGCCCGGTCCAGATTGTGGCGGTCATGGCGGGTCTTGAAGTAGACGTTCCCGGCCAGATGATCCTGTAGGAACCTCAACCCCAGTTCAAAGGTGATCACAAGGATGGAATCATAGAGATAATCACGGTCGGCCCCGGTCAGGAAATCGGCCGCCTGCGCAATATAGCCGGCCGTGAAGGCCTGGCAAAGCTCCAGGCTGAACTCAACCGTCCCAAGCTCGCGGGCATCCTCACCGGCTGTGTTGCAGGTTGATCGCAGGGCATCACCATAGTCCCATTGCACCAGGCCGGAACCGACGGTATCAAGATCAATAATGCTGGTGCCAAGCCCGGTAATATTGTCCATCAGGATGTTGTTGATCTTGGGATCGCCATGCATGATCCGCCTCTTCAACTCGCCCCGGGCACACGCGGCCTCCAGCACGGTACAGAGCTCGCGGCGCTCTTCCACAAAACAACAGAGTCCGGCAGCAAGAGAGTCTCCATCAACCCGCTCGCGGGCCACCGCCGTTGCCAACGTGCGGTCGTAGGCGGCCAGATAACCGGGCGTATGATGAAAGCCGGGTAACGTCACAGCAAGGCTGCCGGGTTCCAGATCCATCATCAGCCGGTGAAACTGCCCGAGAACAGTCCCCGCCTCACGGGCATGGTTAGGACTTTGAGCCTGGTTGTAGGCCACCGCGGAATCAATCAGGGTTATCGCCCGCCAGTACTCTCCCGCTTCATCCACATGGAAGTCCGCACCATCTTTGGCGGGTATCAACCGCGGCAACTGCCAGATCCGGTCGGCGGTGTTCTGCTCTTTCGCGAGACGACGGTGCACATGCTCGGTGACCTGCTGGAAGTTCTTGAGAAGCGCTTCCGGATCCTTGAATACCCGTTTGTTCACGCGTTGGATGATGCAGCGTGCCTCGGAGTAGCTCGTGCGGTAGACCGACAGATAGGTGTCGTTGATGTTGCCGGAACCAACCGAAAACATGCCCACGGGTTCCCCTGGCATGTCGAACTGTGACGCTATCAGGTCCGTCAGATCCGTGTTACGGCCGACGGCGTTTAATGTGTCATTCCGGAACAACCTTGCACCTCCATCAGAATATCAAGACCATCATCGCAATCTATACGTCAGACCCGTTTGCTGCGGCATCTAGCAACGCGACGATGTGCGCGGAGGTCGAGTCCCGCAGCATTGCTGTTATTTGCCTGAACTGTGCACTCTCACACCTGATCGCTGTGAACACGGGCTGCTCCACCAACGCTCCCTCCAACGCCAAGGCGAGCACGGCGGCCCGCCTGTGACTCACACCCGGAGAGGTAAGGATTTGCCCCCGTATGTCGCCTATCAGCATTTCCATGCTCCGCACCGCATCAGTATTGAATGCAGTTACATCCAGAACCAGTTTCTCATCCGCGACCAAACCGGATAAAAGCAGGAGATTCCGCCCGTGTTCGGCTTCGTCTGTGGACAAGCGCTGCCAGAAAGTTGCGTGGCTTGGAATCCACAGTGCTATTTCCCCGTAAAGACTGGAAAGAGACTGTTCCACGGCCGAACTCCGGTGCAACGCGGACACCTGTTGCTCGAAAAGTTTCCTCACGCTTGAGCCTCTGAGGGTGCTGCCGCCAGCGCGTACACTTTGTAGTGCTGCTGGTAATGATAGTAGGGGCTGTAACCACCGTAGGGGGTTCTGGAGAAATCCACATCGTTGACGATAGCCGCCAATACGCCGACCCCCGCCTCACGGAACCGGTGCAGGGTATGCCAGACCGCCCGCTTGCGGCTGATCTCGGGCCGGGCCACCACCAGCACGGCATCGGCAAGCGCCGCCAGGGAGAGCGCATCACTTACCAGTCCGAGCGGCGGTGCATCGAGGATGACCCGGTCATAATTGGTGCGCGCCCAGTGCAGCAGGGCTGCGAGCTTGTTCTCGTTCACCAGTTCAGGGTGACTGTGCGGTGCCGGACGGCCCGCCATGATCGATAGCCCCGGCACGACAGACGTTGCATAAGCCAGTACAGGAAAATCGGTTTCCGGTGCTCCATCGGCCAGGAAATCAGCCAGGTTCTTATGCCCCGCCGGCAGCGGGAAAATCCCGGCAAGGCGCGGGCGGCGCAGGTCGAAATCAATCAGCAGCGTTTTTTCGCCATGCCGGGCATAAGTGATAGCCAGGTTGCAGGCTGTCACCGTTTTGCCCTCCGCAGGCATCGAGCTGGAGAGCAGGATGACCCCGTTATGGGTCTTGTACTGGGGCGAGTCGAGCATGGCCCGCAGTCCGGCAAAGGCCTCGGCAAGCTCCCCATGCCGGAGAGTCGCTGAGGCCGTCGCGATGCTGACACGGTCAGCCTCCTTGGCGTGGGGAATAACCGCCAGCACCTTGGCCAATCCACTCACCTCGATCTCATGCGGGGCTTCCAGCCGGTCCCCTAGCGAATCCTGCAGAAGCGCCAATCCAAACCCGCCCATCAATCCAAGCAGGATGGCCAGGGCGATGATCCGGACGGGTTTGGGTTTAACCGGTTTCTCCGGAACCGAGGCGCGCTCCACGATCTTGACCGTGGCCGTGTTTTCATCGGCGGCCATCCGGGCCTCCTGGATGCGGCTCAAAATGCCACGATAAGCGGCATCACTCGCGTCGCGGGTGCGCTCCAAGGCGGTCAGGTGGGTACGCCGCTCCACGATCTGGAGTTCAAGATCCGAGGCGAGCTTGGCCTGATCGGCCTTCTTCTGGCGGAGGCTCTCCGCCTGCTTCCGCAGCAACTCCAGATTCGAGGCGGAGGTTGACTTGGCGCGGCTCAACGCGTCGAGCGCCTGGCTCCGGCACATCGCAACGATCCCGTCCTTGGCCTGGACCTCCGGGTGCTTCGCGGTGTATTTCGACATCAAGGCATCCCGCTCGGCTAGGGCCACCATCCACTTGTCCATTGTGGACTTGATTTCATCCGCCCGGGGAATCGAAGCGGGTAGTTTCCCCGTATTTTCAGGCTTCAGCTCGACCGCGTTGATCGTGTTGAGCAGGTCCCGCTCCTTGGCCTCCTGGCTTTCCAGGTCAACCAGCACCTTGTTGAAATCCATCAGGGCGTTATCCACGGTTTTCCGCTGGCTCTCCAGGACATCGATCTTGTTCTCCTGCCGGTACTTCAGCAGGATGGCATCGGCTTTTTCGACTTCAGCCCGCTGGGACACGCACTGCGCCTCCAACCAGATCACGGCGGCATCCGAGGCGATCCGGTTCTCGTCATAGACGCTCGCTTCTGCCGCCTCCGCGATGGCCGCGCAAAAATCGGAGGCGAACTGGGGATCCGTGTGGTTGAACTCAATTTTAACCAGCCGCGTGCGGCGCAGCAGGGTGAGATTTAAGTTGGCGAAAAGCTGATTGAAGTCCTCATCCTGAAGTTTGCATTCCGGATGCTGCTTGCGGTAGCGCGCGATGGCAGCCTCCTGCATAACGCGCCCCTTGAATTTCTCCAGGCGGGTGTTGAAGATTTCCTCCGACTGCGAACTGGCGCCCTGGTCCTCGATGACGGCGGCCTGCTGGGTCATGATCCGCGGACGCCGCACGCTGAGCTCCACCAGGCTATTGGCCTGATACACCTTCTGGGTCGTGCTGAGATAGAAGTAGGCCGCCGTTCCGGCGAAAACAAGGACCAGTAGGATAGTCAGCCAGTTCTTGCGCGCCACGCGGATCAACCGGTGGGGATCGAGAGAGCCCAGCAGGCCGCCTCCATCGGCCGGAGTTCCCCCGTAATAGGGACTTCCGTACGGCGCCCCATAGGGCACACCGCCGTGATAGAGGGGAGGGGTTGGGTCGGCAGGATTTTGAGAGGTTTGTGGGGTAATGTGTTGTTATGGGTTATGTGTTATCGGTTATTGCGAATCCTGGCTTCTGTCGCTTTTGGCAAAGCTGCCAGAACCACCATCCACGTGCAGAGAATGGCCGGACAACGGAACGGCAGGTCAATCAGGCTGAAAATCAACACCAGTGAAAGGCCAATGACTCCCATGACCCAGAGGGGGTCGCGGCTCGTTGCAGACACCCTCACCCTAGCCCTCTCCCCTAAAGGGAGAGGGAATAGAGATACAATTAACGATGTCACAGCGGTTAACATCAGGCCAAATCCAATGACGCCAAACTCAGCCAGAAACTGAAGGATGTCGCAGTGGACATTGGCACGTCCGGGATATTGAACATAGGTCCATTTTTCACGTGGCAAATAGAGAGCAAGCAAGTGGCTAAACCCCCAGCCCCCCACACCATAAACGGGATAATCCCGCCACATTTGCAAAGCCACCGCGTCAAGCAAGGGTCGATCCGACAAGGCTAGATTCACCTTATCCAGCGCCGGACACAAACGGTGATGGACAGGCTTCCTGACTTCAAACTCCTTGAGAATCTCCTGCTTCCCGAAGCCCGCGACGGCGAAGTAGAACACGCAGAGTACGGCAAGGGTTGCCACCGCCAGATTGAGCCGGCTGACAACCCGCAGCCTCCGCCACCCCCGCACAAGCCCATACACGGCAACAAATCCGGCCAGCGCCCAAGCAAGAATGACCCCCGCGCGGCTCAGCGACAGGTTGGCCCCCACCAGACAGAGTAACAGGGAGGCAGCCAAGGCCCCGTTCCGGATCTGAGTTTTGCCAAGAGGCTCATGGGTGGACGCCGAGCGGAACATCCCCCTATACAGCAACCCGGCGGCCACGGCGCCCATCAGCACAAAATACGCCGCCGCATGGTTGGTGTAGCCGAAAGAGGCGAAAAACCCATCTCCGGTCGGCGCGAGCCAATACTGCAGGCGGGTTTGCGTCAGGAACTGAACCACGCCGAATGCGGCCAGCAGCCCCGCACTATAAACCAACCCATGCAACAGGCCAACTATGGCATCCCGGCCAACCGCGGGTGAACGCATAACCAGCCCCAGAACCCAGGCGGGGAAAAACCAATACAACATCTGCGCGGCTTCCGCCCTCGAAAACGACGAGGGCCAACCGGCATACCGGGGCTGCGAATACCGCCATTCACTGAACCCGACATCGAAATACAGGACCCTTCCGGCATTCCCCCATTGGATGGCAAGGTAGCCCAGGAACAGGAGCCCGGAATAAAAGAAGGCATCACGCCACAACGGACGTGATCGTGATGCCGCCGATGGAGCAGGCATCCAGGCGGACGCCAGCAGGATCACCAGCAGGCCGCACGAAGCCCAGACGGCGGGAGGAAGCCAGGCCACCCTCAGTCCGCCCCAGACCCAGGTCAGATAGGACAGGATCAGCGCGAGGCCGGAGATAAGGAGTGTCTGAATCATCCTGCAATGCGCTATTGCTGGCCGTTATACCCCGTTGCCACAGGCGGCGGTGGCGTCGCATCGCTTGCAGGCGTGCTAGCCGCCTTGGCCGCCGTATAGGCTGTTGCAAAGGCCTCCGCCATGACGGCCCCGGCGCTGCCCCCGGCCGTGGCGATCGTGCCCTGAATGCTCGAAACTACGGCGGGATTCGCACTGATCGCAACAGTGGCCCCGCAGGCTGTGCCCAGACTTGAGGCCAGCAGGGGCGCCGAACCCGCAGGTGCGGCCGCGAAGGACGTCGAGATGACGCTGCTGATACTGGTGGCTTGCACCGTCGGGCTCAGGCCCAGTGCCATGACCTGGACAACAACCGCCTTGATGACCTGGGCCGCCTGCTCGGGCGATGCCCCCACCAGCAAGGCTTCAATCGCCGCAGGATTTTTAGCCGCCGCCGCCAGTTGCCCGGCCGTGGGGGCCTTGAAGGTAGAGGCAGCGAGTGCCGACATGGCTGTAATCAGCATCACGCCAACGATCTCGGATAGTGTTTTGTTCATTGCTTACTCCTTGTTTATGGTTACTGGGACTTTTTCAACCTTGCTTAATATTGAAGTTTCATACCCAACATGATGCGGGTTTCATCATACGTCGGCGACACCGTTGACTCCACGTTCTGATACTGGGTTTCTGCATAGAGCTTCAGGAATTTAGCCGGCGTCATGTAATCCACGCGGGCTCCAACGCCGCTGCCCTTATCGGTACGGTCTTTCGACCCGCCTGATACCGAGACGGGATCCAGATAGTCATCCTGCCGGTACGAGGCATTCGCCGAGAGGAGAATTGTGGGAATAAACTTGTAGAAAGCCCCCGCCCAGACAGTGTTATAGGCACTACCGTTTTCCGCGTAGAGGGACGAAAGAACCGTTCCGTTCCGGCCCCCGGCCTGAAACGTGATCTTGTCCGTCGCGATCCAGGCGGCCGAAAGGTCGTAGTTAATGGAGGTGACATCCTCGGCGTTGGGCCGCTCATAGAGCTGGATACCAACCCCGCCCTTGAACACCACTTTATCCGTCCCGCGGGTCTTCAACCCCACCCGCCCAGTGTAGTAGCTGGCCGGATCACTGATGACACCATTGTCCTGCAGGCCACCCAGCAGGGTCACAAAACTGTCAGTCTTGTCGGTCAGGTGGAAAGATCCCTCGGCCTGCCCGATATGATTCAGGATGTCAAAGATAGCGGGATTTTCATAATTCACGTCATCAAACCGGTAGCCGACATCCAGCGTCATTTTGTCGGACAGGTTACGCCCGGCAGAAACCCCGATGTTATTGATGTCACGCCGGGTGGTTGCAGTGGAGTCCAGGACCGAATCGGGCGACACCCCGAGAACGGCGGCTTCAGAGCCGTGCAGGTCGATGTCCTCGGTGCGCCGGAAGGTCTGGTCCGCTTCAATGACCAGCGTGTCGTGAGTCCCCTGCTTGAACTTCAGGACTTCACCGCCGATGGAGAAATCCTTGTCGGTCAAGTCACTATAGTTACGAGTCCCGAGGTAGCCCAGGCCGGAGAAGTCAATCTCATAGGCCGAATAGCCGAGCCGCAGGCCAGCTTCAGAATCGGAAAAGAAATCATCCTGCTTGTTGGCCGATGCCTTCTCGACATTCGAATCATAGGTTTCCCTGAGGTTTGCATAGGGGCTGAAAGTCCACCCCCCCGAATGAATCCCGTTCCCAGGCTCCGCACCCGCATTTGAAATCAGGGCAACGCCCAGGATCGTGGTGATAATCACTGTTTTCTTCATAGTTTTCTTCATAGGCTCCGCTTCTTCTTTTTGACGTGAACAATACAAGCAGTTATGGAGGCTTCCGGATGCTAAAAAATCAGCTCCGGGATAAACACGACATCGTCGGGCTCCAGCAGGACATCATTCTCAATCAAGCCTTCGGCACCAACCGAACGCAAATCGACCTGCCAGGTCCTGATGCCCCCTCCGGGGCGTTTACGGGTGATGCGTATGGCGTTCTCCTTGGCGCTTGTGTCGTATCCGCCTGCCTGTTGAATGGCGGTGCTGAGGGTCAAGTCCCGCGTAGCGGGCAGGCTGACACGCCCGGGCTTTTTCACCCGACCCAACACGGTCACGCTCCCCCAGGGAGACAGGCCCTCCTTGTTGTCGTCGCGGACAAATTCCACAATCACCTGGGGTTTGATAAAATATTCTTTGTATGATGACGTCAGTTTGAGTCCCAGTTCATCCAGCGTCAGGCCATCAACGACGATGACACCCAGCAGGGGCATAACGATTGTCCCCATATCAGAAATACGTGTCCCCGCAGCGTCAATTTCCTTCTTACCGGCGATCAGGACACCAACATTAATGACCAAACCCGGGCGGAGGCGGGCCGTTCCCAATGAGGCTGGCGCGGGAGGACGCCTGTTGGCCTGGCCGGTTAAAGCAGCACCATTTTGATCGGCGGAGCCATGCAGATTGGTTCGACAGCCCGTGCCAAATGTCACGGCAAAGAACAGCGTTACAAGAAACCATACCAAGCACATAATCTTATTCATAATCTCAAATTTGCAGACTCCGTCCCCGTTGTTTATGCATCACCCTGCAAACAAGAAAACACATATGGCAAACATGTGAAAGACACTGCACCGTGAAAATTCAATATCTCGAATACTAGCGAAAAGGTACAGCGCCGCGATTACCTGAAATATGGTAGTGGCCGCATGGAGACGTAAAAGACCGCCGGCCGCTTCTGCGCCGCATGTTACTTGATGGCGAAACTCCTCTTGCGCTGGCCAAGCTTCGCCGAGCCGTATGGCGGCCTGGGTGCCTGGCGGCACCACTACCGAATTTAAGGTATTTATTCGCAGTGTGATCACCCCACCTTTGCACTTATTCTGCTTGTAATTAGCTGTTACACCCGACGGAGGCACAAATGAGCGCGAAGCTTGGATCTGCAAAAATACTGGTTGTCGATGATGAGCCTGCAAACTGCAAGTTGGCCATCGGCATACTCGAGCCTCTGGGGCATCAGATCGGATACGCCACAAACGGAAGTGATGCCCTTGTCCTCGCTGCAGCTGATCCGCCCGATGTCATCTTGCTTGACATCATGATGCCTGACATGAACGGCTATGAGGTCGCCAGGTCTCTTAAGGCGAGCCCAACCACACGCGGAACTTCCATTGTCATGATCACCGCCCTGGATGGCGCTAAGGAGCGGGTCGCGGCGTTTGAGGCGGGGGCGGATGATTTCCTATCCAAACCCGTTGATATCGATGAATTAAGATACCGCATTAAAGCCCTTATCGTGGCGAAGGCCTATCAGGACCAGATGCGATCACAACAGCAAGACCTGGAACACCTCGTGGAAACAAAAACGCGCGATCTCAAAATCGCCAGGGAGAAAATCAAAGCCTCTGCGGTGGATACCCTTTACCGGCTTGTTGCCGCCTCGGAATACAAGGATAGCGACACAGGGGGTCATATTGGCCGCGTCAGCCTTTATGCCGGGGCCATTGCCCGTAAATTGGGACTGGATGCCGCCCAGGTGGCTGACATCGAAGTTGCCGCGCCCATGCATGATATCGGCAAGCTCGGGATTCCCGATGCCATCCTTCTCAAGCCCGGCCCTCTGACGCAGGAAGAATGGATCGTCATGAAACAACATTCCTTGATCGGCGCCCAGATCTTAAAGGGCTCCGAAGCGGCCGTCATCCAATTAGCCGAGCAAATCGCGCTGACCCACCATGAGCGATGGGATGGCAATGGATATCCCGGCGGACTGAGGCAGAATGAGATTCCACTGGCTGGCAGGATTGTGGCCGTTGCCGACGTGTTTGATGCCCTCTGTTCAAAACGCCCCTATCGGGACGCCTATATGTACCCTTTCGAGCAGGTTTTTTCCGTAATTCAGGCGGGGCGTGGAACACAATTTGACCCGGCGGTTGTTGATGCCTTGCTCGCGGTACAAGACGACATCCTGACGATCCACTCCAAGGCACACCAGTAAGAGCCTGGCCGGATCACAGGCAAACCAACATCAGCATAATTCGGGGACAGGTAAAGAGAGAGCGGCGCCCACTCACCATCTCCTTGTTGTCGTATGAATTTATAATATCGTCATTCCGGCAGACAGTTAGAGGACGGCTATGGACTTGTTTCCGGCCAATCAGACCCTCTCAGCTCGATATGTAACAGACGTTGACCTATTGCCGCCATGCAGAGAAGACCCGATCAATGCGGCATTGCACCGGCCGCGGATTATCGGGACATCATTTCGTAGAAAACAGATTCTATGCTGGTGCCGAACCAACGAACCTGCCAACCATCAGGAATACCGTCAGCCTCGTAAATACCGTAATTGTCTGGATCGCTATCCATCCCCAGCACGTCACCGCCACCGGCGATCCCCCGATAACAGCCTGATACACGCCCCAGCATATTCGACCACACTGCGCCAGCGCTTGCCACGCCGCTGGATGAGACAGCCAGGATCGGATACGAGGGGGCCAGCCAAAGAATGTTGCTCCCGGCCAGAACCGAGAGTGAGCCATCGTCAAACCCGATGGCACCCTCCGCCTGGATCGACTCGCCCTCGTTGACATTGCCGGTGCAAGACTCACAACCAATTGGGTCATTACCACCAAAGGCACACTGGCCCCTGATCGGGCACTCATGGAACCGGAGGTGTTGCTCACTCCTCCGACAATCCCGCCCAGACCGCCCTCCATGGCATAATTGGCGCTGGTCGAACTTTGAACGCCCGAACCAAATGAACCATGGCTAACCGATGGTTTTGTAACCACCATCCGCCGTAAACCTGATGGAGCCTTTGAAACCGTAGGCGGGCAAGTTAACCCACGAGTCACGGCACCAGTCAGTGATGTGATCCGTCTTATCAAGTTGCTCCACTCGGAAGGTCCCATGGGGAATGCAGAAATCAGAAAGACATTCGATCTTAGAAACAGGCGCTGCCTTCGTGACACCTATATCGGGCCGGCTCTCACCGAAGGTCTGATCGAATAACCGTAGATTAGGCGATTGGCCTTGTGAACCAGTCGATTACCAGTCGATAACATCAATTGGAGCACCCCGACGGCCCAGTCGTCAAATCTTACGATTACCGAAAACCGCCTGACGATTTCACGGTGATTTAGACTTGGATGGCTGGTGTCGAATCTCGCCACGCGCTGTCAGCACTTTCCGGGTCCGATCAATCTCGGCGGCAAGCATCTTTTCGGCAGGGAGTGCGACTTTGTACTCGGTCGCCAGAACCTTGTTGGGTAAGTTTTCCAGGGCATAGTGGGCGAGGGAGGCGTCCTTCTGCGCGCAAAGGATCAATCCGACGGGTGGATTCTCGCCGGGCTGCGTCCAGTGCTCGCGGGCGTAGTTAAGATACAGGTGCATCTGGCCCGCATCGGCATGAGTGAACTTGCCGAGTTTGAGATCGATAATCACCAGGCAGCGGAGTCGGCGATGGAAGAAGAGAAGGTCCACACGGTACCATTCATGGCCAATGCGCAGACGCCGTTGGCGGCCGACGAAGGCGAAATCGCCGCCCAGTTCAAGCAGAAAGGTCTCCAGGTGTTGAATCAGGGCTTCCTCAAGTTGGGATTCTGAATATTCATCCTTCAGGCCCAGGAACTCGAGCATGAGCGGATCCTTGATTTCTTCCTCCGGAGTGACGCTGTCCTCAGGATTGGCCCGACCGCCCTTCTTGAGCATGGCGGCCTTATCGCGAGAAAGCGCGGTACGTTCATAGAATAGCGTCGAAATCTGGCGGTCCAGTTGCCGCACCGACCACCCGCCACGCAGGGCTTCGGTCTCGTAGAACGAACGTGCCTGGGGATTGTCCACGGAGAGCAGGCGAACGTAGTGCGACCAAGGGAGCGGGAAACGGGCCGTGAGGGCCGTCACGTCGGATTTTGCAGACAGTGTCTGCGAAATTACCTTGGGTGCAGAAAAGCCAGACACTGTCTGACCTTTTCGGGTGGATGGCAATTGGCCAGACGGCGTCTGGCTTTTCTCGACCAACGGAAAGGTCACGTAGAATTGGCGGAACTGCTTGAGGTTAGTGAGACTAAACCCACGTCCGAACCGCGCTGTCAAATCAGCGGCAAGACGGATTATAAGTTCCGCCCCGTACTCCGCCCGGATCTTCCCCTCCTGCTCAAACTCGACGATGCGGCGTCCGATTTCCCAATAGGTGGCCGTCATGACCGCATTGACGGCGCGGGCGGAAATGTGGCGGGCGGATTCGAGCAATTCCGCGATTCCTGTTACGAGTCCGGCATAGGCTGGCGGCGTTGTTGTGAGCACCGATTTTCCTGATCCTGATTTGTTGTTGGGTTTCGGTCTTGGCATAATGTCCGCTAATGTGGCTTCTTTTTCTGACGGAATCAACCCCTAAGCATGCAGCATTTCAGTTCACAGTACCCGTCAGTGAGCATCGCCGACAACGGGGTTGAGATATATCAAAGCCTGGAACTCACCTTTTTCTCTCCGGAAATGGCCAGGCAGCCGGGAAAGCCTGGATGAATTACGGCAGGCCTTGTCTGCACCCATGGCGGTGAACACGCCCTCATGGCCATAGAACCGAGTCCCGATCTCCCTGTCCCACGTGACACGGTCGGGCAGGTTCACCCGAACCCAGGCGTGTAATGACTTCCCCCCGCTATCCAACAGGACGGCAACATCCAGCAGGTCCTTGCTGATAATCGAGTGCCAGAATGCAAATTGCTCCGGCCTGGGAAGGTTGTCAAACTCCACTACCGCATAACGGAAAGCCGCGACAGCGGCGTCACACCGGAAGGATAACTTCCCATTACCAAGGTCATGGGCCTGCCCGTCAACCGGGTTGGGCATGATATGGGGCCACGGCGCCTCCTGACGCCTCTCAATGATTCTACGCCACTCTGATGTCGGCCTAACGATTTTGTCATATGGCGAGCCGATATAGAGATGCTCTTTGTCATGGTAGAGGGACAGGATGGCCAGGGCGTCACGGTGACTGGCGTTCTCTTCAGGCCTGACAGCTGACAACTCCCACAGGTCGGCCGGGCCCGCTCCGGACCCGGCTTGTATCAGTTTTGCCCGGGTCGCTGGCCCATCAATGAGGGGTTTGGGTGTCGGGCGGGCCATTGGACGGTGATGGGCATGGGTAGTCGTGTAGGGGGTCAGTTCGCGCCGCGCTTTGGCAATGGCATCCGTAATCTCGCGATCCGGCACACGGCGGACACCTGCAGGGATGGCTGCCCTGATGTCCTCAAATATCTGCCCATCGCTCAACCCAGCCATGATTCCACTGTTCGCCGCGCCAAGCAGGGCGGTGTGACACCCCATCCCCGGTTGAGGGATGGCCGCCAGCGCACTTTTGTATTTCTCCGCTCTGCTCATGGTCTTTATTTCTGGTTCCTCCCTGGCCGCCTCTTGAGTAGACGCGCCGCTCTAAGTATAGAGCGGCCGGTCTATTCAAGAATTGAGCGGCTTGACTGAATCTTGAGCGTTCAAGCCGTTCATCTCTTTTTGTCCACACCGGATCACCTGGATCTGTTCCTGTGTGCCGATCCATTTCTCGTGTTTCTTAAAAGCCCGGCTTTCAAACGTGGCGAGTTGGGGATCGTCGCCAGAGGTCAGCATATCCACCACTGCCCGCGTCATTTCCCGGGTTAATCCAGCCGTCCTCAGCCGTTCCTTGAACACTGACACCAGCAGAGCGGCGTTTCTCACCAGACCCATGGCGGTGGGTATATGCTCATCAATGCCGACCTTGCGAGCCGCACTTGCTTGACGATTGCGGCTTGTGCGTTCAATAGGGGCTTCGGCACTCAAAACGAACTGACCTTCTTCCCAGGCGATGGAGACAGGGTCAGTGCCCGGATAGTTTCGCAGGAGCGTTGATAGAACCAGAAGCCCCTCGTCCCCGGCATGGTCAGTCAAATAGGCAGCGGCATCGAAGTCGCGTGCCAGGACGCCGCTCCCGGCCCCGCGATCCCGGGTGTCCCGATCCCCCGCAAAACCTTTCCCGTTATGGTGCGCGTAGATGATGGCCGCGCCCGTCGTCTCCGCCAACCGGTCAAAACCGGCAAGTAATGGCTTCATATCCTGCGCGGAGTTCTCATCACCCTCCAGGAGCTTATACAGCGGATCAAGGATAACCACCTCGGCGCCTATTTGCTTCGCCAGCGCCGCTATCTGATCCAGGCTGATTGGCGCCCCCCTGGCATTGACGATGAAGAGCCATGCTTCAATCGTTTCCGGGGCCAGATTCATCGCCTTGCAGGCACGATGAACACGGCGATGGTAGTGTACGGACTTGATCTCGAATTGAATCACCAGTACACGCCGCCGTTTGGGGATGGTCCAACACAGGAACCTCTCAAGGCCAGCGGATAGCGACAGCGCCAGCATCAGAAGGAAGAAGGTCTTCCGGGCTTTTGACGACCCGATCAGGACGAACTTATCGCCAGCATCGAACATGGACTCAAGAATGGCGTCCACCTGTGGCGGCTCGTGCATCGCATAGGTGCTGGCATCCACCACTACCGGCAGTGTCAAAGGCACCGGTGTGGCGGCTGACCCATTTTCAGCCGCATAGGCAAGCAGAGGGGTTAGGCAGTCGGAAGTGTCATTCATTTCAATTCTCAGCCCCGCCGGTTGCGAAACGGTCCAGATAGGTCATGATGGATGGAAGCCAGACAAGCCGGGTGCCGCGAAGCGCGCCGGGCCGCTTCAGGTTGGCCGTCCGGATCCGGCTCGCCTTGATGAGTTCGTAGTAGGCGGCGCGGCTCAGCCCCGTGTGCGGGCAGCGTCCACGGGTGGGGAGACGGATCCATTTGGCCGGGTATGTCTCATCGCTGACAGGGTTCGGGGCTTCGGTTTCGGTCAGAATCATATGCTTTGTCATCGGTGTTCCTCTGCATTCACCACTGCACACTATGTGCGGCGATGTCTATGCACTCCGGCGATTTCGCAATGACACGACAAAAAAAGAGGGGGATCGCAAGCGATACCCCTTAATCACCAACATCTTGCGAGTTGTCAGGCCACTCGCAACGAATTCGCAAACCTCATCTCGAAACAAACTCCTTAAGGTATTTTGTGATGAGCACTTCCTTTTTCTGCTCCACGTTCTGCGGGTTCATATCCATGACAATCTCGGCTATGTCCATCAGAACACGACTATCCACGTCAGGCGTAGGCCGGCCCTCAACAAGGAGGTTTTCGAAGTATGGCCCTACATTAGGCGCCCTTCCCGATTTTTTTTGATCCTGATAGAGCTTGTGGATGCGTTGGTATGAAGCGCCCTTCCTGGGCCATTGAGCAACGCGTGCACGAAGGGTCTGTTCCTTGATGCCCAAACTTTGAGCAGCACGAACCTGATTGCCTGTCTTCATGAAAGCGACGAAAATGTGCATATCCTGAGGCTCGACCTGGTGATAGACGCCCGCCATCTCACTAAGTTTCAGGGAAAGAGCCGT
Organism: uncultured bacterium; assembly: GCA_903958395.1. Taxonomy (GTDB): domain Bacteria; phylum Verrucomicrobiota; class Kiritimatiellia; order CAIKKV01; family CAITUY01; genus JAABPW01. Next base: position 17,092 of record CAJBSZ010000374.1, on the reverse strand, counting down.
TTTGAGGCGGGCGATTTCATCCTCCTGGTCGCGGATCGTGCGGGCCTGACCGGCCAGGGCCGCCGGGATCGTGGTCTTCAGTTCCCGTGTGTCGGCATGGATAGAGTCCGCCCTGGCGTGCAACGAATTCACCTTATCCGCTACGGTTTCCAGGGTGACAGGCGGTGTCGGCCGCTCCAGATCCTGCAAGGCCTTCTGATACTGCACCGAGAGCTCCTCAATGCGGATAAACAGGGGGAATTCTTCGCACTCCAGGCCGAATCCCGCGACATTGTTCCTGGCCCAGCGGAGATTGCTCTCGATTGCCTGGGCGAGGGTCGAACGAGCCTTCTCCTTTTCGGGTCCATCCTTGGCAGCCGCGAGGAGCTGGCGGTAGGACTCCTCGACCTTCTCGCAGAAGAACTGTCGGCGCCGGACCGGCTCCAGTTTCAGGATCATGCCCAGCGCCCACCCAGGATCGTCGGCTTCGGCAAGGCAGAACTCCTTATCCAAGGGCAGTAATTTCTCCTTCACGAGGAGCGTGGCCAGTTCGTCGGGTGAGAGTTGTCTCGTAGTCATTTCTTTCCAGTTCTTGCTTTGTTTTTGTTGCTGTCAGTCTCTCCGACTGGCACCACGATTGCCGGTAGAGCGTCAACGGCTCGTCGCAGGGTGGCTCGATCAATTTTCGTGTAATGCCGGGCTATGGCGGCCGATTCGTGACCCAGCAAGGCCATGGCCACAACATCCGTCACCCCGTGATTCCGCAAGGCGCTCGCCGCCGTATGGCGCAATGAATGGAACGAGAGTTCATTCAGAGCCCGTTTGGCTTCTCGACCCTTCTTCTGCTTTCCGTGAGTCCGTTTCGGCATAAGTCCGGCATCGACCATGATGTTGTAGAATCGATTGCTCAAGGTTCCGGTGCGATTCCCTTCGAATGCCGTTGGGAACAAAGGCGCCTGGGGATCATCACTCGAAGGCAGAGCCATTATGTATTCGACCAGCGGACCGGCCAGCGGGACGTGCATCGGCCTTTTCGTTTTCTGTGCGGTGTAGTGAAGATCGCTAGAGGCAAGATCCACATTGGCCCATGTCAGGCCGGCGATATCCGAAAGGCGGGCGCCGACGTAGTAGCCAAAAAGGATCATGCCGCGCCATTCAGTATCTGCGACAGCGAGAATGAGCTTCAATTCGTCCATCGTAAACGGGCGACGCGTGCCTCGTGCTCCCTTTATAGGGGTAATCTTTGAGAACAGGTCATCATCCAGCAGCCCGTCCTTCCGCGCCTGCCGCCATGCACCCCCCAGGATCTTCAGCACTTTATTCACGCTGGAGGCCGCCATACGCCGCGCCATGGCGTCCCGAAATGACGATACATCCCTCAAGGCAATCGTTTCAATGGGGCGGTTTGCCTTGGCGCCCAGGTGGTCAAGAAGGGCATTCCCGGCGCTCCGATACTGGACAAGGGAGGATTCCTCGACTTCCAGCTCTTTCTTGGCAAGCCAATGTTCCATGTATTCTTTGACCGTGCTCGCGGACATCGTTTCCTTGTTGGCTCTGGCGAATATGTCCGCCAAGACCTTGCGAGCACGTTCCTGGGTCAACCGGCCTTCTCTGCCGGCTTTCGCGGCCTCTGCCCATTCGAGGCAGCGGCGCATGGCCTCCTTCTTATTGTCGGTTCCGGTAGACTTCAAGGCGCGGAGTCCATCGCTGTTGTAAAAAGCGGCGTACCAATACGGCCGGCCATCCCTTCGGTGTATGCTTGGCATCAGGTATTCTTTCTGTATATAGTCAGCACCCAGACATTCCTCTCTATCTATGGATAACGTAATGGATAACGTTTAGGGATGTCAACGACATCTTTGATGTCAAAATACTGAGCAAAAGTGTATGTTTTGAAGGCGGACTGGTACCGAGGGTTCGAATCCCTCCCTCTCCGCCATCCTTCGCTCTGCGCCTGTCGGCTTGAGCTACGGCCTGCCCTGCGTAGCTTTAGCGAAGCAGGGATGGTCTCCGACCAAGAAAATGAATATGGCGTTGCTCTGGATATCGTCGAGGCCAAGGCGCGTACCTATGAACTCAACCTGGCCATGGTGCCGAAACGGTTGGAGGGCTTTCCGGGTGCGGTTGAACTGGTGTGGAAATGCCAGGCGGCGGGGATGGCTTGTGCTGTCGCCTCCAGTGCCGACCGTATCAAAATTGTGGCCAATCTGAACAAGATTGGATTACCGCCAGCTACATGGCAGGCCATTGTGACGGCGGAGGATGTGGAGAGGCGCAAGCCTGATCCCGCCATCTTCCTCCTGGCGGCCCAACGACTTGGCGTTCAGCCTTCCCAATGCACGGTGGTCGAAGATGCCGTTAACGGGATCGCCGCCGCGAAAGCGGCCGGGATGCGTTGCATAGCGGTGGCATCAACCTTCCCCGCCTCGCATCTCGTTCAGGCAGACCTCATTCGTCCCTCCATCAGTGCCGTTACATTGGAGGATTTTGGCTGAGCGGTTTCGTGTGTGATAAGGTGTTCTGATAAGGTTGACAGATCCCCCGCCTTCCCTTATTTTCTTCTATTGCGATTAGATTTTGGTTGGGTGGGCTCTATGTCGAACGTCTGCGAAAAGGTTGCGAATCAGCTGCGCGAGAAGATCGTGAAGGGGCGGTGGAAGCCCGGGGATCGACTTCCTCCGCGCCAGGAGCTTGTCGTCGAATTGGGAACCTGCGCGGCCACCCTGCAAGCCGCCGTTGACCAGCTCGTGAGCCAAGGGTTTCTGCGGGTCGGAGCGCGGAAGAGTGGAACCCGCGTGGCGATCCATCTGCCGCATCTGACTCGATACCGGCTGGTCTTCCCGTATGGGCCGAACGACTGGGGACAATTCTGGCATGCCTTGGAAGCCGCCGCCCTCAAACGGTCCACGCCGCAACAGGAATACCTGTGCTTCTACGGCCTTGCCGGGCACCGGGACATCGCGGAATACCGGGAGATCGTGCGGGAGGTGGAAACCCGGCGCGTGGCTGGACTGATCTTCGCCTCCAGCGCCGACGAGTTGCGGGGTACCCCGCTGCTGGATCATCCTGGCATCCCACGGGTGGCAATCGCCGACAAGGGGTATTTGCCGGGGATTGCCAAGGTGGAAGTCGACCTCCGTAGTTTCATGGATCAGGCCGTCGACACCCTGGCGGCGCGGGGGTGCAAGCGCATCGCGCTGCTCTCCGCGAGTACCGCCGGCGGCATGCCCGACCTCTTCCGGCGCGCCATGGCAGAGCGCGGGCTGAAGTCCCGGCCCGTCTGGGAGCAATTTGCCAGCCGACGAAACCCCATGGCTTCGCGGCATGTCATGGAGCTACTGATGCAGTCCGGTCAGCCAGCGCGGCCCGACGGGCTCATTGTGAGCGATGACAACCTGCTGACGACTGCAAGCGAAGGACTGGTCGCGGCCGGCGTGCGGGTGCCGAAGGATCTGCACGTCGTGGCACTCACCAACTTCCCCCTCCTGGTCCCGTCAGCGATTCCCGTGACGCGCATCGGCTTTGACATCCCCGCGATGCTCGACCTGCTGGTCCTGCGCCTTGAACAGGTGCGCCGCGGCGAAAAGCCCCCGGAAGTGACCTTGGCGCCCGCAGTGGTGAAAGCGGGCTGAGTAGCCTTGTCGTACCAGACTTAGGACACTCCGGTGTGAAGACTCCAGTATTAAAACGATGTTGACAGCTTTATCCCTCTCTTATAATCTACACAAATTAGATGACAAAACAGGTGGAGTGACGCGTGAAGCCGGCTAACCCTGGTGAAGGCGTGCGTAATGGACGGGGGCGGAGCCTGCTTGGTTGGAAAAGGCAAGTGCGAGGCGGAGGGCGCTGGAGGGGGTGTGCGTAACAGGATCATGGACAGCGATATGACACGGACCATTTCTATTCTGCGCGAACCGGGGCTACCGGCGGCTGGCGTGCCGGAGGGTTTCACACCAGCTTGGGTGGGCGAGGCGCTGGGCGATTCGTGCCGGATCCAGTGGCTCTCGGCTGATGGCCTGTCCGCGCTTGACCCCACGGCGACTGACCTGCTGATCTTGCCTTATGGTGATGCCTTCCCGGCCAAGGCGTGGAAGGCGCTTTGCCGCTTCGTGACCTGGGGCGGCAACGTCATGACTACTGGCGGTGCGGGCTTTGGCCGGATGATGGAGGAGCGGAACGGCGGCTGGGTGCCGGTGGGTGGCGACGATCCCTGCCAGAATGCGCTCGGCGAACTGGGCTTTAAATACTACCAGCCGGATGTGGCGCCGAGCCGTTGCATCGCCGACACGGCCTTCCTCCCCGAGCTACCGGACGAATGGCTGAGCGCGGACACCGGTCCCTGTGTGACCGTGAACACCGGCGACGGCCGCCACTACAGCCACCCACCGGCCGGCAATGTCTTCCCGGAGCGTTATCCGGTGCGTGAGGGCATCCCGCTGGTCAGCGGCACGGACCGCTTCGGCCGGGTGCTGAAGCATGGCGTGCACCTCGTGAAGGATTGGCAGGGCGGCGGCCGCTGGGTGATCGTGTGCATGACCGGCGAGGCACACGCGCTCGACCCGCGCCGCAAGGATGCCGCGGCGCTCCTGCGCCGGCTGGTAGGCCTCGCCTGCCACCCCCTCACCTTGCATCGTCTGGAGACCGACCTGCCTTGCTACCGGGACGGCGAGACGGTCCGGATTTCGGGCCGGGTGCGCAACCGCGGCGGGCGGGATCTCTCCGCTGTCCTTTGTCTGGCGCTCAAGCGGGAGGGACATGTGCTCAAGGAATGGCGGCTGGACCTGCGTGTCGGCGCCTCGGCCTGCGAATGCGTGAGCGTGGAGTGGCCCGTCACCGGCACGGGCGATGATTTCCGGGTGGAGGCGCGGCTGGAGGAGGGTGGTGCCACCGTGGACCGTGCGGACACGGGCTTCCTCCGCTGGAACCCGGGCCTCGCCGCCCGCGGTCGGCTGATGGAGTCGGGCGGCGGCTACTTCCGCGGTGCCGATGGCGCCACGGAACTGATCCATGGCATGAACTACTACGAGTCTCGCGTGGGTGAGCTGATGTGGCTCCGCCCGGACCCGGCCAAGATTGATGCGGACTTGGCGCAGATGCGCGATCTCGGCATCCGCATGCTGCGGCCGCACTACCATCACAGCAAGTGGTTCCGTGATTACAGCCGCCGTCATCTGGCAAACCGCCCGCTGCCATTCGACGACTATTTTTCCGTCTGTGCCAATGACCCGCAACCCGGAGATCGCGACTGGCGTGTCTTCGATATGTTCGTTCAACTCTGCCACAAGCACGGCATCGTCTTCCATCCGGACCTCTTCACCCTGGTGCCCGATGAGATGGGCGACCCGAGGGGGTGGATCGGCAAGGACTGCAACGACGCAGTCACCTCGGACCCGGCGCGCATGGCCGAGCAGGACCGTTTCATCGCCGCGCTTGCCGCCCGTTACCGCGACTGGCCCGGCGTCTTCTGGGACCTGTGGAACGAGCCGGATGCGAACCACCCGCGCATGCGCGACTGGGTATCGGAGCGCGTCGCCGCCTTCCGCGCCGCCGGCGACCAGCATCCGATCCTGCTCGGTTCCTTCATCGAACGGCTGGACATGCCCCGCGCCATCGCCGCGAGCTCTATGCATGGAGACAGCTCCCTCGTGATCCGCGGCCTCATGCCCTACTTCTCCCATGAGGTCTGGAATTCCCATGGTTGTTCGGCTGGCCAGGAGGATCGCCAGCGGCGCAAGATGATCCGCCTGCAGCACGGCTGCTACGGCGGCGGCGCCTGTGGATTCCAACCCTGGGGCTGGACCCGGCAGGCACGCCTGCGCATCGACATGTGGGGCGGCGAGCGCTGGGACGACGAACTGGGTGTGGGTACCCGCGACGACGGTGTCATCAAGCCCAGCGGCCGGGCCATGGCCGACGGCATCCGGCTTTTCGACCGCCTCGGCCTCGTGGATCCGGATCGCGAGGAAGTGCTCGTGGCCTACCCCCGCCGGGATTGGGACATGCTTTTCAACATCGTGCAGGCCTTTGCCGGCCTGCTGCAGAATTCACTCGTGGTCGACCACGCGGATCTGGTCGAAGGGCTGGACAAAAAACCGCGCCTCGTTTGCCTGATCGATCCGCCTGCGGAGGTGCCGACGTCCCTGCGCGAGCGGCTCCTTGAGCATGTGCGCGCGGGTGGCGCGCTCTACCAGTCGGGCGGCGTTCCGCTCCTGGCCGAACCACCGGCGGCGCGCGAACCCACCCTGGCCCTGGGCGGCAAGGCCGTCGCGGTCTCCGCCTGGGAGTGGGCCTTCGCGGGCGACATCCCGCCGGAACGCATCACCACCGAGGTCCGCCTCGGCGACCTCTGCGACCCGGAGATCACCGTATGGAATCCCTGCCGGCCTGGCGAAGCCTGGGGCCTGGCCCGCGACTCGTTCAATGCCGGCCTCCGTCCGGGCGCACACTACCTGCTGCGCGCTACCGTGGATCTGCCCGGCCCCTGCTGCGCGCTTGGCATGGAACTGCCGCTCGGCGTGCTCTATGTCCGTGGTCCATGCGGGGAACAAGGCATGCCCGGCACCAACCTCTGGATCTACGCGGACGGGCGGTTGGTGGGCAGCGCTTACGGCTGGGGCGAGTCCTATGTCCTGCCTTGCGGCCTGCCGGCCGGCCGGCACGAGATCCTGCTCGTAGCCCTGGATCTGCGCGGCCACGGCGGCGTGCTCGGAACCTTTGCCTTCGGTGAGGCGGCCGAGGGTGTGGCGAGCGCCTCCTGGCACCTTGGCCTCGGCATCTACGTCCACGCACCGATCCGGCCCGAATCCCGTGACCGGCGCCTGCTGCCCCCTCTCTACCGCCAACTTCTCGCGGCGGCCGGCGTGGAGCCGCCCGATGCCGATCCGCATGACAGCGAGCTCTTCCGCCGGCCGACCTCCCGCGGCACGGCTTGGATCGTTGCGCGCGAGCCGGACCTCGGGCCCGCTGAGACGCGCATCGGCCCGTGGCGCATGACTTGCGCCCAGGGCGGCCTGCTGCACCTGGTGGAGGGACGGCCGGTGCTCGTGGAGGCCATCACACTTTCCGACAGCAACGGCACAGTTGTGGCGGGCGAGGGTGGAACCGCGCTTGTCTACAGCGAGGATGGCCAGCCGATCGAACGGAGCGCGCGGTTGATGGTCAAGCTGCGCGAGGGCGTGGGCCGCATCGTCCTGCGGCATACCGGCTGCCTGCTTGGCGCGCGGCTCGTCGACGGGGAGGGCCGCTCGTTGGAGCCGGCCAAGGCTTCGCAGGCGGGCGACCGCGTAAGCGTGGAACTCGACCCCGAGGCCGTCAACTACTGGTGCGAACTGGAGTTCGCCCTCCGTGAAAAGATCGGGAAAGGCAAATGTCAGTCCGTCGTTCAATAACTCATCGTCCGCAACAACACTTGAAAGGAGAAACATGAGCATTGCCAACAACATCCGTTCCACTGTCGAAAAGGGGCAGGGTATCCTGCGCCTGATCCCGGTTTTCGTGCCACGCCGGTTCAGCTCGCCGGGTTGCCGCCTGCGCCTGCATCCCGACGATTACTTCGCCCTCGGCACCAACCGCGGCGCCATCAAGGAGCGCTGGTTCGCGTCCGTCATCACCTGCATGAACGGCCCGCTGGCCCCGGCCGACGAGGGACTCAGCTATGTGCTACCCGCCAACGGGGATCCGTCCGGGAAGTTCACGCTCCGGGACGCCCAGACGGAACTCGGTGACGCACTGGTCGGTGCGAAACTGATGCAGAAGTACGGCGGCTGGCCGATGTACTCGAAGTTCTTCGATTTCGGCGAGCCGCTCTTCCATCACTTGCACCTGCGTTTCGACTCTGCCGCCGCGGTCGGGGCCCTCGGCAAGCCGGAGGCCTACTACTTCCCGCCGCAGTTGAACAACCATCTCGGCGCCTTCCCGGCGACTTACTTCGGGTTCGATCCGGACGCGACCAAGGCCCAGGTGAAGGAGCGGTTGGCCGGCTACACCAAGGGCGACACGCGCATCACCGAACTCTCGCGCGCCTACCGCATCGTGCTCGGCTCCGGCTGGTACACGCCGCCGGGCGTCGTGCACGCACCCGGGTCGGTGTTGACCTACGAGCCGCAGTGGAACGCCGATGTCAACTCGGTGTATGAGAACATCGCCGCCGGCGAGGTCTACCCCTACGAGTTCCTTGTCGAGAACTGCCCGACGGAGAAAAAGCTCGATCTCGACTACGTCATCTCCCTGATGGACTGGGAGAAGAATGTCGATCCGCATTACGCCAGGCACTATGCCCGGCCGCCGATCCGCTGTCCGCACTCGGACGCCCGGCACGAGGAGAAGTGGATCAGTTACGCCAACCCGTATGTCGGTGCCAAGGAATTGACGGTTCAGCCCGGCCAGACGGTCACGGTCACGGACGGCGCCGCCTACGGCTGTATCGTCATCCAGGGGCAGGGCCGCATCGGCACGTACCGCTGCGAAGCCGCCGGCATGCTGCGCTACGGCCAGCTCTCCGCTGACGAATATTTCGTCAGCGAGCCCGCCGCCAAGGCCGGTGTGACAATTACCTGCGAGAGCCAGTACGAATCGTTGGTCATGCTCAAGCACTTCGGACCCAACCATCCGGATATGCCCAAGGCCGCCGATCTCGGTCTGAAGGAATAACCCTAACGAAAGGAACACCATGAAACCACAGAACTTCCAGAAAAAGAACGAACGCATCCGCGCTGACTTCGCTGCTTTAAAGAAGAAGGAGCCGAAACGCTTCAAGAACAGGTTGAACCTCTCGTGGTCCAACTGGGGCTTCGGACTCGAACCGCTGGCGGACTCCGTTGCGCGCTTGCATCGCGCCGGCATCTCGTGGATCGAACTGCACGGCAACCACTACGGTGCGGACCTGGGTTATCGGCCGAAGGAGACGCTCAAGATCCTGAGCGACCACGGCGTCAAGGTCGCGGGCATCTGTGGCATGTTCTCGCCGGACAACGACCTCTCGTCCAACCGCGCCATCCAGCGCCAGGCGGCGATCGACTACATCCGCCGCGAACTCGACTTTGCACGGGCCGTCAAGGCCGGCTATATGCTGGTCGTGCCTGGTGCCGTGGGCCGGCCGGGAGCCTATGACGCCAGCGAATTCATCCGCTCCACGGAGACCTTGCGCAGTGTGGCCGGTGACTTCCAGCAGGCCGGCGTCCGCGCCGCGATCGAGCCGATCCGCGCGGCGGAGGTCAGTTTCTGCCACACCATCGCCGACGCCCAGGCCTACATCAAGGCGGTAAACCAGCCCGGCGTCCAGCACATCAATGGCGACGTCTATCACATGCAGTCCGGCGAGTCGCATATCGGCGAGGCGCTTCTCGCCGCGGGTGAACGCCTGACCAACCTGCACATGGCGGATTCCAACCGCTGCGCGCTCGGTGAAGGCGCGCTCGATGTGGACACCCTGATCATGGCGCTTTATCTGGTCGGCTACAACCAACCCGGCTGCTACGTCACACCCGAGCCCCTCGGTCCCGGCGGCGACCCGTACCCCGCGATGAACGGCATGCCCGACCCGGCCCTGCTTGACCGCCTGGTGGGCCAGACCGCCAAGTACTTCCACGAGCGCGAAGAGGCCGTGCGCGGGCTGTGAAAAGAAAGCAACAGGTTCGAGGTATGGAATTCGCCAATCAGAAGCACAAAGGAAATAGGATCGTGGATTTGACTCGCGATAACTGGATGCTGACGCAGGACGGTTTCGACATCCGCACCGCTCAGGCCTTCGAAGGGCTTTTTACCGTGGGCAGCGGCTACCTGCATACCCGCGCCTCGCTGGAGGAGCATTTCGCGGACTGCCCCCAGGACAGCCGCGAACTGCGCAGACCGGCCAATGTGACCGCCGAGAAGTTTGTGCCCGTGCCCGGCCGCTGGGGCACCTTTGTTCCGGGGGTTTTTGGCCATCATCCGCTCCTGCTGCAGGAGATGATCAACCTGCCCTGGTTCCTGGAACTGGTGCCGGTGGTGGACGGCGAGCGACTGGACCTGACGACCAGCGCCGTCGCGGGATTCAGGCGGACGCTGAACATGAAGACCGCGACACTGGGCCGGGAACTCGCCTGGCAGACGAAGTCCGGCAGGACGCTGCGGGTGTTTCACGAGCGTTTCATCAGCGGCAGCGTCACGAACTTGTCCGTTCAGCGGATGCGCATCGAGTGCGATCAGGCCCTGGAGCTGACGGTCCTGGGCGGCATCGACGCCAACATCACCACCAACGGATTCGAGCATTTCAACGACATTGTCCTGGCACAGACCGCCGCCGGCGTGAGTTGCCGGGTTCTGACCGACGGCCGGGACACAATCCACATGGAGGCGCGTCTGGCCGCTGACGGCGCCTCCTGGACGTATGGCGTCGCGGAACGTCATGGTTGGCGGCAAGCCGTGGTCACGGTGCGACCCGGCGAGCCCCTGATGGTCGAGAAGCGCACGGTGGTGACGACCAGCCGCGATCTGGCGCCCACGACGCCGGCGGCGGTTCTCGACCGCCACGCCGGTGCGAGCTGGGATGACCTGCATCGGCAGCATTGCGCCCACTGGGCTGCCGAATGGGACCACGCCGACATCCGCATCGAGGGCGACGACGAATCCCAGATCATCCTGCGTTCGTCCATCTACCATCTGCTCCGGTGCCATGTGCCCGGCGACGGCCGCGTCGCCATCTGCGCCAAGGGCTATGCCGGCGATGCCTACAAAGGTCACTTCTTCTGGGACACCGAGGCCTACCTGCTGCCGTTCTTCCTTTACACCGCGCCGGAAAAGGCCAGGACGTTCATCGATTTCCGCATCGGCACTCTCGAGGAAGCCCGTAAGATCGCGGCGGGCTATGGCTACCGCGGCGCCCGTTTCCCCTGGGAAGCGGATGCCGAAGGGCGCGAATGCTGTTGCGACTTCCAGTATCGCGACCACGAGATCCACGTGACCGGCGCCGTCGCCTACGGGGTGTCGCACTATTTCAGCGCCGTCGGCGGCCTGGACCAGGTCTCCGAGGAGGCCGCCCGTCTCGCCGTGGAGACCGCCCGTTACTGGATGGACCGCATTGACTACCGCAAGGGCGAGGCGTTCCCGTCCATTCTCGGCGTCATGGGCCCGGACGAGTATGCCCCGATCACCCACAACAACGCCTACACCAACCGCATGGCCGCCTTCAATCTGAGCTTTGCCGCCCGCATCGGCAAGCGGGGTGGGGCCACGGACGAGGAGTGCGCGGCGTTTGCGAAGACTGCGGCCGCCCTGCCTATCCACCGCAGCAAACGGAACCCGAACCTGGTGCTGCAATGCGAGGGGTTCGAAGAGTTGGCCGAACCGCGCTTCGACGAGTTTTGGGCCGACCGCAAGGGCTGTTACGCCGCCCGTGTATCGCAGGAGCGCCTCTACCGTAGCAAGAACCTGAAGCAGGCCGACGTCGTGCTGTTGATGGCCCTGTTCCCCGACGAATTTACCGACGCGGAGGTAAAGACCGCCTGGGAGACCTACCTGCCGGTCACGACCCACGACTCCTCGCTGTCCGCGGCGATCCATGCCATCGTCGCCCTCCGCCTTGGCCTGTTCGAGGAAGCCTGGTCGTTCTTCCGGAAGTCGGCCTCGATTGATCTGGACACCGACCACGGCGGCGCTGCCCAGGGCATTCACATCGCCGGCGCTGCGGGCAACTGGCAGGTGCTGGTCCTCGGTTTCGCCGGCATGCGCACGGCGGCCCAGTCGGAGGTATTGCGTTTCAATCCGAAGCTGCCCGCGCACTGGACGAAACTGGCGTTCCCGATTGTCTGGAAGGGGACGCCGGTAGGCGTGGAAATGGAGCCTGGCAAGACGAAGGTGACGAATCGCGGGTCGCAGGCGCTGGACATCTCGGTCGCCGGCCGGACCGCGCGGGTGGCCCCGGGTGAAAGCAGGGAGTGGTGAGCGTGAGTGCAATGAAGGGTGTCATTTTTGATTTGGACGGGGTGCTCGTGAGCACCGATGAGTTTCATTACCGCGGCTGGGCCAGACTGGCCACGGAGGAGGGAATTCCCTTCACCCGCGAGGACAACCACCGGCAGCGCGGCGTCAGTCGCATGGAAAGCCTCGAGATCCTCCTTAAAAAAAGCCCAAAGAGCTATTCCGGGGAGCAGAGGCTGGAGATGGCGACGCGCAAGAACGCCTACTACGTGGAATGTCTGCAAAACCTCACCCTGGCCGATACGTTGCCCGGCGCCCGTGAGATTCTGGTGGCGCTGCGCGCCGCCGGCATCAAGCTGGCGGTCGGGTCCTCCAGCCGCAACACGCCGTTGATCATGGAGAAGACGGATCTGTTCCGCTATTTCGACGCCGTGGCCGACGGCAATGACATCACCCGATCCAAACCGGACCCGGAGGTGTTTCTGCTGGCGGCCAGACGCCTGGGGCTGCCGCCGGAGGAGTGCGTCGTGGTAGAGGACGCCGAAGCCGGGGTGGAAGCCGCGCGGCGCGCCGGCATGCGCGTGGTCGGTGTGGGTCCCGCCGAACTTGGGCCGTGCGACCTGCGGGTGCGCAACATTGGCGAACTGACAGCCGACGCCCAGACCCTGCACGCCGGCGTCGTGACGTTTTCGGTTGGGGGTTCGCAGCCCGATCCGCGTTCCGTCGCGCTTCTTAGCGCCATGCTCCTGCAACCCGAGTCCATCAACTCGGTGGTATTGCCCGAAAAAGACCTTTCAGCCTTGGGTCAACGACTTGACAGCGGCATCATATATTTATATTCTTAAATAAATAGATGACAAAAGCCGGGAGACGTGACATGTGGACTGCGTCAGCATGCCAAAGGTATGCATGATTGACGGGGGCGGAGTCTGATTGGTCGGGAGTATTCAGAAACAAGGAGCAAATCATGCGACACGATAACATTCCATCTCCATTGCGCCGGCACGCCGGTAACCCGATCCTGCGCCACACGGACTTGCCGGTCGAGGCGTCCGCGGTATTCAATGCCGGGGCGACGCTATACCAAGGCAAACCGTTGCTGGTGCTGCGCGTCGAGGACTATGAGCGGCGCAGTCATTTCTATACGGCGCGCAGCGACGACGGCCTCCTCTTCACCCTTGACGAGCGCGAGATCGACTATCCGTTGCGTCCCTTGGAGAAGGAGCGCGGTGTGATCCGCTTCGACATGCGGATCACGGCCATGGAAGGGACGTTCTACTGCTACCATTGCTCCTGGCTGCACGGTCTGGGTAGCACGGTGGCGCTGGCCAGGACCGATGATTTTGTGCGGTTCACGCCCATCGGAAGCTGCACGACGCCGACCAACCGCAACGCGCTGCTGTTCCCCGAGAAGATCGGTGGCCGCTATTGCCGGCTGGAGCGGCCGGAGGGGCAGGCGCAGATCATGTGGGTCTCGTATTCGCCGGATCTGGTTTACTGGGGCGACAGCCGCCCGGTCACGCTCCCGGAGACGAGTTGGAACTTCGCCAAGAACGGCGCCGGCATGGTGCCGATCCGCACTCCGCATGGGTGGTTGGAAGTGTACCACGCTGTTTCGACGCCTCCGTCTGCGGGCAACTACTATCTTGGTGCGGCGCTGCTCGATCTCGAAGATCCCTCGCGCGTCATCGCCGCGCCGCGCAAGTTCCTGCTCGCGCCCGTGCACGACTACGAGTGCCGGGGCCAGGTGCCCAACGTTGTGTTCACCAGCGGAGCGGTCCAGTTCCCTGACGGGCGGCTCAACATCTACTATGGCGGCGCGGATCAGTGCGTCGCGTTGGCCACCGCGACGGTCGACGAACTGGTGGATTTCTGCCTCAGGTATGGACGGTAGTCCGGCTATCGAGCGAACCAACGCCAAAGGGTCCGTAAGAACAACAGATACGTAGGGAAATTATCGCATGGGAGATGAGACCGATGACAAGCAACAATGTAACGCTTAATGGCGGCGGCTCGACACTTACGGTGGATGCCGCCGGACGCCTCATCTTCAGCCCGGACGGGCGGGCCTCGTGGCACGCGGGCTCGCTCTGCCTGCTGCACTACTACGACCGGCAGCATCCGCGGGCGCAGCAGGTGCACGTGCCCTGGGGCGATGCCCAGGCGTTCGGCACGATGGGCACGCTGTCGCTCAGCGCGCGCAGCACGCTCGCGATTCGCCAGATTGACGGGCAAACGGCCGAGGTGGACGTGGCCTGCGACACGATCCACATGGGCCTGACCCTGCGGATTGAGATGGATCCGGCGGGGGAAGGCTTTGACGTGTCCTTCGCGCCTGATGCCGTGCGGGAGGAACTGCCCCGTCTGTACCGCTTATTGGGTGTGGAACTCCTGCCGGAGTTCGGCGCGGCACGCACGGGCGAACCCGGCTACCTGACGCTGCCGAACTGGTTCGGCTGCCAGACCTTCTTCGACAAGGCTTATCCGCGCGAGGCGTGGCAGACGATCTACAGCTCGAACGACCAGTGGGAGAACAACTGTAATGCGCCGGTCTTCGGCATCACCCGTGCCCAGGGCACGCTGTGTGGACTGGTGGCGGCCGGGGATGAGGACGCGCAACTTGTCTGCCGCCGGCACTGGGAACAGGCGCAGGCCAACAGCGTGCACCCGTATCTGGTGTGGCGCTGGGCGCAGGAGGACGACGCCATTGCCGGGCCGCGCCGGGTGCAGTACCGTTTCGCGCCCGCCAACGGTGCGCACGGCGAAGGCTATGCGTTCGTGGGCGTGCAGTATCGCCGTTTCCTGCGCGCCGAACGCGGCGTTCTGCCTTGGGCGGAAAAGGGAAAACAGCGGCCGGAGGCACTGGACTACGCGGGACGTTTCTTCCTCAAAATCTTCATGGCCTACAAGGTTCCGCACCCGGAGGGCAAGGGTGCGTACCACTGCACCTGCACCTGCGACGAGGCTCGTGAGATTCTGGAGCAGTGCCTGGCGCGCGGAATGAAGAAGCTGACCGTGGTACTTGTCGGCTGGGGCCAGGACGGACACGACGGCAAGTGCCCAACCTACCTGCCGGTGGACGAGCGCGTCGGCGGCAATGCGAAGATGCGGGATCTGATCGCCTGGTGCAAGGAGCACGACATCCTTCTGGGCGTGCACACCAGCCACCACTATGGAGCCTACCGATGCAGCGACGAGTTCAGCGAGGACGACATGGTTGTCCACCGCACGGGCGAATGCTGGGAGAGCGTCATCTGGAGCGGGGGGCAAACGTATCGCCCTTGCCCGGAGATCGCGCTCCACAAGTACGTCAAGCGCGACCTGCCGGCCCTGGCGGCACTGGGTTTCCACGGCCACCACCATTACGACGCGATGGGCGGGTTCATGTGCTGTTATTCGCCCAAGCATCCGGTCCGCCTGCGCTCTCAATACATCGAGCTGATCCGCGAGGCTTGCCGCGTGGCCCTGAAAACCATGGGCGGGCTGTCGACCGAAATGCCGTTCGGCCAGTACTTCGGGGTCGTGGATGGTTTCTTCCACTGCCACAGCAATCCCGGAGATTATCTGCGCGTCGGGCTCATCGGGCGCTATTTCCTCGACCGCCCCGTGCCCATGCTGGGCGTGGCGCTGCACGGCAGCCATCTGTGCTGCGAGGCCGTGGGGTCACGGGATCGCCTGATCGAGATGCTCGAACTGGGGCTGGCGCCGCAATACGAGGTCTGCATGCGCCCGAGTCCGGCCTTCGGCATCCCCGCGTACGCAGACAAGGCCGAGATGCTGGCGGAGGCCTACCGCTTCACCTTCGGCCCGAACGGCTACATGACCCGCCTGGGCCAGCTCGACATCGAAGGGCGCTGGGAACTCGCCCCCGGCGTCAGCCGCACGCGCTACAGCGACGGCACGGAGGTCTTGGTCAACCGTGGCGAGCGCGAGTTCGACGGCCTGGCCGCCAGTGCCTTCCGGCAGATATCACGCACCATCAATGGGTGATCTCTGTAAAATTTATCTCAAAAATTTCATTGACACCCTGGCTTGGTGTGTTGTAATCTATTATTATAAGTTTATAAATTGAGGAGGCCAAGCGTATGAAGAGGATCATCGCGGGAATGGTGGTGGCAACGGTGGCGCTGTGGTCTGGGATGGCCGGGGCGACCGACTACACGTGGACCGGCTTGGCCGGCACGGCGTGGACCAATGGTGGGAACTGGTCGGGTGGCATCGGCACCGACTATCCTGACGGGGCTGACGATACGGCGCTCATCAACTCTGGCGGAGCCAGCACCAGCATTACGAACTCGGGCAATCTCACGCTCGGTGAGTTAACCCTCGACACCAGCTTTTCCGGCACGAACACCCTGGGGGGCAGTCTGACGCTCAGCACCGCAGGCGGCAAGTCCGGCAACCTGACGGTCAACGCCGGGAAGCTTCAGACCGTCATGGGCGCCGCAGGCGGCATCTCGGTGGCCGGCGCCATGACGATCGGGACTGGCGGCGTGGTGATCGTGCGCCGTTCATCCACGAGCGGCGAGGGCGCGGGGCAGACGATCACGGCGCGGAATTTGGTTGTTGAGGGGGCCCTGAAAGCGGACGGGCAGGGGTTCAGTGGTGCAACAAAGGGGCCAGGTTTCTCCCTCGCCGCGTCGCATGGCGGCAGAGGAGTCAGCAGTTTCAACGGTTATTCGGGACTGAGTTCCGGACCAACCTACGGTTCCGTGACCAATCCAATCGCTCTGGGCAGCGCCTGCGGCGCCAACGAGCCAGGTGAAGCCGGAGGCGGTGCGATTGTGCTTGTGGTCGCGAATGCATTAACAAACAACGGACTCATCAGCGCCAACGGCCAAGGCTACAACAATACCGGTTCCGCCGGCGGATCGGTGAACATCACCGCCGCCACCTTGGCCGGCACGGGCGTCGTTCAGGTCATTGGTGGAGCAAACGGTGTGGGCAATGGTGGCGGCGGACGAATTGCGGTGGTGCTGACCAATCAAACCGACTTCGGATCGGTTCAGTTCAAGGCTTTCGGCGCCTCGTCCGCTGGATCGGCCGGAACGGTGTATCGCAAACACAAAGATCATGCCGGATTGGGCGAGCTTATTATCGACAATTGGGGGATCGATCCGGAATATCGAGGCTGCTATACCGAGCTGTCCACGGGCGGGGATGTGGTGCAGAACTTCGCGCAAGTGGTCATCACGAACAAGGGAAATCTGGCGATCCG
>CAJBSZ010000373.1 GCA_903958395.1 uncultured bacterium | reverse complement strand
TGGTAAAAACATTGCCGGATCGGCTGTTCCTTTCATCCAGGAAATGGTTGATGAATTGCAAAACAGCAATGGTGTCACAATGGTATACAAGCCATTTTTTGAGCGCCTTCAGGGAACAATTGTTTTTAAACAGCAGCCAGCTCTGTTTACAACCCAGGCTGAGATAGTAAATAAAGTTGATTTTCTGTTTTCGATAGGAGGTGATGGGACCATTCTGGATGCAGTTGGCCTCGTTGGGGATTCCGGTATACCGGTTACCGGCATTAACCTTGGCCGGGTTGCTCGCCGCCTTGTAGTGCTTTGGCCTCCCGCTCTACCGCCAGCAGAAGGTGACCCGGTTCCAGCGGCAGGCGGAACTGGACTTGCGCCGCCGCCTCGCCGAACTGGAGCCGACCCTGGACAACCAACTTCTCCTCAGCAGTTCTCATTTTGGAAAAGTGGCAGGGGGATGGCGGGGGAAAACTGCGGGTGAAATAGGCGGGGCGGAGCCGGGTTGGCACGTTTTCGTGAGCCCCGGACGACATCAGGGCAAGCGCAGCCACCACGCCCCGCGGGCGTGTTCTCCTCCAGCCTGGCCAGCCTCAGCTTTTTTGAACGGCGTAGGGGCCGAGCTCCAGACCCCGCATCATGAAATCCATCAGCCGCTCCCAGTTCTCAAAATGCAGATACGTCGTCAGCGCCTCTAGGTGCGTGAAAAACTTCCGCCGCGCTCCCACTGCCCGGCGCACCAGCCGGTAGCTCTCATCAGCCAGTTCCAAAAGCGTGTGCAGCCCGAAGGCCAGCAGGTTCATCGTCAGCAGCAGCGCGGACAGGTGTTGCTTGCCGTGCCCGAAGTTATGTTCCAGATGGTAGCCCTGGTTCTTGAGCACGTTGTTGTTCTCGTTCTCGATCTTCCACCGCGCACGCCCGGCGGCCACCAGCCCCACCACGGTCTCCGCCGTGATCTTCCAGTCGGTGATGTACGAGTTCCTGTAGAGCACCGTCCCCTCTTCGTCGGTGACGGTCAGTTCGCACCAGTTGACTTTCAAGGCATCCTCGCCGTCGGCCAGGGGCACGTTTTCGGCCCAGCGATAAAGGTGGTGTTCCCAGCGGCCGCCCTTGCCTTTGACGCGCTGCTTCAAGGTGTGCAGATGGCGGCCGGGTTCCAGGGCTTCCACCCAGCCGGCCAGGTGGGTGTGGGAGGTGGGCTTGCAGGTGAAGATGAAGTGAAACCCGTGCAGCAGCACCTGCCGGCAGAAAGGTTGGTGGGCGTAAAGATCATCGCCCAGCAAGGTGTCGTTGCCGGTGGCATAGCGGGCGGCCTGGGCGCTGAGCCAGCGTTTGGCGGCGTTGATCTCGCAGTCCTGTTTGAGGGCCCCGTCCTGCGGGGTGATGAACTCCGGGCGCAGCGGCACGACCTTGTCGTGGCCCGCACAGACGATGACCGGCGTGATGGCGCTGTGGAAATGCGTGGCGGTGCCGTCGGCGTGCTGCAGGCACGAGCAGGCGGGGCAGTGGATGTGCTCTGATTGGGAGGAGTAATACCAGGTGGCGTCCAGGGCGATAAGGCGGGTGTGGTGGACCGCGCGCATCTGCTCCAGGACGCCCGTCTTGGCGAAGGCGTCGAACTGGTCGTCAAAGAGGGGGAAGATGTGGCTGGGCGCGACCGTGTCGAGGATGTTGCGGATGTGGTTGTCGGAAGGGATTTTCTCCATCTGGAAGAGGGAGCGGGCGTTATTGCGTCCGTGGGCCTTCTCCATGTTCTGCTGGAAGCTCAGAAAGGAGGGGCACTGAGTGAAGAAGACGGCGAAGGGAGCCATGGCGATGTCGGCCATCGAGTAACGGGTGTTGTCGCCCGTGCGTGGATCCGGGAGGCCGGCGGCGACGGTATGCACGCGGCGGATGAGCTTGTTGAAGACTCGGTCAGACACGCCAGCAGATATGCCGGGAAGGGGCCCAAAAGTACAGTTACGATTGTGTGACAAACTGACGACAATCCGGTGACAACATCCAGGCTCTCCTTCCCGGCCTCGCACAGACCGGCCAGTCCCGCCCGCCAGTTTTCAAAGTGAGAATTGCTGACAAATGCTCGAAGACGACGTGCTTCCGCAAATCTCTCAGCCCCATCCGCTCCAGCTTGGCCAGGATGCGCTCCTTGAGCTTCGCATAGTCTTCGCGCGTGAGCGGGCGGTCGTCGCGGATGTGCGGGATGTGCGGCAGGATTTTCAGGCAATCGCAACCGGCTGGCGCAACGGTTGGGTCGGTCTTGGACGCGGCGACGAGGTAGATCGTCGGGTCGTCGGGCAATTCGTAGC
>CAJBSZ010000372.1 GCA_903958395.1 uncultured bacterium | reverse complement strand
TGGACACTCCGACCCTCGCCACCACCTTTTTACCCTTTCCCTCTCAACAAGAAACATCATCAAACACCTGTAAACATTGGTTGATATTGATGTTCATTAAATCGCAATTCGCTACCACGGGCTCCTTTTCGCTCCCTTCTGATCCATCTGAACAAACCGTTAGAAAGCACACATAAAGCACACAGTAGAATTCGAAGGTTCTTCGGGTAAAACACCAGAGCGTGAGTTGAAGCGGTTCGCGGGCCCCCCGCTCCAGGCAGATATCAACGAACATCAGGCAGACCACTCGCGGCAAATGCTTCAACCTCGTTGAGGTCAAATCGGACCTTCCTACAGCTGTAATGAACAGTATGCAACAGCCCTTTGCGCACGTATCTGTAGATCGTTTTGGGGTGGCACCCAAGAACCTGGGCTGCTTGCCTTACCCCAACGTGTTTGGGTTTCGGCCTGACTCCCTGAGAACAGGCACGCAGAATTTCCGCTCGCTGTTCCGGCGTGACGCTCTCATCAGCGACCAGAACAGCTTCGATAAGTTTTTGTGTCGCGGCTTTCATGGACTCGTGCCTCGTTAATTTCCGGAGCCTCCTGCCGAATGCCACACGCTTCCTTGAGTTGATCTTTGCTTTGGTCGGCAAGAAAGGGCTCTATCGTTAAAGATAGTGTAGCCGCTGGAACCTGAAGCGAACAGGGAACAGGGAGGGTTTTGGAGGGAGCAATTGGGGTTGGGCGGGTTGGTTCCCCACACGCACCCCTACTACAAATCGGATGAACATTTCCAGCCATCCATGCGAAACGGTGCCATATTCCCGATACGATCACAAAAGGTCAGGCTGACAAATCCCGGGGACGAAACCGTGGCGAGACTCACAGAGGTTTGGTCTTCATGGCGTCGATCAGTTTGTTGACCGAGCGATAGACCATCTCCGGTGTCGGAGGCAACTCAGTGCCCGATCTTGGCCGCCCTGCATCTTGGTAAGTACGTACAGCCAGAGTTGGCCCCTCAGCATCTTGGGATTCAAATAAACGGCTCACTTCTTTCTGAAACCGCTTTTTCCACGCGGGAAGGCAAGGCGACAGAGCCTCAAACTCTGATGAGATCTGCTCCAAGGCGTCCCTGAAGACAACCGAAATCTCATAGATGTAGTAACAGTCTTTCGCCTTCGATAGATCAGCCCGCCTCTGGTCACGAATCAGAATCTTCTGCACAACATAGGCTGCCGGATTCGGCACATGAACTTGCAACCCGCCGAGTTCCCTGAATTCAGGAATCTTCCCGATCTTCACCGACCAGGGACGACTGAACAGGATTTCAAGGTAACGCAGAGGCTGGGCATGCAAACCCTCCTGAACCACACAGACCGTGGGCGATTCTGATCCTTCTCGTTGGCCCTTGGCACCTGATAATGGGCAGAGAAACTCCAATTCCGCTGCCAGATCGCCATCCTTCGGCTTATACTTAATCACAGCTTGGTGGCCACGTCCTTTCTGTTCCTCCTCAAGCCCGGCTTCCGACATGAGAACAGCCAGCGACTTTCCGTCCTTCACGGTTAGATGCTGAGGTGTGGCCACGTCCACGTCCTTGGTCCCAAGATACCCCCAGGGCATAGGACTCGCAAGATCGTGAAACCGGTAAAGAGCATTGGCACATCCACCGATACACAAAACATCATCCAAATAGGGCCCCAGAGTCCTTACAATCTGGGCAAAGAAAGGATCAAACTCTTTTCCCATCAACATAGAGGCTTCCTTTCGAAATGGGGCATGAGGATCTTCTCCAGAATGAACTCTGCCTGCTCATTGCCGCGTGCAAGCGACGATCTCACGTCCAAGTAGCATTGAAGTACATCGCTTACGGGAATTCCATCGCAAACAACGTGTCCCGCAAGAAGCGGTTGTCCGATCGGGGGAACCGCCAGAACCAGTTGGGGATCGGACGATTCATCTCGCGCCAGGTCGAGGGCCGACATGATTTCCTCTACCGGACGATTGGCATAGATTTTGGCGAACTGCACATTGGAGCGACCCAGTTTCAGAAGATGGCAGGCAAGGTGATGACCCACAATAAGTGCCGGCCCATCCACTCCTGGCTTGGCCTTGAGACAGTATTCCCTCATCTTGCCGACAAAACGTTCAGCAGGCTCCTCGCCATAAAGAAAGCGTGCCCCGACCTCATAGCGCCGTTGTTGTTTGACAGAATAAAACCATTCATCGAGCAATTCGCGATATCGAATAATGTGAAATCCACCCCGTGACCGTTTCAGGAATCCCGCGCTCTCCGCCTTCATCACAAAGGATGAGACTGAGGGTTGGGAAACGCCCGATATTTGAGCCAGTTCACCTATGCTGCCTGGAACGCGGGAAGGCCCTCCCCAGTACTGCTTATCAATGCCAGCCAACAGAAGGATTTTGAACAACAACTGGTTCTTTCGTGAAAAGACATTTCCCTGTGAGCCCTGAACCCGGACATCAACCTCTTGCCGGAAGGCATCCGGCAATGAGAGCGATTCCTCTACTCCACTGAAACAAGCCCGGCCCTGACCAACTTCATCCATCGCCAACCAGTTCATGGATGGCAGATACCGTTGAGCATAGTCCTGAAGATCCTTCACGACCATCGGGCTCATGCGTTTCAGCATGATAGCAAGGAAGAGTTCCCCTTCCGGTTGACGTTCCGATTCGCCATACCGGTTGCGCAGTATCGCATCACCGACCAACGCCCGGAATTCCTGAGACCTATAGGCATTCATGATCCGCATCTCGACAACAAGAGGAGCAACGCCCTCTTTCCTGAAGACAGCATCCATATCAAGACCGGCATCCTTGTTGGAAAGCGAAAAGACGGATTTATAACCCTTCGCCTCTAACCATGCGTTCATTTTCTGAAATAGATATTGTTGCCTATTCATTTCATCTCGCCTTATTACTTCGAGCCAAATAATCAGTGCTCATTGATATATTTATGCGCACGAATATATCAATGCGCACCGATAGCATCAAGGAGATAAATACGTTTTTTATCGGGGGCATCCGTTGGGCTCGTGATGCTGCCGTCTACCCTTCCCGCTCCTTCTTTCTGCAGGCAAGCGCTCTATCTTTTTGTCGACTCGCCGGATCCTCGCTGTGCCGCTGTTTCCATGCGTTAACGCGCATGGTCACCTTCAGACCTCCTGACATAGGGGCATTATTTTCGCTCTGAAATATTCACGGATTGTCTGGCGGATTTCGCCCGGAGTCTGCTTAACCAACTCAACAGGACTCAGACGAATGTTGAGGAACGTGTTCGGCAGGTGCGCACGCAGCACCTTGAGATCACCGCCCCATCCGACATCAAGAACGTCGAGGTTGGGAATCTTCGCGAAGGACGCCGCGAATCGGTGTGGATCAGTCCCTCAGTAATGGATGCCAAATGGCCGGTGTTTCAAGCTCCAATCAATGTCCACTGGCAGGAGCAGATTGTCGTAATCCGCCTCTGAAATCATGGTGTGACTGCATTCCGAATGCAACCAGACGGGGGCACTCAGGTGACGCACATTCCGGTTGACCGAAATACTACTGGTCCCAGTAGCAGCCTGCACTCCGGCGGTAATCCGGCGCAAACACTACTTCACAAGGCAATATCTGATTCATAGGCACACCGTATTGAATGAGTTGGCGGGCAAAACAATACTTTTAATGATCTCACCCACTTGCAGAGTGAAAACCTTGTCGTACGATTCTGCATTCATCAAAAAAACAACCGTACTCCCATCCGGATTCATAAAGGCGCAACAGGCATCACTCTCCAGGAATACTGACTTTGCCCCGCTCTTGACTGTATTCGAGAAGTGTTTCACCAGACAAAACTGGGGATTGTACCGATAGCTGGACTGCTCGGTATCCACGGTCACCATGGTGGACTGCTTCCAGCCCCATGTGCTATTCCCGGTATGATCCAAGACCATGTTCCACTGCATGAACGCGGTGGCCCCATGATTGAAGTAATAGATCATGTCGCGGGCGGTTTCCATGGCGTAGGCCCAATCGTTTGAACCATCACCGCACTTGGCTTCGGTCTGCATGATCTTTTTGCCTGGGTATTTCGCCACCGTCGGGTCCACGGCCGGCATGCCAAACCACTGGAAGCCCACCCCGGCAATCATTGATGCCGCCTGTACATCCCTGAGAACAGTATCAATGAACCGCCAGGGAACATCCGGATCCCCGGGACCGTTGATGGTGCCCAGCCAGATTTCCTGATCCAGACCCGACAAAGCGAACCGGGGCCCCAAATAATCCCGGATGAAATCCCTCATGTGTTCGCCCGTCCACCCACAGGAAGGAAAGTCCGGTAAATGAAAGGGTTCGTTCTGCACATGAATGGCCCGGATATCAATACCCTCGGCCCTATACGCCTTTACATATTTCTCGAAATACAAGGCATAGGCCTTGAGAACCGGTTCTTCCCACCTCAGTTCACCCTTGTGATACTGCCGGTTGGTCTTCATCCAGGCAGGCGGCGTCCAAGGCGAGCCCCAAACCCGCAACCGGGGCTGTGACTCCATGGCTTTCCTGATGAACGGGATCAACCACCGGCGGTCCCGCTCGAGGGAGAAATTCTCCATGGCATAGTCGCCATCCGTGTCGTTGAGGGAGTAGTAGTCGAGCGCATAGTCGCTGGCGCCGATCGGCATACGGCAGTAATCGAAATTACACCCTTCAGGACCGAACAAGCCTCCCATGATTTCGGTCCGGGCACCTTCATCCAGACAGGAGAGCGCTTGCCAGCCTAACTCATTAAAACAGCCGCCCCAGCCTTCAATTGTCTGTCTCGTTCTCTCCAGGTCAATGACTAGAACATCCTCACCCGGCACACCACCCAGTCGCTCAGCACCTAAAAGCTGCCACGGGGCATCAGGTGTGCTTGAAAATACTTTCCATGATCTTTTGTCCACTACACCCGCCCTCCTGTTTCAAATCTGCACCCTTCTGAACCCACTCATTTGCTATGCATAACAGCGTCAGCACAGGTCGCCTTCACGCGTCGACACCGTATTGTTTAAGCCGTTGCCGGATAATGTCCTCCTCCGCCACGGTAGAGTTGACAACCGCGACAATTCCTTTCGCGGTGCCAATCTGCTGAGCGACAGCATCCAATGCATCCAAACCGTAAACTTGTATCTTCTTGCCCGCGGCGTGGATTTTCCGGTAAACATCAGGCCATTGCGTCATATCCGGCTGCCCCGCCCCTGGAATCCACTGGATGCACCCTAACTCAGGAATTTTCAAGAGACTGTCCAGATGCGGCAGTTGCCCGGGTCCATCAAGATGATAGATAGAATTCTTCAGGCGTTTTGCCGAGGCCACCAATTCAGGCTTTACAAATTCCTCAAACATCTCAGGACCGATCATGTAGCAGAAGTCACACTGCAGGATGTACATCGGAACCTCCGAGAACACCGGGCACCAGGTTGAGAATCCGGGATTCGGCTGCGCCGTTCCAACCAGTTCGTCAAAAGCCTCCCACCATGTCCGGTGCACCTCCCACCCCAACCGTTTCACCTCGTCGGGACAGTCATAAAGGTCCAGCAGTAATTGCTGGCTCGGACGAAAGGACGACACGACGTCCAAATTTCCGCCGATATCCGTCATGGCCACCTGCACCTGCCCATTCCAGCGCCTGGTGGCAATACGCATGAGCTCACGGATTTTCTGAAAAACAGGATTCTGACGATCGAGCCGGAAATGAAGTTCCGCCAGCTCCAAAGTCTCTGGTGGATGGAACCAAACCGTATCCTCCCCATTTTCCATACGGCACCCCAGAAACGCCGCCAGCACGCCGGGCCCGAAATTGGGAAGAACCATTGGATACCCATCGCCCAACCATCGGCTTTCCGACAGGTGGGCCTCCCAGGAATCCACCACCTCTTCAGCCGCGACCTCCTTTTCATAGAACGAGGTAAAATACTTGTATGGATGCCGCGCGGAAACACGCCGGGAAGGCGCTCCTTCCAGGGCCACATTAATCAGGGGGCGATCCAAATCGTTGGCCCACCAGCGACGGCAGGATTCCTTCACCCGATCCCATCGTTCCCCTGAAAAGTCGATTGTTTGCTCCACGTCGCACTCCTTTAGTGTTTCGGATGGCTCTCGTCGCACAGTCATTGCGATGTCATATAATGTTTTTTGTTATCCATAATTCTCACCCTTCCTCAACCCCAACTGCATAATGCTTTCAAACCAAGCTTGCGCCATTTTATCATAAAGCACTGCCGACGGATGATTGATCTCGTTGGCGTGCAGTCCTGATCCGATCGACATCGGATCGGCAGAATCGGCAAGAAACGGTGTATAAAGATCAACAGCTGAAATCCGAGCACCCTTAGCAGCAAAATTCGGCACAAGCGTGTCATGAATTGCCGTATTGTAGTTGAAAAGATCCGCATTATAGGTTCGGTACGGCGTGATCTGAGCAACGACGAGGTGCACTTTGGGTGCAAAATCAACAATCGTGCCGACCAATTGACTCAACTGCGTCGGACTGCTGGCGTTAATTCCATTAATGCCGATCATCAACAAAATGACATCAGGTCTATTGACGGCGATTCGATTGGTAATGATGCTATGTATGTAGGCGATGTCTTTACCGCTGTAACCTTCATGGTGATCCTGACCAAGATCTCGCAAATCAAGTGCTGGCCTGACGGCACCACCACGTGAAGGATCGCCATGATGCTTGTCCCAAGGTTCCCAAGGTTCGCCGGAGGTTCCGACAAACTGAAATGGACAACCCGAATTTTTCAGGCGCGAGTATAGCCCACTGCGATACCCAAATTCAAACGGCACGTTCCAGTCCGGATTATCAGTGTATCCTACCGTAATCGAGTCGCCTACCGGCATTATCCGCAGCGCTAGGGGGCGTACGTCTCCAGCCCCAGGACCACTCGCCAACAGTGACATTGACTCAGAGCAATTCAACCGAGGCCGCTCGACCTCCACCGCCAACGGATTGACCATACCCTCACCGGTCAACCGCTGTGGAACCAAATCGCCATCACGGATATCGCTCGTACCCTTCGTTACTTTCTGCAGATGCGGTTCCATGTCGCCTTTCCTGTCCGTGGCTACGCCTGCTCGCACACCAGATCGACTGCTTCACCAAAACTTGTTTTGAACACGAACCGCGCAGATCCGACCAACTCGGCTTTGACACCGTTGCGGATCAGACGTACACATTTTCCCGGCCAGGGATTGACTACCGTACAGTCATGCCCCTTTTCGCTGACAATCCGCACCGTACCCACCACGCCATCCGTCAGCGACGCCGAGACCAGAACTGCCCCCACCGCGCGCAAGTTCTCAAATCGGGCCGCACCCTGCTTTACCGGCCAATTCGGGAAGAACCGCAGTTCACCATGATAGCTCTGCAGCAAACATTCGTTGATTACAAAAGGAACAGCGAAATTTTCCGACCAAATCCCCATGGATTCCATCCAGGCAAACGGAAAGCCCTCCGGATAGCGCCCGCCCACCTGCAGGATCATATCCGTAAACGAACCATTGGGTAATTCGCAGTAATGGAGTTGACGTTTCCATTTCTCAAGATCCAGAATCCCAAGTCGAGCGCCTTGAACCGCTTGGAAAACCAAATCGTTACCTCCCTCGTTGCGGTGCAGCCGCCAGGTGCGGCGGGCGATCTCCAACGACTCGGGGGGGGAGTGGAGACCAATCTCCTCGCCCGGAAAAATATGCATCATCGGATTGGGCGTATTGTAAATCGTTTCCGGATCGCTACCCTTCACGTCGCGATACACCTTTCCTCCTTCAGGATGTTCAGCCACGACGTACTCGGGAAAATGGACCAGCACCTCGCGCACCTCCGCCAGGAGGGCGGATTCCAACGCCTCACGTTCCAGAATGCCACAACTCTGGAGATAGGCATTGAACGCAAACCTGGCCAGCGTCAGATCCACAATACAGTCGTTATACTTCGGATCAGAACTAAAGCCGAACATGTGCCGCATCTCAGGGACAAAAGAGGGGTAGATGTGAAACTTACCATCCTTCCAAGGGGAATCCGGCCCATGGGCCTCGGGCCGGCGCATATAGGCATTGAGGAAAGCGGCCACCTGCTTGATCGGCTCAAAGGCCTGTTCGCGAAGAAAAGTCTCGTCGGCGGTATAAAGGTAATGCCACCAGAGGCTCTGAACAGTCCATGGCGGGATACTCAGCTGCATGTTCCACGGCGGCGAGGGAATCGGCGGTGTGGCGGTCACAACGGGATAGAGGGACAAAGTGTAGGCAGCCCCGGGAAGGTCATAGAAAGTCCGAGCATAGCGCTGATGGCATGGCAGCCAATCCCGCACCAACCTGACATAGGGCAGGTGCAGATCCGGATGATTGCAGGAGAAAAGACCCCACAGTACCTGTTGGGCATTATAATTCATGTGATAATCGCTGTGCCAGGCCCGGCCGAACGTGTCGGCCACCCAGGGCCCGTAGAGTCCGGGTTGAACCCCGTCAGTTTTGGCGGAACAGCCATGCAGATAGAGACTGCGGTACCAGGCCCGCTCCAAGAGCTGATCCGCCAGACATACTCCCGACCGCGCCCAGAAGGCGGTCCAGTGCGCACGTGTCGCCGCAAGCGCCTCATCCATTGCCGCCAGGGTAGGCTCGGGCACTTCCCCGGCGCCCGGCCCGATCTCCCGGTCCGGTCCCTGCTCCAACTGTACGCACAGGCGGACCTGATCGGTCCAGCGCACATTGGGAAGCACGGGAACAATCTCCTCGCCCAACGCGTTGGGATCCTCCTCCACCCGCTTGCCAGTGGCGCCATTCTTGATTCTGGCAGCATTCACAACCTTCAGCGCTCCGGCGTCAAGATGTCCCGCCACCCGGACCGTCATGCGTAACGCGTGCGCCCGGTCGGTTTGTTGCGGAAGGGTCGGCAGGGTTTGCCGAAGAAAAAGCTGTCCGTCACCAACCCCCAGTACGGTCCGTTCGCACGGCTCGGGACTCCACTCCAGCCGGTCAATCAGTCCGGCCAATGGCTTGCCATCCTCTCGAACCATACGGATCCATAGCCGGTCGGCGTACCGGTCCGGTATCGCTTCCAACCGCGCCAGAACACCATCGCCCGTCAGCAGGTTCACCTGGCAGACTCCATCGGCCAGACGGACCCGGTGCCCAAGCACCTCGAGTTTCCGCCGGTCAAACCCCAGCGCGAGCGTGCCGCAGGGCCAGGGGCGCGGATATTTTTCATTATACCCGGCAGCCGTTCTCTTCGCGTATTCCTCGGTCCATCCGAAAGCTGCCAAATCGCCTTTTTCGCGCGCCTTCCACTGCTGCCAGAAGTCTTCAAACTTGCCAACGAGATCCTCCGGGACTTCCGCCACGCGGCGATCCCAGACGGCATTATGACCGAAATGAAAAAGGATCGCATCAGGGCGGGACCGAACCGCCACCCCCAGCGCGCCGTTGCCGATCAACCCGGCCTCCAGCAGGCGAACGGCGGGCTTGTCCATGACGATATCGTGTCGGTCGGCGGGCTGTAGATTCATTTTTCAAATCCCTCGCAACTTGATTTCCACTGCAAAATGGCAGGCGGCCTGGTGCCCCTCGCCGACACCTCGCAATACCGGCACCTGGTTGGAGCAGATATCCTTGGCATAGGAACACCGCTCGCTGAACGCGCAGCCCTTGGGAAGATTGGATACATCCGGAGGATTGCCCTTGAGGAGGATGCGATCCCGGCGCTGATGGGCTTTGACACGCGGCACGGCCGAAAGCAGTGCCTCGGTGTAGGGATGCCTGGGTGTATGCAGCAATTCGTCGCGCGCCGCGATTTCGACGATCTTTCCCGCATACATCACGGCAATACGGTCCGAGAGGTACCGGATAACCCCAAAGTCATGGGAAATGAAAACATAGGTAAGTTGAAATTCGGCCTGAAGTTCCTTCAGGAGGTTCATGATCTGGGCCTGTACGGACACGTCCAGTGCAGAAACGCTTTCATCTGCCACAACCAACGCAGGATGGATGGCCAGTGCACGCGCGATTCCAATCCGCTGCCGCTGTCCACCACTGAAGGCATGAGGGTACCGCCGCATATGCTCCGGCCGTAGCCCCACCCTGACCAGCATCCGCTCAACCCGGTCTTCCAATTCCCGTCCCGAAGCCACCTGGTTGACCAGCAAGGGCTCGCCCACGATCTCCTTGACCGTCATCCGGTCATTGAGCGAAGAAAAGGGATCCTGGAAGATCATCTGGATACTGCGGCGCATCTTACGCATTTCGTGCTTCTTGAGGTCCAGCAAAGAGAAACGCTCGCCGCCATGATCGAAGTGGATGGTGCCGCCAGTCGGTTCATACAATCTAAGGATACACCGGCCCAGCGTACTCTTCCCACAGCCGCTCTCCCCCACCAGGCCCAGAACCTCGTTGCGCCGGATCGACAAGTCGACATCGTTGACCGCCTTAATACTGCCAACCTGTCGCCGCAGAAAACCCTTGAGGATCGGGAAGAACATCTGGAGTCCTTCAATTTCCAGGATGTTTTGTGGCTGATCCAGAACCTGGCCGGCGAATGACGCAGTGTTTCTCATAATCCACGTCCTCCTGGTTGCGGGAAGCAAGACACCCAATGACCAGGACTGATCTCCTTCAACTCAGGCACCTCTTGTCCATCACAAACACCCTGCCGGCACTTGTCACAGCGGGGATGGAATACACAACCGTCAGGAAGGGCGCATGGACTCGGCACCGAGCCTTTGATCTGCTCAAGCCTCACCACGGGGCCGTCCAGGACCGGGATCGAGTGCAGCAGGCCGATCGTATAAGGATGCAGGGGATTATTGAACAACTCTTCTGCGGGTGCCCGTTCCATAACCCTGCCCATGTACATCACCACGATCTCGTCCGCCAACTCCGACACCACCGCCAGATTATGGGTAATCAACAGGATGGCCATCCCGGTGGCCTCCTTCAACTCGCGCAGCAGTTCCAGGATCTGAGCCTGCACCGTCACGTCAATCGCGGTGGTCGGCTCGTCGGCAATCAGCAGCCGGGGCGAGCAGGAGAGCGCCATGGCGATCATGGCGCGCTGACGCATGCCGCCGCTGAACTTGTGCGGATAATCGTCCACCCGCTTTTCCGGGTTCGGAATACCCACGCGGCGCAGCAGCTCGATGGTCCGGGTTCTGGCTTCGGCCTTGCTGGTCCGATCATGCGTGATGATGGTTTCCATGATCTGGTCTCCGATCGTATGCAGCGGACCGAAGGAGGTCATGGGCTCCTGAAAGATCATGCCGATCTCCTTGCCCCGGATCTTGCGAATATCCTCCCCTTTCGGATCCAATGTCAGGAGATCGACAGGCGGCGCCTGCACCCCGCCATTGGAGCGCGGGTGGAACAGAATCTGTCCGCCGGCCATCCTTGCCGGGGGTGACGGAACGATTCGCAGAATCGAGTGCGCGGTGACCGACTTGCCGCACCCGCTTTCC
Organism: uncultured bacterium; assembly: GCA_903958395.1. GTDB lineage: Bacteria > Verrucomicrobiota > Kiritimatiellia > CAIKKV01 > CAITUY01 > JAABPW01. Next base: position 16,231 of record CAJBSZ010000372.1, on the reverse strand, counting down.
CCGATCACCCCCAGCACCCGGTTCTCCCCGATGTCAAAGCTGACGCCATCCACTGCCTTGGCCGTGCCTTCGTCCACATCGAAGTGCACTCGCAAGTTTTTGATTTCAATAAGTTTTGTCATTCCTTCTTAAACCCTTGCATAGGGGTCGGCAGCATCACGCAGGCCGTCCCCCACGAAGTTGAACATCAATACAATCGCAATCACGAAAAAGCACGGCCACAGCAGCCAGGGATGGTGAGCCAGGTTAACCAGATCCTGCGCATCCTGCAGCAGGACACCCCAACTGATCGCTGGCGACTGCATACCCAGACCCAGGAAACTCATGCCGGTTTCGCCCAGGATCATACCCGGAATGGCTATAGTCACGCTCACAATCAAGTAACTGGCCATTGATGGAAACAGGTGCCGGAAGATAATGCGGGCGTCCGAACAACCTGCCGCCCTTGCCGCCAAAACGAATTCTTCCTGCCCAAGCGCCAGGAACTTGCCCCGGACCACACGCGCCAAACCCGCCCAGCCGACGACGGCCAATATCAGGGTGATGGCAAAGTACGTCTGGGTTACTCCCCAATCACGTGGAACCGCCGCAGATAGCGCCATCCAGAGCGGCAGCGTTGGCAGGCACAGCAGGAGATCGATGAAACGCTGGATAACCTCGTCCGTCCTCCCCCGGAGATAGCCGGAAATACCACCCAAAAGGCAGCCTAGGAAAAAACTCAGCCCCACCCCGGCAAAGCCGATATAGAGGGATATCCGCCCGCCATAGATAATGCGTGAGAAGAGATCCCTGCCCATCCTGTCCGCACCCATCAGGAACAGCGGCGGGGCCCCTTCCGCCGTCCCGAAAAGAGTGCGATTCAGGGGTACAAGACCCAGCAAATGGTATGGCGTCCGCTTTACCAGGACATGGATGGGGTAACGCACACCCACATTTTCCGGAAACTCATAGCGGAAAGTTTCGCGGTTAAGCGTCCGGGTCCTGCCATGTATGTAAGGCCAATGCCATCGGCCTTCCGCGTCCACCACGTGAATCCGAGACGGCGGCGCGTAGACATACTCGCGATGCCGCTGACGCGGGTCAACGGGAACAAAGAACTCGGCAAAAGTAGCCAGGATATACATGACAAAGAGGCCGACCATGCCGATCTTTGCCAGACGGTGCCGCCTGAATTTCCGCCATACCAGGCGAAATTGCGAGGCCCTGAAGTCCAGCTCCGGGCTACGGTTCGGCACGAATAGATTCTTGAGTGCTTGTATCATAAACCGTTCACTTCATGCATATCTTATCCTTGGATCCAGCCATGCCAGCGCCAGGTCGGAGATGAATGTGCCGATCAGGGTCAGGGATCCGAGAACCAGGATGATGCTACCCGCCAGGTACATATCCTCGGCCAGTACCGCCCCCAGCAAGGCCGAGCCGATGTCACGGATGTTGAGCACGATGGCCACGATCATCGAGCCGCCGACCAAGGCAGGCAGCAGCAACCCAATGTTGCTGACCACGGGGTTAAAGGCCATGCGTATCGGGTACTTCCAGAGCAGCGTCCTCTCGGACAAACCCTTTGCCCGGGCCGTCGTCACGTACTGCTTACCCAGCTCGTCGAGCAACATTCCCCGAACCAACCGGATCAGACCCGCCGTACCCGCAGTACCGGTCACCACCACCGGCAACCAAATGTTGCTCAGGAGATCGAGCACTTTCCCCCAGGACCACGGTTCGCCCACATAGGCGTAGGAAAACATCCCTGTCACAGCATGGCCGGTCAGATTGTAGACAAGGTACATCAGTACCACGGCAAAAATAAAACCTGGTAATGCCATTCCGATGAAGCCGATAAAGGTCCATACGTAGTCAAAAACGGAGTACTTGTGCAAAGCCGAGTAAATGGCGATCGGCAACGCCACGACCCAGACAAACAGCATCGCCACCAGACTGAGGCCCACTGTAATGGGAAGCCGCTCCGCGATGATCGTCCGCACCGGTTCGTCATACTGGAACGACCGGCCGAACTCACCGTGCAGCAGAATGTTCCGCATCCACTTCACATACTGGATATGCATGGGCTGGTCGAGCCCGTAACGGAGCTTCAGTCGTTCGATGGCCTGTGAGTCAATCTTCACTCCGGCCGTTTCCAATTGTTGGATATAGGTGGAAACATAATCTCCCGGCGGCAGTTGAATGATCACGAACGACAGGATCGAGATGCCGAAGAAGAGGACAATCATGATCAGAAAGCGCCGCGCAATGTAATGAGCCATAGGTCACCTTTGGGGTTGAGTCTTCCTGAAAAAGAATTGTTGCGCGGCCCACGTCGCCGCCTGCGCGTGGCCCGCATGAGCCAGGTTGCCAAGTCCGACCGGCGCGATCACCAGACTGGTCACATCGTCCGTCAGCGGGAACATCGGCAGGTTGCCGTGCATCCACCGCTTGAGGCGCGCGAGGGCTTCGTCCGCTTCAGACGAGTTCACGCGCATGCTCACGAATTGCCGTCTCATGTCGTAGGCCTCCCGGATCCACGGAGGGGGGGCCTCCCCGCGTTCGCCCTTGGTGTTCATCCATTCATGCCATTTCGGCCCGTACTTCGCCCGGTCGCCGGGCAGGAAATCCAGCACGGCGAGATTCGCCCAGTGCCCGGTATCCAGATAAAAGAGCGAGGCGTAAAGCTGGTTTGCACTAATCCGGGCGGCATACAGTCCCCAGGAGATGATCTTAATGGTGGTCCGAATACCGACATCCCGCAGTTCCTCGGCGATCAACTCCGTCGCCGGTGCCAGGTCGTTCATTACCGGGTTGATCTCAAACCGCACCTCGAAGCGGGCGCCATCAGGCGCCAATCGATACCCGTCGCGATCGCGCCGGGTCATGCCCATCCCGTCCAGCAACGCCGCCGCGCCCTTCGGGTCGTACTTCGCAGGCGTCCAAGGTGTCAGACGGCCCAATCCGAAATACAAATCATCCAGGATTTGCTGACGGGGAATGACCTTGTCAAAGGCTTGCCGGAAACGGAGGTCATTCACCACGCGACGCCAGGATGGATCCGGGTTCGTCAAGTTCAGGTAAACGGCCCACGGAGGATTGTGCCGCGTCAGGTGCGTGACGACCTGGTACTTCCCTTTGGCATGCTCCGCATAGAGGGGCAAGTCAGAGAGAACCGGTTGGCAGCGCAACATGTTCACCTCGCCTTTGATCACCAGCATCGGAATGATCTTGGCGTCGCCCACCCCAACCGATTCGTAGCGATCAATATAAGGCAACTGGTTGCCGGCGATATCAACCTTGAAGAAATAGGGATTGCGCTCCATCACGATCCGGCCCGGCGGGCTTGCCACCCGCATCCAGGGTCCAAGTACGGGATAGCCGATCGCTTCCTTGCCAGACAAGGAGAAGCCGGCCAGATCCTTGGCCCTCAGGAGCGCCCCCCACTCCGCTTTGCCCATCTCCTGCGCCTGCAAGTCCTTCTGCATGTCCTCAAGCGCGGTATAGTCGATATGGAACCGCTTCAGGTGATGTTTGGGCTTCAACAATATTCCGGCGGGACAAGCGTTCAGGAATGAACCGTACGGCTCTTTGAATGTCAAACGGAAGGTGTAGGCGTCGAGGATATCCAGCACGGCAGGGTCACCATCCGCCCGGCCACCGTCGCGCAGTTCGGCGGGCACACCCATGGGATTGACCCGCGGATCGGCAATAACCTTGTGATAGGCGAACTCCACGTCCTCGGCTGTCAGAGGTGCGCCGTCGGACCAGCGCATGCCCTTGCGGAGGTGAATGGTGAATTGCGTGTTATCCGCATTGACATCACAAGCCCCGGCAATTCCCGGCCGATAGGCTTCGGTATCGCCGCGCCTGGCATTTAACAGCCACTCCGTGCAAGCGTCGGAAATGTCGTTGTCACCGCCTCCCGGCGATGCGCTAACCAGGACGCCCCCATACGTCCCAACCTCCCACTTCAAGTCGGACTCCGGAATCAAAATCCCGGGCCCTATCACCATGGGCTCTTCCGGAAGTCGTTCCCGCACCGGCGGCAGTACGCCCGCTTCGACTTTGCGGTGTAACTCAGGCGCTTCATGAAACTCGGCCGGCATTGCAGCCAGACAGGCAAATACAGGGAGACCCGCCCATAAGACGGCCAGTCCCACTCCTCCTGCCCATTTGCAGCCCATTTTTGCACCAGTCATCACATTTCCCTTGCAGCATACCTTATTTTTTTGCCTAGCCCTATTACTTATACCTGCTGGCCATCCGCGTATAAAGATCGTCAAGCTCGCCAGGGGGAATCGCATCGAAAACCAAAAACGCGAGACTGTTCGGCTCTAACCGCTTCGAAAGTTCCAGAACTTCTGAGGCAGGCGCTGTGATTTGCAGAGCCCGGCCTTTCCGCTGTATCTTCTGAAGCATCTCGATGTGATCAAGCGCCGAGTTACCCGCACCGGGGACGTACTGGATCGCCTGAATCTCAGGCGTATCGAGCAACGCATCGATATGCCTGGTCGAACCCGGACCATCAAGGTGGAAAATCGAACGGCCAACTGTTCCTGCCTGCCGCGCCACATCGGGCAGGAATAGCGCCTCGAATTCCGTGGGACCCAACATGTAGCAGAAGTCGCATTCTGTCACGTAGTAGGGCCGATTTGACCAAAGAGCTACCCAGTTGACCAGACCAGCTCCCTTTTGTCCGGCAATATCATGGATCCGGCAAAACGCCTCCCACCAGGCCTTGTATAGGACGCCAATGGCCTCCTCGATCTTTCCCGGCTGATCAAGGACGTCCAGCGCCAGCTCCGAAGTGCCGCGCAAGTTCAATAGTAAATCCGACGACCCGCCGAGGCTGGGGGTGCCGACAATAAACTGGCCTGCCGCACGATCGGCCGTTAGTTCCATAAGCCGCTCCAGGAGCGACCACCAGGGATGATCCTTGAGAAGCCCCGCCGGCATGTTACTCCAGTCATCCTTGATCATCGGATGGGTCCAGGTGGTGTCGGAAACGAACTCCGTACGCCCCCCAAGCAGTGCACCCAACATGCAAGGGCCAAAGTCAACCCTGAGCCAGGGAAAGGAGTCACCGACATGATGCTGTTGCCTGAGCTGGGCATTGCGGGCCTCAAACCACGCCTCGGGACGATCAAGCAAATCAAGCCTTCTCAAAAATGGCCTGGCAGGCTCCTTGTTTGCATAGGCGACGAACAACGGCGGCCCCTCCAACTCACCACGCCACCATGCTTCGTGCCGCGCGGCTATACGGGGGAATTCCGGACAAAGGGCCAGAGGCTGTGAGGCAATTCGTTCCTGATTTCGTGTCCACGACTGTAATTCTGAAAATGGGACAACAGGCTTCATTTGATTCATGTCTCAATGATGAAGTTATCCACCATGGCAAACAAACGCTAAACAGCGCAAATGAAGATGGATTTTGCGCATTACCCAAAGCGCCTCTGCGAGTTCAGCAATTGTAATTATGGTTATTTTTGTAGGGCCGCCGCTTGTCGGCTGGCCGTCTTTATGTGCGCCTTTCAGCGTCTTTCGGCCAGCTACGCTCCGAGACGCGGATCAGACGATAACCGTAAGGGGCCAGAGATAGCGATCCAGCGGGAATCTTTTCACCCGACAACAGATCGACGGCCGGCGCCGGGAGGTCAACTGTTCCCCCTGCCCCGTCCATATTGATCGCCACCCAGAACTCGCCTTTGGCATCCGTCCGCGGAATAACCACCGTGCCCACCGTGGTCTTCAGCGGCAGGCGTACCCCGGCCAGCTTCGCATAGTGCGCGACGATCGCCCGGATCATCACCTTGCCTTCCTCCCCGGCCGGTTTGGCACCGAGCATCACCATCCGCCCGCGGCCCACATCCTGTTCCGTAAGAAATGCCAGCCCCGGAGCCACCCCGCCCTTGACCGTGCCCACGACACGACACGAACCGCTGCAGGCAAACAACGAGGCCCAATACTCCAGCGGCGCGGTACAGCCCAGCGCTTCGCCAGTGGCGCCGGTGTTGGTGATCGGAAAAGAAAAGACGGTCTCCACTCCAGCCAGGACCTCAAGTTCACCCAACCCACGATCCGTATGCACCGTATGTTCGGCCGTGCGAAGGCCGGTCAAGGGTCCGACAATCCAAGTCCCACCGGCCTTAACGAACGCCATCATGCGCGCCGTAAACTCCGCCGGGACATGATACATGTACGGCGTGCACAACACCTTGTACCCGCTGAAGTCAGTGAACGCAAAGGCTAGCTCGCACGGAAGACCGGCGTCGGACAATGACGCATACCAACTCCGCATCAACTGCAGATAGTCAAGGTTCTCATGCGGCTCCGTGAACATGAACGCGCGCGCGGCATCGGAATGCGTAATGGCAATCTCAGGGGGCAGGAATTCACTGTCGACTATGAATTTTTCGACCTCACGCCTCATCCGGTCCACCGCCAACACCGGTTCGTAACCTATCGTGGGCTTTCCCCACGCGCTCAGAACGGCGCCGTGGGTCTGTTCGCAGCCGGAGCGTTGCTGCCGCCAGAGCCAGTGGTTGAAGCCCTGCGCACCGGAGGCGTACGCGGCCAGGGCCTCCACGGTGAGGTAGCCGGTACGATGCGGCTTCTGAAAAGCCGTCAGGTATCCGTTGTGAGACGTGCTGGTTTCCATCACCCAGAACGGGCGCCCGGGTTTGACCGTCCGCCAGATCCCATAGTTATCCATCATATGCCGCCAGTTGTCACAGTCGGGATAATCGTCGAACGCCGCGAAATCCAGCGGCTTGAAAATCTGTTCGTTGTCGATACGGAATCCGATGTGGCTGTTATGGGTCACCGGAGCGTCGGAATGCCGATGGAGGATGTCCACCTGCTCGCGCTGAAACTCCGCCAGCATCTCACGGGAGAAGAAACGGTAGGCCGTCTGCAGCGACGCATTGTGCAGAAACGGGGTGGTCAGGGGCTGGGGAACCTGGTCAAAACGCTGGTAGCGTTCGCTCCAGATCTCGGTGCCCCAAGCCTTGTTGAGCGCATCAACCGTGCCATAACGCTTCTCCAGCCAGACATGCCAAAGCGAGGCACACACCGGACAACAGCAGGCGCCGACATGACAGGTGAACTCATTGTCCGTCTGCCACGCGATCACACCCGGATGCCGCCCCACCGCCCGGGCCTGGGCCTCGACAATGATCCGGCTACGCTCGCGGAAAGCGGGGTTGTTGGTGCAAATGTGCTGGCGTGACCCGTGGTGCATGAGCCGACCCAGCTCATCCTGGAACAACCGTTCGGGATGACCGTCTGTCAGCCAGATGGGTGGCGTCGGGGTCGGTGTGCAAAAGATGGTATCAATACCGTTCGCATGCAACCGGTCAATGACCCGGCTGAAGAAATCCATAGTGATGCGCCCCTCGTCGGGCTCCATGGTTGACCAGGCGAACTCACCCATGCGCACCACATCGATCCCCGTCGCCTTGAAGTGCTCAAGGTCCGAGGCAATATCGGCTTCCGGCCAGAGCTCCGGATAATAGGCGGAGCCGTAATAAAGTTTTTTCTGCATTTTGGGTAGTGGTTTCATCATCGTCCTTTTTGATTCGTGTAGATCATCCTGCCAATACTGCTTCCCGCATGGCAAGGAAGTTGGCCAGAGGCACTTCCTCATTCAGCTCCGTACTGCTACCGATCATGATTCGTCCCTCGGCCTCATCAATGGCCTTTCGCACGGCATCCCTAACCTGCAAAGGCGTGCCGAACGGCAGAAGTTGCGATACGTCAATGCCCCCCGTCATGAATAGTTTCGGGAACTGGCGGTGTATGTCGCCCACGTCCATGCCGGCCAGCACTTCGATCGGGTTGAGCCCGTCGATCCCCGACTCCACCAGGTCGCCCAAAATGGAGTTCAGATTACCATCTGAATGGAACAGGACCTTGATGCCCCGTGCATGGTAAGCGGCAATCACGCGGGCCAGCCGGTGGAAATAATGTTCCCGCATCCAATCCGGATTCAGCAGCGGCCCGGTATTGAAGGCGATGTCGTCGCCTAAAAAGATAGCTTCCATACCATGATTCGCCGGAAGATGTTCCACCCAGCGGATGGTCCGGAAAGTGTTACGCTCCAGAAGTTCAACGATGATATCCGGGCAATCGGCAAGGTAGTAGCAGAACTCCTCGAGCCCGATCTCGCCATAGATATCCATCAAATCCGTCCCGGGAACACCCGGAAAATAGAAGACATCGCCCAGTTTGCGGCGATCCTCGGCATACCAGTCCCACACCCGGGCCTGCATGGCTTTTTCATCCGCCGGGGTCCACTCGGCAACAAAGGACTCCAGTTCCCGGCGTTTGACGGCCTCATACGCAGCGGAATCCGCATAACGCCGGTGTTCGGTCCACGTGGTCCACTTATAGATTTTCTGTTCCCTGCCGTCCTCCAAGGTCAGCGAACGCTCAATATTCGGCGCTTTCACCATGGGCCGTGTGGCATCAATGGCTGGTTCGTAGGCCTTGTATACCAGTTCCGCCCCATTCTCCTCCGTCAGTTGCGTTCCCGCAAAATGGGAAATCACAGCCGTATTGCGCAACAAGTCAAACATCGGCACACGATCCGGCGTGCCGCCGTTGATCAGTGTGCGAACCCTTGGTATTGAATTTTTCATCTGATATTCCTTTTGATAATATAACACTTCAATTAATGGGCACCCAGGGTCATTGTCTCGCCAGGCCTTGTCATGAACGTCACCCGCGCACCGGTCAGGAGCTCCTCGCGATCCCCATTCCGAACAAGCCTGATCTTTCGTCCCGGCCAGGGGTTTTCCAAGGTGCAATCTCGGCCTTGCAAGCTGGTCAGGCGTACCTCCCCAACCTCGCCATTGCACAGGTACGCGGACACCTTGAAGGCCCCGACCGCGCGCAACCCTTCAAAGGAGGCATTCGGATGGGATTTACGAGGCCATGACCGAAAGACGCGGATGACCCCTTCATAACTCATCAGCATCATCTCGTGAATCGTAGTGGGTACCGTGCTGGTTTGCTCCATCCCGGAGGGATTGTTCTTCAGGAATCCGTTCGGCGCACCCAAGTCCAGAATCAAGGAGCGCAGTTCATTCCAAACGGTATCGGGATCATGCCCCAGCCTCACGGCGGCAGGGTAGAAAAGACAGGTATGGTTGAAGTCGCGCCATCCCCCCGAGTTCAGGACACCGGGATCAAACTTGAAGGCCCACCGCTTGGACCATTGCGCTGAATTCTTCTGATAGGCGGCCTTAAGTTCAAGTGTGTTGCGGGCGATCTCAAGCAATTTCGGATCGGAATCCAACCCGATGATTCCGTTCGAATACACATTTTGAAGCGCCACCGCACAAAACAATCCCCATTGAACACCATCCTCCTCCAGGCACAGAACCTCCCTGCCTTCCAGCAGTTCGGAAGGAAAGACGTCCTTCATGGCGACGCCCGGAAGTCCGAAAATTTTCTTTATCTCGCTGGCTTTCGCCGTCGGGAGGGGACTCAAGCACTCGAGGATGTGACGCCATTTCTCCCGCCGGGACTCGTCCACACCCAACGCTTCGCTCACGTCCATGGCCAGCTTGAACGCCACACGGATATACCCGAGCCCATTGCCCCCATTCTTAGCGTAATCGCCAGGGGTTTCATGTGCGCAGTCGTTTTTGGTGGAATACCGGCCATCCTCCCAGACCAGGTCATCCTCCCAGAAATCCACCACCTCGCGAACAAACGGATAGATCTTCCACCCATAGTTGATTTCGCGGGTCAAGTTCCAGCGGATCGACATGTTTACGCAACCAAAGGCCAGATACGACTTGTTTCCCCAGTGGCCGTTCTCGCAGACAAGCCCCTTCGGGCCGATGCCCAATCCGAACATGATTCCCCGGTGCCCGAACTGTTTCCTCGCAGTCTCATGACCTTGCTCCATCAGGGCGAGATATGGGGCATCGTGCACATCTGCCTGTTCGAATCTTCCGGATCCATACAACCCATAATAAGGTGCTTCGTGATTGTAGTTTAGCTTATAGTCGCCAGCCCAGCCCGGATCGTCCCACGTCTGGGCCCCGAAGATGGAAGGGGGAAACTTCGGATCCCGGATCAAACTGCCCGAGACGTACAGGGAAAGATAGTACCGCTGCTCCATGACGGGATCGTCCAGCTCCACATGCGACACCGACCAGTAGTTTCGCCACCACGCCTGGTGAAGCTCCAAAATTGATTCAGCATCCTCATGGCTGATGTACGCCGCGCGCGAGCGGGCAAACTCGAACGGCCGGATGGTCTTCTCCCAGGTCCTCACCACAACGGCTAGTTTCACGGGGGAGCCCGGCGTGACAGATACCTTGTCGCCCTCCACTCCGACAAATTTTGCGGCCACCACGGCCTTGACCGGCTGGTCCACTCCGGTCTCGTAGGCGCGCGTGGCGCACAACACCCCTTGCGACCATTCCTTGATTTGCGTAGGAATTGTCAGTTTGAATGGCGCAAACTGGCTGACGCCCTCGCCCGTCTCATTGGGAAACTTAAAATCAAGTGCAACCTCAACGAAGCCCCCTTCAGCTTCAAGCTCAACCATCAGCACGTTTTCCGTGGCCGCGACGAAGCTTTTGAGGACAAGAACCCTGTCCGCCGTTTCAAATCGCGCGGTGGTCACGGCCGTGGCCAGATCCTGTTCCACGCGGTAACGGGCTCCCTCCATGGCAGAGGCTTTCAGGATGATACGTCCTATCGGGCGGGCCCCGCATTGCCCGTAGCTGTGGGTTTGCAGATCCCAGCCATCACTCTTCATTTCCCAGAAATCATTGGTCGACAGCCAGAATTGGGGCCATTGGGGCTCGCCGGAAAACGCGGCCAGCAGATCGCCGTTACCGAGCAGCGGAGCATCCACCGACGTCCCCCACGTCTTGGTCAGTTCCATACCTGAATGTTCAAAATCCGTAGCGGTAATACCCCGGGGCACATCACGCGGCGCGCTATCGAACACGGCTTTGTGCCGTGCCACAATATCTAAAGATTGTTCCATAGAGCGAGTCCTACTTTCCGTACGTTTCGATTTCCCCGACTCCGTTTCCCTTACCATTCCAGGCCGTCTGGCCTTTTCGAATCTCCAATTTGAGCCACTTCACGATCCTTGGTTTATTAAATTTGACCGCCAGCGCACCCTTACCTGCCTGAGGGATTGGCCCCAGCGTCGTGCTCACGCCATCGCTGCCCCTCAGCACGGCCTCCGCCCAGGAATTCTCGAAGGCCGGACCGTAGATCACGACACGCTCAATGGTCCGCGGTTCTTTCCAATCCAGTTGCACCCAGGGAATTTTCTTGTAGTAAGTGCTAAGGTTCCCCGGCACCACCCAATCCTTGGCCAGATCGCCAATCACCCCGTCGATGACCTGGCCGCCGCCTTTGAAGCTGGCCGTGGCGCTGGCCTGCCCGGCAATATTCACCTTGGTGTCCACGGTCACCTCGCAGACAGCGCTGACAGGCCCACCGCCCCGGGGGCGCGCGGTGACCTTCGTTTTGCCGGGCATCAATCCCTGCACCAGGCCATCCGGGCGCACCGTGGCGGTCCTGGGATTCTCGATATCCCAGACGATGTCTTTTATTGAGCTGTTCTCCGGGAGCAATTTCGCTTCCAACTGGTTGAATCCGCCGGCAACCGGCACCGTCAAAACCCGCGGGGCAAGTTGCAGACCCGTCGGCGCGACAAAGTCCGCCTCGGACCGGGGCACGATCATCACAGAGTCGATCAGCACATTCCCGCTATCCCCCTTATCCACCCGCAACACCAGGGAGCGCGCGCCCGCCTCGAGCCAAACCGACTCCGTCATGGTAACCCAGCTCCCATCGCGGGCATAGGGAATGGAATAGCTCTGGATCTTACGACCATCAACAAAAGCAGAAAAGGTTCGCTGACCGTAGGTCTGCGTCGGATAGCCCAGTCGGACCGACAGCGCATGGTAACCGGTCTTCTCCGCACGCACGGTAAACTCAGCCGATTGACCGACAGCCGGACCAAAATGCACATAACCGGCATCCGAGTAGCCGGCAACCAGGTGGCGTGCACTCGCCCCTCCGGCCAATTTAGCGGCAGCGCCGTCCTGGCGAATATCACGGGTTTGTTTTAAAGGAGGCAGCTGCGGTGCGGGTATTGTCTTTTGCACGTGCCAGGGGCAGTATTCCTTCATCACGTCCGTGGGTACCGGCAGCGGGTCCCCCTGCACATAGGTCACCTGCAGGTGATCGATGAAACAAACGCCAAGATCGCCCGGATCATTCTGGAATTCCACCGTGTTGATCCCTTTCTTGAGTGCGACTCCTTCCACCTTGGTATTCCAATAATTCCAGGATTGCGTACCTAGCGACACCTCCCGCAACGACGTCCCATTAACCAACAACCGCAAGCGACTTTTCCAGGTTCCAAACCACTCCCCTCGGCTGTAGCGCAGCCCAAGCCGGTAGTTTCCCTGAACCGGTGCATTGACCAGAAACTTGACGGACGCTGAGCGATCCGAAAAGCGGATGAACCCACGGTTCCAGACACTATAGTGCATGCCCCCGGGCGGGTGAAGGACCCGCTCGGCGTCACCCGTCAGAATCGCATCCTCCTCGGCCTCGTAAAGATCGCTGACGTTCTCGGCGTACGGCGTGAGCATGCCCGGCTGATCCCCATAGACCTCAAACTCATAAAGGGACGGCCAGCTCCCCAGCCCGAAGGAATCGGTCTTGGTCTTCGTGATCACCACCCGCACCTTGTCCGCTGTTACGGTTTTGAAGTCATGAACCTTGGCAGAACCGATGGCATCTCCCCGTGCAATCTCGATCCATTCCTCTCTTTGTAGGGCCATGTACTCCAGACGATACTCCACAATCCGGTCCAGATATTCCTTCAGCACAATCCGGTTGAACGTCTTCTTCTCCCGGAACTCCACCTGCAACCACGCCTCTTCCCCGTCTTCTGACTGCTGACTGCTGACTCCTGACTCCTGCTTTCCCGCCTCCCATCGTGAACTTCGGTCATTGCCATCCAGCACCTGTTCCGGAATCGTGTGCAGTGAGAAGTAGCTGGACGCCGTGGCATGGGCGAAACAGGCGAAGTTTCCGGCCGTAGCCGGAAACATGGAGCCGGTTGCGGCAAGGTCACCGGTCTGGATCGTCACATCCACGGGACCATTGTGCCGCAACCGCAGAGTCCACCTCCGGCGCGCCCCATCCCATGCGGTCGACTGCTCGAAGGGGCGCTCGTAGCCCGGCTCACCACGGCCGGTCGCCATGATCTTTGGCTCCTGGGCGAGACCGTTCAGCCAGATCACACTTTCCCGCAACTCACCGTCCGTCGGGTGCGCCCAATATTTGTCGTGCAGATACCCCCCGGGTTTAATGGGATCGCTGCTCAGATACTTATCGATCAGGGGCGTGTCCCAGAAATCCTTGTTGTGATCCACCCGGTAGTTGTTCACATGCAGCCGGAGCGTATCGGCTTTGGACTCGAGGATCGCAAAGGTGTGCGGCGTGAAGACGCCCGCCACGGAAACCGCCGTTTTTTTCGAATCCAGCGGGAACTCAAAGTCGGTGTTCAGGTTCTGATTGACGTGAGGATTGGCAACATACCAGCGATTATTGATCTGCATAAACCAGGAGCTGCCCCGGCCATTCGCCGCGAACCGTTCATCGAACCAGCGTCGTTTGGCAAGCGTGTCAGTCCAAGCCTTCCCCTCGCGGTTATCGGCAACGGTGGTGTAACGCGCCTGATCGGCCGCGGTGGCCGTACCCTCATATAGAACGGGCACACGCAGATAGCGTCCGCTATAGGGCAGCCATTCCAGAAGTTCGGAGTAGCACGGACCATAGAGCCCCTCAAAAAGCTCGCCAGCCTTGGCATACTCGCGGCCGACTTGCCCTTTTTGCAGGATGGCAGCAGGCGTCTGCGCCAACACCTGTTCTTTCGTACTAATCAGCCCCTCGTTGATCATCCGCCTTATCAGCGGCAGGTAGACGTTGCGAAAGACGGGGGTCGGCCCTTTCTCCGGCGCGAACGTCACATGCCAGGTCATCTCCCAGTAGAACACCGTCGACCCCAGGGCCGCCGCCTCGAGCATCTCGATGCCGAGCGCCCCCTCGGGATAGTTCAACATGATCCAATACGAACCGTCGCGCACCGCCATCTCCTCGCCAAAGAGACGGGTATGTCCGCTCTCGTAGCCCCACTTGAACGACTGCGTATCGTACCCCCAGTGTCCGGCAATGCCGCTCTGCCAGGCTCCGAGGATCTCGGAATAGCCCTCATATTCCCATCCGATGCCGTTGTTGCGGTGCAAAAAGACCATGCTCGCGCTGTTTTCGCGCATGAGCTTGGTCATCTCCGGAAACTTCGGCAGCCGCGGGATGTTGTTGCGAAATCCCTGGATACCCATCATGACATACCCGCCGTACTTGGCGGCCATCGCAACCCGGCGCGTCAAGGCCTTGAGCTCGCGGTCCCAGGCATTACCGGGGAATTCACCTACGTAGGTTCCAAGATAGTAAGGGTACTTCCTGAAGCGCTCTTCCTCTGCATTGAGAAAAGATTCCGGGATCTCCGGCCAGGTGGTGCCCGTCATGAAGTAGACCCCCATCGCATTCAGTTTGTCGGCATTCTTACCGTCGTCGACAAAGGCCACGTAGGGCCGCACGTCCGGCGGAACCAGATCCAAGTTCCGGATGTCGTCCCTGAGAATGAACATCGGCCGCTTCGCGGATATCTCCCGCCGCGTCGTCTCCGTCTTGAATGGCAGCGGCTCAGCAGCCTCCAAGCTCAGGGCCGAGACAAAGGACATGATGATGACCCCACCGACAAGCAGGAACTTCGACATAACCGCCTTCTCAAGTTTCAATGACATTTAAATTCTTCCTTCCATTGTAGCCAAATGATCTCAATCCTCGCGACATACATCGGGCGAGGCGTTCAGTTCCAACATAAATACAGTGGCGGAAAACGGTTTGGCGGAAAAGGTGAGGCGTCGGCCTTGACTCACGACAGGCCGGAATTCATCCGACGACAGCACTCGCCCCACCCTCCAGTCACCCGGCCAGGGCACGTCAAACCTCACGTCCTCCCCGCTGCAGTCACCGAAACAATGGACGACGCCAAGAATCCGCCCTTCACGCTTCCGCATTACCGCCTGCCACCCTTTTGGATGATGATAATTCAGAACCGGCGGACCGAAACGACGGGCCTGCCCATGTTTGATAACACCCGATGCCTCCCGATAAAACGCCATGGCTTCACTCACCAGCAACCATTGGGTATCTGACAATAGATGGATGTCGCCGGACAAGCACATGCGGCCGAGAAAGGCGGCCGCCAATGTATAGACCATCCGCTGAGACGTATCCGACGCCCGCAACACCACCCATATCTGCATCTGCCGCGCTAGCAGCAACCGCTGCAGATTGGCGCCGATGATCGGGATATCCACTGTCTCATGGGCATCAGAAAAACTGGTCATGGCACAACGGCTGACTATGGACGGCTCCTGCCGGTGCCCACCGGAGGCGCAGTTCTCAATGACCAGCTTTGGCAACTCGCTCCGGAGTCTGTCAAACCAGGGATAAATCCCCTCCTCGACGTGACGCCGCAACCCCTCACCCAGGGAATCATCGCCGTCACAGCCAATTCCAATCGTCTCGTTGTAGTCCAGCTTCAGATATCCGAATCCACCGTCCTTGAGCAATTGAATCACGCGCTGGCCCAGATAGTCCTGGACCCACGGATCACGCAGATTCCAGAACCGGCGGCCTCGCACCGTCAGCGGAAGTCCATCACGCTGCAATAAATGCTCCGTGAGCTGAAACGCTTTCGAATCCCTGCCCACAATCTCCGCCTCACACCACAGTCCGGGAATCAACCCGCGCGCCCTAAGTGCATCGGTCGTGGCCCTGAACCCGCCTGGAAATGACGTCGAATGGACCTCCCAATCGCCCTGCGCACATTCCCATTGGCCCGCCGCACCATACCAGCCGGCATCAATAACAAAGTATTTCACGGGTGTGCCTTTTAGACGGTCCGCCA
Organism: uncultured bacterium; assembly: GCA_903958395.1. Classification (GTDB taxonomy): domain Bacteria; phylum Verrucomicrobiota; class Kiritimatiellia; order CAIKKV01; family CAITUY01; genus JAABPW01. The sequence continues at coordinate 213 of CAJBSZ010000372.1, read as the reverse complement.
GAGCCACTACCGTATCATGGGTGCGATACCCCCAACTTGTGCACCAATCGTTGAACACTATCGGCAATTCCTGTTCCACCGCTGGCTGCCGTTCCGCCGCTGGAATCATCTGGGCGTTCAGTCGGTCGCAAGCGTCTTCCAGCGAACCGCATACCACCGTCAGAACAGCCATCGGCGTCACCAGCGATTCACCCGGCACCAGTGTTTTCATCC